>CAYOJU010000668.1:0-1000 GCA_964404355.1 uncultured Sideroxydans sp. | reverse complement strand
GCCCGAATGACCCGGATCATCTGCCCCGCGAGATTGAATTGATCGAGGCGTTCCGTCAGCGGCATCCAAAGCTTCCGCAAGTGGCCTGTTTCGACACGGCCTTTCATCAAACGATGCCGCGGGTGGCCAAGCTGCTGCCAATTCCACGCCGCTTCGATGCCAAGGGAATTCAACGCTACGGGTTCCATGGCTTGTCTTACGCTTATCTGATGGAAGAACTGGCGCGCCTGGGCGACCCGGCGGCAACGAAGGGCCGCGTCATCCTCGCCCATCTCGGCAACGGCGCCAGTCTGGCCGCCGTGCGCGACGGCCAGAGCGTGGATACCAGCATGGGTTTCACACCGACGGGGGGATTGGTGATGAGCACGCGCGCTGGTGATTTGGACCCCGGTCTCGCGCCGTATCTCGCGCGTACCGAGCACCTGACCACCAAACAATTTTACGAAATGGTCAATCACCAGTCCGGGATGCTGGGCGTTTCGGAGACCAGTTCTGACATGCGCGACTTGTGCGCCTTGGAAGCCACTGATGTCCGGGCGGCTGAAGCCGTGGCACTGTTTTGTTACCAGGCAAAAAAGTGGATCGGCTCCTTCGCTGCAGCGCTCGGTGGCCTGGACACGCTCGTCTTCGCCGGCGGCATCGGTGAAAATGTGCCGAGCGTCCGCGCCCGCATCTGTGAAAAACTTGATTTCCTGGGAATTGAAATAAACGAAGCGAGAAATGCTGAAAATGCGCCCGTGATTTCTGCGGACAAAGCCCATGTCACTGTGCGCGTCATTCGCACGAACGAAGAACTGATGATTGCACGCTCGGTGGGGCGCTTGCTTGGACTCGCCCCGTCCACCTGACAGCCCGGTTTTCACTGCATTTGTTTTCGGCGGTCGCGGCCGGCACAACACCCGGTAGGGTTTTACCCCATATGAAGGCCACTAGCGCTTGCGCAATATAATCAAGGCACTCATGACGTTATGATCGCGGGGTTGCCGATTTTTACAAATGC
>CAYOJU010000667.1:0-1000 GCA_964404355.1 uncultured Sideroxydans sp. | reverse complement strand
ATAATTCAGATATCCCACACCTGAGGGGGCTGGAGTCTCTGAAGCTAGAAATCAGCGCGATCCGCGTATGCTCCGAACTGGGGATCAGTCCAATAATCGGGCTCGCACGAAATCTGCTGATCTGAAATTACGTAACGTAAACTAATTAAGATCTACGCTAAATTATTCTAACCCTCGCCCCAACTAATGTGTAAGTTAAATTCTCGATTATTTCGGTTGTATAAAAATTACCGATTCAGTCAGTCTGACTGAACCGATTAGTCAGATATTAATTATTTCCTTTCATGCCATCGAGTTTGGCATTAATCTTAATTTATAATTTCGTCAGATATTGACCATTCACTTTGATCTAAATTAATCTAATTTTAATCTAAACTAATTTATAGTATTAATACTTTAATTTGAAGATAAATTGCTTATAAAAATTCTAATGTCGAAATATTCGCAAAAATAAATATTCGTGAGTTGCGGAAATTTTATTCGTGTTCTATCTAAGTATCTTAACCTAATTATTTGCCTACTTATCTTTAGTTTAAAATAGCTATAACTATTTTTATCGAATGAACGCGGTTTCGAAAGTTAATATATTACCAAAATTTCCTAACACTATTATTTTAATAATATTACGTAAAAACAAATGTGTAATTATTTTTAGCTAATACTTGGTTCAATATAACTTAGTTTTCTTATAATTTAGATACGCGATACGTGTATAAGATTTTAGAAACGAAACGGTTACTTACTTTTAGAAATTTCTAATTTTATTATTTTAGTAGAGTATATATATATATGTGAACGAGTAGTTATTACTACTTGTGTATTTATTCTAATATAGTATAGTTGTGCTATATTTTAAAAAGGGTAAAATTCGGATTATACAATTTTTAGAGAAATTATTTAACTATTTTACGTGTTCTTAATTAAATATTTCTAAGTCGTGCAATTCGTTATTCTAGAACTAATCTAATTCTACGTATAATTAGCCGTTTCGAATCTAAGT
>CAYOJU010000666.1:0-1001 GCA_964404355.1 uncultured Sideroxydans sp. | reverse complement strand
GAAACGCGGAACACATCGGCATCCTGAGTATCTTCAACCTTCAACGCAACGTTGGTCAGCAATTCCTTGCTGAGACGGTCGCGGATCTGGCGGCTGGAAACAAACTTGCCTTCGGTACCTGCCAGTGGCGAGCTGTTCACCATGAAGTCCATGGTCAGCGTTGGCTCGTCCACCAGCAACATGGGCAGACCAACCGGTTGATCCTTGTCGCAAATGGTGACGCCGATACCGATCTCGTCCAGACCGGAAATGATGATGATGTCGCCAGCTTCAGCGCTCTCCACCGGAATACGCTCCAGGCCCTGGAAACCCAGCACCTGATTGATACGGCCAGAACTGACCTGGTCGCCATGGTTCATCACCACCACGTTTTGTCCGGGCTTGATACGGCCGTTTAACACGCGGCCAATGCCGAGGCGTCCGGTGAATGTTGAGTAGTCTAGCGCGGCCAATTGCAGTTGCAGCGGCGCATCGGGATCGCCCGGAGGGGTAGGAACATGCTTCAACACTGTGTCGAAAAGCGGTTTCATGTCAGCAGCGGATCCGCCATTGTTCGGCGCATCTTTCAGGTCCATACAGGCCCAGCCGTTCAGGCCGGAAGCATAAATGACGGGAAAGTCGAGTTGTTCGTCGGTTGCACCGAGTTTGTCGAACAGGTCGAAGGTCTGGTTCAGGACCCAATCGGCGCGTGCGCCGGGACGGTCGATCTTGTTGATCACAACGATAGGCTTCAAACCCAGTGCCAGCGCCTTTTTGGTCACGAAACGGGTCTGCGGCATCGGGCCTTCAACCGCATCCACCAGCAGCAACACGCCGTTTACCATGCCCAGCACTCGTTCCACCTCGCCGCCGAAGTCGGCGTGTCCCGGTGTGTCGACGATATTGATGTGGGTACCTTCGTATTCGATGGCCGTGTTCTTGGCCAGAATGGTAATGCCGCGCTCTTTTTCCAGATCGTTGTTGTCCATCACGCGAATTTCCAGCTTCTGGTTGGCGCGGAA
>CAYOJU010000665.1:0-1004 GCA_964404355.1 uncultured Sideroxydans sp. | reverse complement strand
AAATACAGGTGAAACGTTGATGGACATGCGGCGGTTGTTCTTATTCATGATTTTCTTCTTCTCTTTGTTTGTACTCTGGAGTTCCTGGGTACGTCAGAACCAGCCTGTCGCACCGGTTGTGGCGACTGCACCAGCAGACCCCTCCATACCGGTTGCGCCAGCAAGATTGGCGCAGTCCGCAGTGGCAGCAACCACGGTTGCTGCAGCGCCAGCCGAGACCCAAAAGGCCCCTGCAGGGACGAAGATTGTCGTGACAACCGACACGTTAAAGGTGGAAATCAATACCGCTGGCGGCAATATTCAACGTCTGGAGTTGTTGAAGCATAAGGACACTGACGATCAAAGCAAACCATTTACCCTGCTGCAACAGAAGGACGGGCATATTTATGTTGCCCAGTCCGGATTGTTGGGTGCAGGACTACCGACTCATAATGCTGAGTTTTCAGCATCTGGCGATGAATATCGTTTAGCGGAAGGCAAAGACACCGTGGAGGTACGCCTGACGGCGCTTGATTCAGCAGCAGCCCGTGTTACCAAGGTCTATACCTTCCACCGTGGCAATTATCTGGTTGATGTGGCTTACGAAATCGAGAACTTGGGCAAAACAGCGTTGCTGCCATCAGCCTATTACCAGTTCGTGCGTGATTCGGTACCTGTTTCCGGATCTTCCAAATTTGTCCCGACTTTTACCGGTCCGGCGGTATACACAGAGCAGGAAAAATTCAAGAAAATTGAGTTTGCTGACATCGAAAAGAACAAGGTCAAACTGCCGGTCAATCCCGATAACGGCTGGATAGGCATGCTGCAGCACTATTTTGTATCTGCCTGGCTACCCGAAAACAAAGGATCACGCGAGTTTTATACCAGGAAGTTGGATGCGAACGAATTTTCTGCCGGGGTAATTCTACCCGTAGCCAGCATTGAACCTGGACAGACAGGACACATATCTGCCTCGTTGTACGCCGGCCCCGCACAAACCAAGCTGGACAATATTGCGCCAGGAC
>CAYOJU010000664.1:0-1004 GCA_964404355.1 uncultured Sideroxydans sp. | reverse complement strand
AGCTTTCCTTACTTCAGAATTTATCGCTAAGTGTGTGTGTGTAGAGAGAGAGAGAGAGAATGAGATAATGAATTGGATGCCTTGAATGGGAAAGAACCCCCTCTTTTATAGCCAAAGGCTATGCCCAATTAAGAGCCTTGAATGTAGGGTTAGTGGGGTAGTGGGTGCTCTTTTTACATTACTTCCCAGACAAGTATGTGTAATTTTGGCTGTTAAAACGCGTCCCTGGTGCGCTAAAAATAGAAACCGTGCTAAAACAGGGTATTTCTGGCTGACTGCGGGTCAAGTTCATCCGCACTGCGGGTGGTCTCACCCGCACTGGATCTAAGTTTCCTTATTTAACTTCCTGAATTTCTGCGAATTTTTCTGAGTGCGAGTGGAACTGCGAATGGATGACCCGCACTGCGGGTGGATTCTGCGCTTTTCTGAAGTTTCTGAAATCGGCTAAGTATTGAGTGCGGCTGGGCTCATCCGCACTGTCCCTGAGTGCGTCCGCACTAGGCTCGGGAAAAATTCCTGTGCAGCGCTTGGATGTTGGAAATGCGGCTAAGTACCCAGTGCGGCTGCACTGATCCGCAGTGCGTGTGGTTGATCCGCACTGAGAGGTATTTTCGCCATTTTTCATCATTTCCTGCAATGAAAAGCCAAATAACCGCAGTAACTTGATTCCAGGTGTATTTTAATCACTTTATATTATAAATACAAGATATTTGAGGTTGTTTTATGATAAAATCTAGATCAAATGTATATATAATTTATGCTTATCACTTAATAAACAGAATTTAATTTGCTACAAACAAATAACAACATAATTAATTTAGAGTACCAATTAACACAGGCGCATGATCAGTTCCTCTATAAGCATTCTATTACTGAAATGTTAACATTAATTCTTAATTTGAATGAACACAAGAATAACATTAATTTAAAATACTAGCATAATAATTAATATTATGGCTCAATATATTTGAGCGGTGTTTAATCATTTTTTTAATAATTAATTT
>CAYOJU010000663.1:0-1004 GCA_964404355.1 uncultured Sideroxydans sp. | reverse complement strand
GGAGTACAGACGGGAGGAATGCAAAAGGCAGGCTCTTCGAATTGTTAGGAATCAAAGAGCATGAGCAGAGTGATCTTATGAAAAAACGGGGGTCTGAGGGAAATGAAAGAAGCATGGAGTTGACTTTCCTGAAATCTAAGTTTCGTGAACGATTTGAGAAGCTACCGACAGATCGCGACGAACAGACGCTGAAGTGGTAAGTATATATATATATATATATATATCAATTTATTCGTGCTTTAGCCTATCAATAATGTACTCACATTGTCTTGAATTTTGCTAGGTATGTCCGTGCATATATCTTGGACCTGATGTCGTCTAGTTTGTTCCCAGACAGTGGCGGGGACGGGATACCGTTGTGGTATCTCGATCTAATTGTGAATTTGGACCAGCCGGTACAGTACAATTGGGGTGGAGCGGTTCTTGCATATCTGTATCGGAGTCTATGTGTCGCTACCGACCCCGAGAGAGGATCTATGTATGGTCCGGTGATGCTTCTGCAGCACTGGTCGTGGACCCGCTTTCCAGTTCTCCGGCCTGAGCCTCAAACTAAGAATTGGGAACCTACCTGGGGCGCTCCAACGCTTGATACATGCGCATCTTTTGCGTACAAATGGTGTGGTACGCACAAATACGTGTCATCCTCCCACTTCAAGACCCAGGGTGCACGTATCCCGCGGGGCCAGTTTCAGAGTTTGACGGAGGATCATGTGAATTGGGAGCCGTACGGGAGTGTCTACAACAAGCTTCCGACAGTGACTCAGGCGGGAAGGGTATGTTTGAATCAAGTTATTTATGTAGTTATATGTTACCGTACTTATAAATTATAACTCACATTCTTACTAAATTTATCAGCCCTACTATTTGTATCGCGGTCCACTGATATTTTATTGGATCGTTGAGCATACTTATCCGGATCGCTGCATGCGGCAATTCGGATTGTTTCAGCAGATTCCGGTGCCAGATCCACTGAATAGGCACACGCACGTTGAGTTGCACAAGTA
>CAYOJU010000662.1:0-1005 GCA_964404355.1 uncultured Sideroxydans sp. | reverse complement strand
GTTCAGTGGTATTTAGAAATCAACTAATAATAAACAATACTTATTAATTATAATTTGAATATTTCAAATCAAACATTAAAGGTGCACATAATTGCTTACAATGTTTTCAATGTTTAGAGGAACTGTCATTCCATTGTTGATGGTAGGCAAACCCTTCGAGAACAACCAGGGAGTCCTCCAAGCTATTGAAGAAAAGTCTATTATTTTCGTCACTTGGGTGAAAGTACTTGTTGATACACCATGTATGTAACAAATTTATATCTTTTATGTTTATTTCAAATTTTAAAAACTAAATTTAAACTAAATAAATAAAAATATTTTGCAGATAATCATTTGCTTGCCACGGATATTTCCACTGTCCATTTTAATCCCCAGATGCCAGAATATGAAGAGTTGAGACTTAGGTACTTCTAAAATTAAAATATCAAAATACTCTTTGTCTTAAATTAATCAATATTAATCAACTTGAAGTTCCTTGATTAAAACAGTTTGTTTATTATGTGCAGACTCAACATGCCGTGAGGTGCTACCAAATGTGGTGTCAGCGTATTGAAATTACTTACTTCAGTAGCTTTTAGGTTGTTTGTTTTGTTTTAGCTTTGTATGTTTATGGTTTTTATTAGAGAATGCTATGTTTTTTTATTCCTATATTCAATTCAGAAATAATATCTTTGGTTTACATTCAGCAATATTTATTTTCTCTATTTTTTATAAAAAAAAAACTTAAGTAAATTAGGTTTTCTACTACATAATTTGCTCCCGTTGCTGTGCACGGGCACGATTACTAGTATATATATACATCAATTATATTGCTCCAATTACAGATTAAAAAAAAAAAACAATGTAAAGATGGGGTCTTGCTATATCGCCCAGGCTGGTCTTGAACTCCTGGGCTCAAGCAATCCTCCCACCTTGGCCTCCCAAAGTGTTGCGATTACAAGTGTGAGCCACTGCGCTCAGCCTAACATGTAATTTTATATTTGAGGGATTATTATGCAATGCGAT
>CAYOJU010000661.1:0-1008 GCA_964404355.1 uncultured Sideroxydans sp. | reverse complement strand
CTCCATAAGGACAAACGAGACTTGCACAAGGATCGTCGCGATCGCCGTCAAGACAGACAAAAATAAGGAAAGAAAGATCACAGCAAGACGGCAGGTTGGCAGCCTGCCGTTTGTTGGGTGTCCTCGCTTCCAGATTCAATTCCCAGACAATATCAACGCAACAAATAAAAACGGCACCGCGAGGGTGCCTTTTCTATTTGTTGGTGGAGGCGGGGGAATTGGCCAGCCTGGCCAGCCAACGCGCCTGCATGCGCCTTGGCGCTCCGGGCTACAAACAGCACGCAGGTGCTGTTTGCTTTACGCCCTCCGCCCCCCGTCCGTGCCGGACTGGGATTCAATTCCCGCACAATCTCAACGCAACAAATAAAAACGACACCACAGGGGTGCCGTTTTCATTTGTTGGTGGAGGCGGGGGGAATTGAACCCCCGTCCGCAAGCCCTCTACAGGCAGTTCTACATACTTAGTCTGGTTATTTAATTTTATCCGGCAGACGCCAACCGACAGGCTGCTACTGGACGAGTCACCTAAATTTAATGCGGTGCAAAGTAACCCTGCACAACACGATTCCGTGTAAATGATCCCACTCATCGCGGCATTACTGCCTTGAGCCCCTCCACGGACAGCAGGGTGTGGGATCTAACCGGTTAAGCGGCTAGAGCGTACTTTTCGTCGTTTGCGACTATTGGTTTTCCAGCTGATTTACGAGGTGGCGGGTCCTCGGTATGCCCTACACTGCTTTGTAACCCACGTCGAAGCCAGGTCGCCCCCGGTTCGAAATGCTTTACAACCTACTGCGCATCCGATCTGCGTTGTCGCGTGCTCGCTCACTCCTCGCCTACCATTAAGGTATGTCTCGTCGTTCGCTCCGCGGCTCCTGGCATCTCGGCTTGCTCGTCACGGTTGTAAAACATTTCGACCGTGACAATCATTAAGTTGCAAGCTGATTGTACCACTTTGCTACAGCTTGTTGCTCAGCATGAAGCGGGCAAAGTGCCGGTCCGCCTTGG
>CAYOJU010000660.1:0-1010 GCA_964404355.1 uncultured Sideroxydans sp. | reverse complement strand
TCTCAACAGCCTCGGTGATTTTTCCATCCATATCAGTGGTTGCCCGAATTCGTGCGGTCGGCATCCCATTGGCAACATAGGTTTTTCGGGCGCGGCACGGCGGGTGGGAGACAATCTGGTGCCGTTTTACGCCGTGCAACTCGGCGGACGGCTGGCGGAGGGACAAACCCGCTTTGGCACCAATGTTGGCGCGGTGCCCGCGAAAAATGCGCCCGCGTTCGTGCGCGATTTGTTGACGGCATGGAAGCAATCTCCAGAAGCGGCGGACTTTCACCAATTTGTGGATCGCGGTGGCAAGAAGGTGGCCGAGGAAATTTTGAGCCGCCACCAGAACGTGCCGTCCATCGCCAGTCGGCGCGAATTTTATTACGACTGGGATGCGGACGCGCTGTTTTCCCTGGCGGGCCGTGGCCAAGGCGAATGCAGTGCGGGCGTGTTTGATTTGATCGAGGTTGATTTGGCCAATGCCCGCGAAGCACAGGAAGCCGGCCACTTTTATGCGGCGGCCCTGGCCGCCACCCGTGCGCTACTGGTGGTTCAGCGCGCCCAAGCCAAAACCGATGGAGAAGCTTTTACGCTGTTCCAAAAACATTTTATCGAAACCGGTTTGGTGGATGCCTCGTTGACCTCAGTGGTAGCTGCGGGCGCCCAAGCGGCGGCAGCAGCGGACCCGAACCAGGCCTTCGCGGGCACACCCACTGATGTGGCCACTTTGGTGGCCGCTGTGCGGTTGTTGCACGAGAGCTTGGACTCGTCACTGCGCTTTAAGACCGCCGCTAAATGAGTTTGCTGGCCACGGTTCCCACCGAGCCATTGATTAAATGCCCTAGCCAACTGACCGGACCACCGGAAGTTCGCGTGAAAACGGAGATTCACTGTGAGCACCGGAAATTATTTTGGGATTGAGAAACACGTTGGCCGCACGCCGCTGATCCGGCTGCGCCGGTTGTCGGAGCAGACCGGCTGCGATATTTTGGCCAAGGCGGAATTCATGAACCCCGGCGGTTCCA
>CAYOJU010000659.1:0-1012 GCA_964404355.1 uncultured Sideroxydans sp. | reverse complement strand
TAGGGGGCTTCATGTCGAGTATCGCTGCCGACTTAGAGGGGTGGATTTCGATGCCCCTCATCGATACCATAAATCCTAAGAATTTACCTCCCGTGAGGCCGAAAAAACTCTTCTTCGGATTGAGTTTCATGCTGGCCCCATTCAACGTTGCAAATGTCTCCCGGAGATCTTCTATGTGCCCGAAGTCGGACATGCTTTTGACGAGAAGGTCATCGACATATGCTTCCATGTTTCGTCCGATTTGTTTGTCGAAGACTTTGTTGACCATTCGTTGAAAGGTGGCCCCGGCATTACGCAAACCGAAGGGCATCATCTTATAGCAATAGAGCCCGGAATGCGTGGTGAACGCCGTTTTTGCCTCGTCTTCTTGACACATCCTGATCTGGTTATACCCGGAGAAGGCATCCATAAAACTGAGGAAGGCATGACCCGAGGTGGAATCCACTAGCTGGTCGATCTTGGGTAAGGGGAATGGATCCATGGGGCATGCCTTGTTGAGATCGGTGTAATCAATGCACATCCTCCAATCTCCATTCGGCTTTTTCACTAGCACGGGATTGGCCGTCCACTCTGGGCAGTCTACATTCCGAATGACTCCGGCTTCCAGCAATTTCTTTACTTCCTTTTTTACCGCCATCTGCCTTTCTTCGCCCATATTTCGTTTTTTCTGCCTTACCGGCTTAGCTCCCGGAATGAGGTGGAGCTTATGCTCGGCGATGTCCCGCGGGATTCCAGGCATGTCGGCGGCGGACCACGCAAACACGGATTGGTTATCCCGGAGAAAGTTGATCAGCTCCTTCCTCGCATCGCCTTGTACTGCCTTTCCTATATTTGTGTATTTTCCTGCTGCTAATTCGACCTGTTCTACTTGGTCTGTTGGTTCGAGTTGGGTTTTCGTTTCAATTTTGTCTGTTGGATCCCAGGAAAGCTCTGTGCCTGGCGGCATAAAATCTGTGCTTGATTTTACCTGTGAATCCCGAGGTGTGGTTTTTGCTGAGGGTTTCTTTTCTAC
>CAYOJU010000658.1:0-1012 GCA_964404355.1 uncultured Sideroxydans sp. | reverse complement strand
TATTTTTCTCCCAAATGAGCCCCCTTAAATAGGCAAGGGTTAGGGCAACCCTTTGTGTAAGGTTTGAATCAATTACACAAATGCCACTAGCCTTGTTTAGCCATCTCATGCTCTCTTTAATCTCATCTTATGGTTGGTTCAATAAATTAATTTATGAACAAATAATATTATTCATATTATTCTATTATACAATATTTATATTATTCTTATAATGTATTCAAACATTATACCAAATAATATTTGCATAACTTCATAAATTTATTTATGGTCTAAGCATGTCATATTATGACATTTTATTTTAGCATTTCATCACATGTATTTTATCTTATACATCATTATGAAATGTAAAATACTTGTTGTTTCTCTTCAGTTGGTGTGACCGTATAGAGGATCTATGTCATCTTGGCAATAATATAAAACTTTATATTATTGACTATAAGAGGTTCTATCATTACATTATAGTTATCCAAACGACATAGTAATTATTTACTTGATCCACTTATTTTGTGTCTATCCTTGTCACATGATATTATGAATAATATGCAAAATAGGATCGTGTCATTTTTGCATTATATTCGTTTTCTTGGTCTCTCAAGTGAATTATAATTATAACTACATTAGTTATATTGCATGCGATATAATTCCACTTTACCAAGGGGCCCAGTAATATCATAACTCAAATTGAGGGACAATGATAATATTAACATATAGATTTCTCCCGCACAAGTTGTACACAACGAACTACTATTTTATTCCTATCATAAGATAGTATTTAAATAGTAATCACATTATATACTTCTCATGTGAAAAACCTACACATCTCATATCTAAGATTCTAAAGACACAATGAAAACATTAATGACACAAAACACAATCCATATAATGTTTCATTCATTTAGGTCATGTTCAATATATAAAATACACATTTTTATATATTCATGTAATTAAATGATAATCCTTTATCAACATTTATAGAACTTCAATGTACTTTAATCTACATGACAATCTTCCT
>CAYOJU010000657.1:0-1013 GCA_964404355.1 uncultured Sideroxydans sp. | reverse complement strand
GTTTGAAAATCCCTACTCCCCCTGGCCGCCCACCAACGCCGTGCCGGCTGGTACCAACAGCATGCTGGCCTTGGTTGACCACATGAGTGAGGCGGAACTCGTCCGGCAACGGGTGAAAGACGGGGATACGGATGAGGAAACCGAGGCTACCACCCCCCGGCCAACCCCGGTTCGTCCTGTGATTCACGATCCCGTGCTAGCCCGAGCCGTTGATTTTCTCC
The DNA here is from genome assembly GCA_964404355.1 of uncultured Sideroxydans sp. Lineage (GTDB taxonomy): Bacteria > Pseudomonadota > Gammaproteobacteria > Burkholderiales > Gallionellaceae > Sideroxyarcus. The sequence continues at coordinate 792 of CAYOJU010000657.1, read as the reverse complement.
GGGCCCAAGCCGCCTTGCATCCGGCACGGGGCTAAAAGACGGCGATTTCGGATTGACGTCCAGCCTTTCGCCAATCACCTTCTACCCTCACGTTTTTGATGAAGACGATCCTTTTTCTTTGCACCGGCAATGTCTGCCGTAGCCCGATGGCCGAAGGCCTTTTCCGCCACGCTGTTAAGGGCCGGGGCGACTTTCGCGTCGTGTCCGCCGGCCTCGGCGCCATGGATGGCCAGGTGCCCACGCACCATTACGTGCAGGCGATGAAGGAGATCGGCATTGATATCTCCCGTCAGCGCAGCCAGATGCTCACCGCCGAACTCGTGCGGGACGCCGATTTTATCTTTGGGATGACCCACAGCCACGTCGATACCGTGATGCTGTTGTACCCCCCGGCCGCCGAGAAAACCTTTCTCGTCCGCGAGTTTGACGAAACCCTCGAACCTTACGAGAAGGACATCAGCGATCCCATCGGGGGATCCTACCCGATCTACGTGGAATGCCGCGACCAGATCGAGCAGGGCGTCGTCACGATTTTGAAATTTATGGAACAGCATAATATCTTGAAAGCCCCCAGCGCTCCCGTTTCCGGCCCCGTCAACTTCGCCCTCGGCGCAGATCACGGCGGTTTTGAACTCAAGGAAGCGCTCAAGGCGCACCTGCTCAGCCTCGGCCTGTCCGTCGCCGACCTCGGCACCAACTCCAAGGAATCCTGCGATTATCCCGATTTCGCCTTTGCCGTGGCCAACCAAGTGGCCGCCGGTCAGGCGCAACTCGGTCTGCTCGTCTGCACCA
>CAYOJU010000656.1:0-1018 GCA_964404355.1 uncultured Sideroxydans sp. | reverse complement strand
CGTGCGTGCACCAATGCAGAAGCTTGGTAACAGAGAAACTCTGTCAATGGTCATGATTGTTGAGGCCGACCGAAAACTGACCCACATATAGGAGCTGTGCCGATCCAAAATTGACCCAGGTGTTCTACTTGCCCTGCCTAACTTTTAGGCAGGAGATAAAAGGTGATCACTATGGAAATGATTGGAAAGATACGACGGATGTATTTACGCGACCGACTGTCGCTGCATGAAATAACGAAGCGCACAGGTTTATCGCGCAACACGATACGCAAATGGCTGAGAAGTCCCAAGGAGACGGCCCCTCCGACCTACCGCCGAAGTGAGCGACCCTGCAAACTGAGCGCGTTTCATGATCTGCTGGAACAGGCACTCAAAGCCGATGCCCACCGTATCAAGCAAAACAGGCGTACCGGCAAGGACCTGTTTGCACAAATCAAACAGGATGGATACACGGGCAGCTATAGCCGCGTCACCGATTTCATCCGCGACTGGCGTGGCCGGGAAGGCAAAACGCCGCGCGCCTTCGTCCCGCTGAAGTTTGCACTGGGCGAGGCGTTCCAGTTCGACTGGAGCGAAGAAGGTCTGGTGATTGGCGGCATCTACCGGCGCATCCAGGTGTCGCACCTCAAGCTGTGCGCCAGCCGAGCATTCTGGCTGGTCGCCTACCCGAGCCAAGGGCACGAAATGCTGTTCGATGCCCACACGCGCTCCTTCACGGCACTGGGCGGCATTCCCCGGCGCGGCATCTACGACAACATGAAGACAGCCGTCGATAAGGTCAACAAAGGCAAGGGGCGGATCGTCAATGCGCGCTTTGCCGTGATGTGCGCGCACTACCTGTTCGACCCTGACTTCTGCAACGTGGCCTCGGGCTGGGAGAAAGGCGTTGTGGAGAAGAACGTTCAGGATAGTCGGCGGCGCATCTGGCTGGATGCGCAGAACCAACGCTTCGGTTCCTTCACCGAACTCAATGTGTGGCTGGGCGAGCGTTGCCGCTCTCTCTGGAGTGAGTTGCGCC
>CAYOJU010000655.1:0-1018 GCA_964404355.1 uncultured Sideroxydans sp. | reverse complement strand
GCGCTCAAACAGGACGTGCACGAAGCCGACCTGCTCAAGATGCGCAACCTGCACGAACTCAATGAAGCATTTTCCACCCCGATAGACCGCGAGGACATCTACCGCGCCATCATCGCGCTCGACGACATCGTGATGTACTGCAAAACCACCGTGCACGAAATGGACGTACTCAGCGTCAAGCCGGATGACTTCATGCGCAACATCTCGCACTGCATCAAGGAGGGAGTGGATGCGCTGGCCAACGGCTATTCCAAGCTCGGCACCGCACCCGCCACAGCCGCGGAGGACGCCAATCTGGCGCGTCAGGCCGAGCGCCATGCCGAAAAACTTTACCGCGTCGCCCTGCCCAATCTGTTCGAGGGCACCGACTACATCAACATGTTCAAGCGCCGCGAAATCTACCGCCACCTGACCAATGCCGCCGAACACATGGCGCTGTGCGCCAACCGACTGCACGACATCGTGGTCAAGATAAGCTGAGTCCTGCCGCATGAACGCCCCGGAAAAATCCAGCCATACGCCCATGATGCAGCAGTACCTGCGCATCAAGGCTGAACACGCCGACAAACTGCTGTTCTACCGCATGGGCGATTTTTACGAACTGTTCCATGACGACGCCGTGCGCGTCGCCAAGTTGCTCGACATCACTCTCACCCAGCGCGGCGCCTCCAACGGCCAGCCGATCAAGATGGCGGGCGTGCCCTACCACGCGGTGGAGCAATACCTCGCACGACTGGTGAAAATGGGCGAGTCCATCGCCATCTGCGAACAGATCGGCGACCCCGCTACCAGCAAAGGCCCGGTCGAACGCAAAGTGATGCGCATCGTCACCCCCGGCACCGTTACCGACTCCGCCCTGCTGGAAGAAAAGCGCGACAACCTGCTGCTGGCCGTGCACCAACGCAATAACGAAGTCGGCCTCGCCTGGCTCAACCTCGCCGCAGGCACCTTCACGCTCGCCGAAGTCGCCGCCAAGCAACTGCCCGCCGAACTGGAACGCCTGCAACCTTCCGAGATA
>CAYOJU010000654.1:0-1019 GCA_964404355.1 uncultured Sideroxydans sp. | reverse complement strand
CTAACCCGAAGCGGACAAAACGGCTTCTCGTTAACGGACGTTCAAAGTTGAGGGGCGTCGCGTTTCTGCAGCGGTGTCCCGCTCTTACGCTGGGTTAGGCAATCTATTCTTTCGTAAATTACTTATCACGGGCGATGATGAAAACTTGCTCAACCAGGTTGTGATCCGCAGATTGATAGAACTGCCGCCGAGATTCTGAGTTTCCTCGGAAAACACCTATATCTTTCCCTGTATAACCGCAGCTCAAATATCTGCTGTGAGCGTAGAAAGGGTTCTTTTCAGCAACCGCTGCAATAAAGGTGCCTGCCATACCGCCGCCCCATGCCGGCTCTTGAACACTCGCTACTAGATCCCCAGTTGATCGTTCTTCAATCAAAATTTTTCCGGAGGCCAAGTATCTGCTCAGAAAACCGCCTTCGTGGGGTGCTTCAATAGTAATCCTGTAACGGCTGCGTAATTCGGCTTCTGAAACACCTTTTCTTTTTCCCGTATTGGCTTGCACCAAGCCGAATCTCCCCTCACTCACCTGTCTTTCAATATCTAGACTTTGGTCCTGCCACCATCTTCCGATACCGTCGCCGATTAGCAAAGTATCAATTGGACCTAACTTTTCCGCCCTTGCCCTCGTTAAGGTTGGAATTTCACACTGCTCGCTAAGGACGTATAAACCGGAAATCGGCCATGCGAGTAGCGCCACCGTTAAAGCTGTGATAACGGCTAAGGCTACTCTTGAATTTAGGCCCGCCTTCTTCGATAGATAAAGTCCGAGTGCAGGTACCGTAAGAGGAGCCGTGACCACCAACAGCGCGAAAACGAAAAAAACAAGATATATGAAAAGAAAGACCACCGCGATATCCCTTGCCTAACAGTTATTAGAAGGACACACCGGTCCGTATTGTTAAAATAGTGAGGCGCGCAAATTGTTGATGACCATTTGATTCATCATGGACCTCACAAAATCGCCAGTCCGCATATGCGTAAGAGTATGGGAGTGGGTGAAGTGTCTCCTGTTGGCCGAT
>CAYOJU010000653.1:0-1020 GCA_964404355.1 uncultured Sideroxydans sp. | reverse complement strand
TCATGGACAAACAATTGCGCGAAGCCGCGCTGCAATATCACCGTCACACGCCCGCCGGCAAGATCTCCGTCAACGCCACCAAACCGATGATCACGCAGCGCGACTTAGCACTGGCGTATTCGCCGGGTGTGGCAGCGGCGTGCGAACTCATTGTCGAAAATCCCGCCGAAGTGCGCAACATGACCGCCCGTGCCAACCTGGTTGCCGTCATCACCAACGGCACCGCAGTTCTGGGACTGGGCAACATAGGTCCCTTGGCGGCCAAGCCAGTCATGGAAGGCAAAGGTGTGCTGTTCAAGAAGTTTGCCGGTATCGACGTATTCGATCTGGAAATCGCCGAGCGCGATCCGGACAAGTTGGTGGACATCATCGCCTCCCTGGAACCCACCTTCGGCGGCATCAATCTCGAAGATATCAAGGCACCGGAATGCTTCTACATCGAAGCCAAGCTGCGCGAACGCATGCACATCCCAGTGTTCCATGACGACCAGCACGGTACCTCCATCATCGTCGGTGCGGCCCTGCTCAACGGACTCAAGGTCGTCGGCAAGAAAATCGAAGACATCAAACTGGTGGCCAGCGGTGCGGGTGCTGCCGCCCTGGCCTGTCTGGACATGCTGGTCGCCCTCGGTGTGAAGATGGAAAACATCATCGTTACCGATATCAAGGGCGTGGTGTACAAAGGCCGCACCGAAGAAATGGACGACAACAAGGCGCGCTATGCGGTCGCGACCTCCGCCCGCACCCTGGGCGAAGTCATCGCCGGCGCGGATGCCTTCCTGGGCCTGTCTGCCGGTGGCGTCCTCAAACCGGAGATGGTGAAGCTGATGGCCGCCAAACCACTCATCTTCGCCCTGGCCAACCCCACCCCCGAGATCATGCCTGAGGAGGTCAAGGCCGTGCGCTTGGACGCCATCATGGCCACCGGCCGCTCCGACTACCCCAACCAGGTGAACAACGCGCTGTGCTTCCCCTACATCTTCCGGGGGGCACTGGACGTGGGTGCCAGCACCATCAACG
>CAYOJU010000652.1:0-1022 GCA_964404355.1 uncultured Sideroxydans sp. | reverse complement strand
TGAAGTATGATGCGAAAAACCCGCATTATTATAATAACGACCGCTTCATCCTTTCCAAAGGTCATGCCGCGCCGCTGTTGTATGCCGCTTGGGCGGAAAACGGCTTGGTTCCCGTCACGGAACTGACCAAGCTCCGCCAGTTCGGTAACGATCTCGAAGGTCATCCCACGCCGCGCCTCTCGTTCGCCGATGTGGCCACCGGTTCGCTGGGGCAGGGCTTGGGCGTCGGGGTTGGCATGGCGCTCGCCGCCTCCCAGGATAATCTCGATTACAACACCTACGTGTTGCTCGGCGACGGCGAAATCGCCGAAGGCGCCGTTTGGGAAGCCGCCTCGCTGGCGGGTTTCTACAAGCTCAGCAACCTGATCGCCATTGTGGATGCCAACCGCCTCGGCCAGAGCCAGGCCACGGCCTTCGCGCATGACATCAACGTCTATGTGAAGCGCTTTGAAGCGTTCGGCTGGCGCGTCGAAACTCTCGACGACGGCCATGACATGGAAGAAATTCTCGAAGTCTTGAGCGGTGTCGGCCTCGATGAACGTCCGCTCGCCATCATCGCCAAAACCTACAAAGGTGCCGGCGTTTCCTTCCTGCAAGACAAAGACGGTTGGCATGGCAAGCCCTTGAATGCGGATGAAACCGCCCGGGCCATTGCCGAACTCCAGCCCACGGCCAAGTCCGGCCTCAGCGTGCAGATTCAGGCCCCGACTGAATTGCCCATGCCGAACCTCACAGCCCCCGAGAGCTATCCGGCCATCAATTATCAAATGGGCGACAAGATCGCCACCCGCGAAGCCTACGGCTCCGCCCTCGTCCGTGTTGGCGGTGCCAATCCGGCCGTCGTCGCGATGGATGGCGACACCAAGAACTCCACTTACTCGGAGCGCTTCTTCAAACAATTCCCGAACCGTTTCACCGAATGTTTCATCGCCGAGCAAAACCTCGTCGCGGTGGCCATCGGTTTCGGTACGCGCGGCCATGTGCCGTTTGCCTCCACCTTTGCCACGTTCTTCACCCGCGCG
>CAYOJU010000651.1:0-1025 GCA_964404355.1 uncultured Sideroxydans sp. | reverse complement strand
GTCCACTTTCGTGTTTGCAGAGTGCTGTGTTTTTATTAAACAGTCGCAGCCACCATTTCACTGCAACCCCATCGAGCTTCGAGAGCAAGTCTCTACACTCTATCGGGGCGCACCTTTTCCCGAAGTTACGGTGCTAATTTGCCGAGTTCCTTCACCCGAGTTCTCTCAAGCGCCTTAGAATTCTCATCCTGCCCACCTGTGTCGGTTTGCGGTACGGTCTCAATACAACTGAAGCTTAGTGGCTTTTCTTGGAAGCTTGGTATCAGCAACTTCGCGCCCGAAGGCACTCGTTATCACGCCTCAGAATTGACCTCCCGGATTTGCCTAAGAGATCTCCCTACACGCTTCAACTGGGACATCCAACACCCAGCTTGCTTAACCTTCTCCGTCCCCACATCGCATTGCATTGAGGTACAGGAATATTAACCTGTTTCCCATCGACTACGCATTTCTGCCTCGCCTTAGGGGCCGACTCACCCTGCGCCGATGAACGTTGCGCAGGAAACCTTGGGCTTTCGGCGAGGGAGCTTTTCACTCCCTTTATCGCTACTCATGTCAGCATTCGCACTTCTGATACCTCCAGCATCCGTTACCAGACACCTTCGCAGGCCTACAGAACGCTCTCCTACCATATGTACAAGTACATATCCGCGATTTCGGTGCATAGTTTGAGCCCCGTTACATCTTCCGCGCAGGACGACTCGATCAGTGAGCTATTACGCTTTCTTTAAATGATGGCTGCTTCTAAGCCAACATCCTGACTGTTTTAGCCTTCCCACTTCGTTTTCCACTTAACTATGTCTTGGGGACCTTAATCGGCGGTCTGGGTTGTTTCCCTTTTGACACCGGACGTTAGCACCCGATGTCTGTCTCCCACGCTCGCACTTCTCGGTATTCGGAGTTTGCAATGGTTTGGTAATCAGCAATAGACCCCTAGCCATGACAGTGCTCTACCCCCGAGAGTGATACGTGAGGCACTACCTAAATAGTTTTCGGAGAGAACCAGCTATTTCCAAGTTTGTTTA
>CAYOJU010000650.1:0-1028 GCA_964404355.1 uncultured Sideroxydans sp. | reverse complement strand
GCCGAACAGGATGTCGGCAATGGCGTTGCCGCCCTCACTGCCGGGTTCCCACGCCTCCCAAACGGCGCGGTGCCTTTCCTCGTGTTCATCCCAACGGCGACCGCCGCCGCGACTGTCACTGGCCAGTACATCGAAACGCAGGGGTGATCCATGGCCCTAGCGTTTGACCTGTTCGCGGACGTAAGCGGAACAAGTCTCCAGAACCACACCTCAGACTCAGGGCACACGTACACCCCCGTGCCGGGGTCTTCCACGTACCCGCAGCAGGACGGTACGGGGCGGCTCAACAACGCAGTCGCCAATTCGGCGGTGTACCTCAGTGTGGTACCCGCGTCTCCGAACTATTGGATTCAGGCGACCGTCATTACGGGCGGCACTGACGTGTCGCACTCGATATTTATTCGTACTGACACTGCGGTAACGGTGCAGTGCTACTACGGTGTGTGGGACGGCACGCAGTGGTTGATCGGTAAGAGCGTGAGCGGTGTCACGACTACGCTTGCGAGCGGCAGCACGGTCAACAGCCCAGTTGGCACCAACCGCACGGTCATCCTGTGGGCGAATGGCACTGACATTTACCTGTATTCCGACGGGCAGAACGTCGGGCACGCCTCAGACGCGTCGATCACGGCTGCCGGCCGCGCGGGGGTTGCATGTAATGCGACCGGGGGCGGCACTGCATACCTGAGTGCGCTTCGGGTAAACCCGCTGGGTGCGGAACTGGCTGGCCCACAGTGGAAGTCGTTCACTCCTGGTGGCACGGTGGTGCTCACGCCCATCGTGTACAGCCCGGCGATCATGGCGTACATCTGGTCGTTCGCCCCGCCGAATCCACAAGCGCCTCTTACCAATGTCCCAGGCACGTGGACCCAAGTCGCATTCACAGCGTCATACACAACTCCAGTGCTGTCCGTCGCGCACAACGGGATGTGGGTCTCATACGAAGTCGACGATGTCTTTGGCGTGTCGATCAGGACCGCCCGTGTCTGGGCGACCGGGCTCGGCGTTACCGGCATGGGTGCGGCAGG
>CAYOJU010000649.1:0-1030 GCA_964404355.1 uncultured Sideroxydans sp. | reverse complement strand
CACAAGCAAAAGGGGATCCAAGCGGATCCAATCAAGGAGAAGGAGAAGAAAAGGAAGGTGCATAGCACTGATAGGGACTCTACCCCGGACGCCAAGAAGTCGCGCAAGGAAAAGGACACTACCATTGTCGTAGCGTCCGCTGCCGCAACCCCAGCTCCATCGGGTCCTGCTGCTGTCCCTACTGCGATTTCAACCCCACTTTCGTTGCCGGGACCTCTTCCTCAGAGTTCCAACGAGCTTGGGGAGGAGTTTCAGAAACATCTTCAAGCCGTCATCTCGGAGACGGACAAGGGAAAAGGGGTAGTGTGGAGGACCCAGCTCCTGAAGGAACATCCGGATAGCTTGGGGGTTTACTTCCCGGGTTACAATAACATGCAACACAACCTTGCCCCCTCTGCTGCCGAGCGCATCGAGTATGAACGCGAGGCCTTTCGTTTGACGTCAACCGCGGAAGAACGGAAACTAGTGGAGGAAGATCCTCTTGGGGCCATCGGTTTGATGTTACATTATCAGCATCATTCCGGGGTCATAACTGGAGCTCTTTGGGACAAATATAAGGAGGAACATCTCCGTCTGTAAGCCACGCCTCCCGGAATACCTGAGTCAACTGCTACCGTGATTGAGAGGGATTTCTACAAGAATCAGATGTTGAGCAGCAATCGCTTGGCTAACCTTAGGCTTGAAGAAATTCACCTCGGCAAAAGGGAAGTGGAGAACGCGAAGAATGCTCTTCAGAGGCAGCACGCTTCGCTTAAACAGAAAGAAGCGGAATTAGCGGAAGCGTTGGCGAAGGTGGCCGGGATGGAGAAGGAGTTGGTTGAACGGGATCGCCAATTGGAAGAGACACAGGCAGCTCTTAAGAAGAACCAAAAAGAGCTGCCTCGTAAAGCCGTTGAGAAGTTTTTGGGGAGCCAGGCATTTACGGTGGCATCCCAGATATCATGTGATGGTCTGATAAGTGCCACCATCTATGATGAACTAAGGCGTCTGAGTGATGTGTATCCTTTTTCCCCTAAGCATTGCGGTTATA
>CAYOJU010000648.1:0-1031 GCA_964404355.1 uncultured Sideroxydans sp. | reverse complement strand
TTAGTCTACCATACCATGCTCTAGGAGCTTGTTTGAGTCCATAGAGTGCTTTGGTTAGTCTACACACATGGTTAGGAAATGCCGGGTCAACAAAACCTTGAGGTTGGTTAATATATACCTCCTTATTTATGAATCCGTTCAAGAATGCACTTTTAACATCTGTTCACGCGAAAGCGTATCACAAAGCTTCAGTACAGCGAGCTGTACCTTTTAAACCTTGGTTACACCTCTCGATCTGGACTGCAAGTGCACAGTCCTATCGAGTAGTATATCAGGTATCGATCCACAGGGACGGGTCAACTATAAACTGGACTCAACCTAAATCAGTTAGGTACTAGAAGTTGGAAACGTTGGTTTCAGTATTTAAATGCAAGAAGGTAAATAGATTTGGTTTTATTTGATAATAATAAAAGGGGTTTCCAGAGTTTCAGACTTCATCTCAGTTCTGCTTCAAGGTACACGGCCCGTACAGTTTCCTGTACGGGTCGTGTCTGGTAACACAGTTTGTGCGGTTTCCAACACGAGTTGTGTCACCAGACACACGGGTCGTGTAGCTTCCTACACGGTCCGTGTGGACCTCGAATGAATGCACCAGTTACTGGTTCTTCGTGTCGTTCCTTTGTGTAGGGATTTACTGACCAGACCTAATGCTCCTAAACCTCAACTGTCGTGTATTGGTTCATTAACTTGGTATGGAATTGCAATATTTACCCTCTAAGGTCTCCAAACCTCAACTTTCGTATATCGGTTCGAATCACCTTAGTTGTTTGATTGGTATACTAAAGGCATCCTCTTATCCGTCAATAAGAGGAGAAGTTCACCTTTCGGCTACTATTTGGTTTCACCTCTCGGATCATAAATCCTACCTCATTTACTTAGTTTGGTCGAGAGACAATAATGGACACAGTACCTCTTAGATGTGGCCATACATCTAGTGGTCAAACCAATAAGAATCAAACAAGCAAATCTAAGCAATGGAAATCAAAACACATTCAAACAAACGCAAGTTTCAACACGAAAATCCAATAACT
>CAYOJU010000647.1:0-1031 GCA_964404355.1 uncultured Sideroxydans sp. | reverse complement strand
TGGGGTGTACTCATAGGGGCGGCATTTTACCGCAGAGCGGGCGGATAGCGAAATTGTGAATTTCGTAGGGGGCAATAAGTGCAGGGCATTGCACCGGATGCGTTGATTTTGATCTATACGGCGCAATGCCCGTTGGTTATTGCGCCCTACGCGGGCTCAATTCAACATCTACGACCACATCAATATAGTTTTGTTTGCTCCATAATTCTGATGAATCACTAAAGTGCATGTGACAACTCTCTGCATTTTCAAGATGAATGGCTACTTCTTGAAAAAAACGACAAAGCTCTAGAAGCTCTTCTCTCGGCCCCTGAAGGTATATACCGTCTTCCCTTCTTCAGCCAAAGTGACCTCTTCATCCGAAAAAGTATCAGCTAAAAATGCTTTCAATCGAGTTTCTCCTGAAACACTTGACGTAAACTAGGCTACCGCCAGCACTTCCCGCACCGCCCCCACCACCCGCTCCACATCCGCCTCACTCATCTTCCAGAACAGGGGCAAACTCACGATGTGCTTCCCCACGCTTTCGGCAACGGGGAACATGCCCTCCTTGAAGCCGCGCGCGCGGTACATCTTGAACAGGTGTATCGGCGGGTAATGCACGCCGCAGCCGATGTTGAGGGCTTTCATCTTTTCCATGAACTCGGCGCGCACGACACCTTGCGGCAGCACAATCTGGAACATGTGCCAGTTGGTATTTTCAAAATTTGCCAACGGCAGCTGCACGCCGGTCTTCTTTTCAAAATCTGCACCGAAGGTGGCAAAGTAATGTTTCGCGAGCGCATGACGACGCGCGGTAATAGCGCCCATTTGCGGCAACTGGTTCAGGCCGATCGCGGCAGCAACATCCGTCAGGTTGAATTTGCCTCCCAGCACGTCCACGTCCATGCCATCAAAACCGGTGCGCGTTACGCCTTGCAGGCGATATTTTTCCGCAAGGCGTGCTTCGTCTTCGTTGTTCAGCACCAGACAGCCGCCTTCGGTGGTGGTGAGGTTCTTGTTGGCCTGGAAGCTGAAGGAGACGAAATCGC
>CAYOJU010000646.1:0-1032 GCA_964404355.1 uncultured Sideroxydans sp. | reverse complement strand
TCAGAACAATAACAAACACACAATATGCAACCGGGTTCGGCAGCTGAGTAATACCGGCAATCTTGACCGAGTAATAGTTCAATATAATTTTATGGATGAGATATAAAGAAAAACTGATTTCACCAAGAAGGACAAGAAATGGGTGAGCAAGAAATTTTGAAACCTTTCCGCCCCCAAGTGCCATAATAAAAATCAGCAAACCAAATGCAAACATTGAGCCGCTGTGAGATAACCAAAGTCCCAAAGGGGCACCCAGAATGGACTGGCGACCCCAGGCTGCTATGGAATTCATGTAATACATTGATAGTATGCAGAGTAATATTGCCCCCAGTTCAAAACCTGTTGCCAATAATGGCTCCCACTTTTTACCGGTATGGTTTTTCCATGCGAGCGCTATGCACATGCCAAAAACGAATTCAAATATTCTCGAAAGTGGATTGATATAAATAAGTCCATGCTGAGTGACCAATTGTCCATTCGATCCATTGTTTGGATCTCCATAGTCCGGAAGTGCCAAATGATTAACGAATGCGATCAGCGCGATCAATACTGCACCTGCGCATATTATCTTCGGCAACCAGTTCTTTTCCAAATTGAACAAAATAGCCGGGAAAGCAAGGTAGAAAAAATATTCTGTCGAGATGCTCCAGCTTACGGCGTTATATGAAAAATAGTAGGTTGATAAAGGTAACCAGGCTTGCACCATTAAAAGATTGGCTACAGTTACTTCTCTGTCCCATTTATAGTGACTCAGAAAGAAATACAGCAAAAAGGTTGCAAAATACGCGGGCCAAATTCGTGCAATTCGAGCCTTCCAGAATTGCAGTATTTTTTGCCTTGTATCCAGTTTCGGGTAAACATAAGTAAGGATGAATCCGGACAGGACAAAGAAAAACGATACACCCTGCCCAAAATTCACACCAATGCTATTGATGCCGAATAAACCAGTTGAATGATGAATCACAATCATAAACGCGGCAAAGAACCTTAGCGAGGTTAACTGGTCCAGTTTTTTTGTATCGTTTTGCATGG
>CAYOJU010000645.1:0-1035 GCA_964404355.1 uncultured Sideroxydans sp. | reverse complement strand
TGAACAATACATAAATCATTACAAAAATGATAACTTTTAAAACACATATCTTTCAGTCTCCCACTTGTTTTTAAAGTTTCATACATATGCATAACCCATGCATAAACTCTAAATCTGGAAGTCCCTTATATTAGTCTTCAAACCAATCTCCATGTTCTTGTAAACCCATGGACTCGAAATGAATTTCACTTTTGGCTTGCGATAAGGGTTTTGTGAAAGGATCAGCTGTGTTGCTGTTAGTGTCTACCCACTGTAATGCAATTTTGCCTTCGTCTATAAAGTCACGAGTTACGAAGTACTTTCTATCCATGTACTTTGTCTTGTGATGTGATTTTGGCTCCTTGATTTGCGAAATAGATCCACTATTGTCACAAAATAACTCCAAGGGTCCTTCACTTGATGGGACGACTCCAAGTTCCTCAAGAAACTTCTTTATCCAGACTCCCTCTTTGCTTGCCTCTGCGGCCGCCATGACTTCCGCTGAGGTGGTTGAGTCAGCTGTAGTTGATTGCTTCCAACTACGCCAACTCACAGCACCACCATTCAGAAGAAAGACGTACCCAGATTGAGATCTTCTGTCGTCCGGATCGCTCATAAAACTAGCATCAGTGTAGCCTTCTACAATGAGCTCTCTTTGACCACCAAAGACAAGAAACTTATTCTTGGTCCTTTTCAGGTACCTAAGAATATTCTTGACCGCAGTCCAATGTTCAGGACCAGGTGTAGCTTGATGACGACTTGTCATGCTCAGAGCATACGCGACATCCGGTCTTGTGCAAGTCATAGCATACATGATGGAACCTATGGCAGAGGCATAGGGAACATTCTTCATGTATTCAATATCTTTGCGTGACATGGCACACTGTGATTTGCTAAGTTGCACAGACCCACTCATTGGTACATTTCCTTTCTTAGAATTTTCCATATGGAACCTTTCCAAGATTTTGTCAATATACAATTTTTGACTTAGACCAATGAGTTTACGAGACCTATCTCTATATATCTTAATCCCTAAGATATATTGAGCCTCACCCA
>CAYOJU010000644.1:0-1037 GCA_964404355.1 uncultured Sideroxydans sp. | reverse complement strand
AAGACCCCCAGAACTTCGTACACAGCTTCCAAGAAAGACTCCGCCTTTTGGGAGCTACGGACCCCATCATGTGCCGAATCTTCACCACCTGCCTATCTGGGGAGGCCTGGGATTGGTACATCGCTCTACCCCGGGAATCCATCCAGAACTTCAAGCACCTAGCGAAAGCTTTCTTGGAACGGTATACCGTAATCAAGCCACCACAGATCACGAGCGAGATGCTGCTCGACATTGTGCAGGAGCCCGGGGAACGAACCAGGACCTTTGTTAACCGTTTCATCCAAAAGTCCCGGAAAATCCAAAACCTAAACGAAGAATTTGCGGTAGCCGCCATCAAGAAGGGACTTCGGAAAGGTGGCCCGGGTACTTTACGATACGATGCGTGCCGCAAGAATGTCAAAACCCTGAGGGATTTCGTTGATTTCGCAGAAGGCTACATCAGGGCCGAGGAAGATGAAGGCGACTTCGAGCGTTCGAGGTCCCGATCACCCCGAGGCCAGATTGCGAATGTTAAGCCTCGGCGGGACAAGCCTCGGGGCCAAGATCCCCCTCGTCGATTACCACCCAGGAGAGAGGAGCCCGACCGTAACTCCGAGAAAGAGAGATATCGTCCGCACTTTACACGATATGCCCCGCTGACCAGGAAGAGGAACGAGATGTTCCATATCATTCGTGAACGGTTTAACCTACCCCGCCCGTTGCCAAACGATATCTTCGAAATATTAGATGTCAACAAGAGATGCCTCTATCACAATTCCGAGGGACACTCCACGGGGGAGTGTCTACAGCTCAAGGACATATTGGAAAGGTTAGCACGAGAAGGTAAGTTAACCGAGTTTATAAATCCAGATTTTATAAGAAGCACACGTGGCGATATAATGGTCGTGCAAGGGACTTTAACCGAAAGATACCCTACCGAGGAAAGGTGGAAAATAGGCGGCCCTCACGGGAAGCTCATCGCAATGACGTCGGCGAATCACACCAACAGGTCAGACCAACCAGCCCAGTAATCAATATGATAAGTGGGGAAAATGTGC
>CAYOJU010000643.1:0-1037 GCA_964404355.1 uncultured Sideroxydans sp. | reverse complement strand
ATCCATCAGTCTACGTCGAAGGGTGTCGCCATAATGGCCCGTAAGGTAGACTGACGGCATGCCCCATTTCTGGTACCAGACGGCATATCTCAAATCCCCGGGACCAGCACCCACTGAATCTATCGATGGCGGACTCCATAAGTGCTGCTCCGGATGTCGAGCCCAGCTGTATTGCAAGCTGAAATGCTGGCTCCAGTCGACTTTGGACTTACTGTGCGACGTCCTGCAATTACAATTAATTAGAAAGAAGACAAACGATGACATTATTAAAGTGATAATGAAATGAAGTAGGTAGTACTTACTTATGAAACTTGTCGGTATCATCCTTACCCATCAGCGGGTGCTCCGGGATGAAAGCATCCAAGCCAAACTGTCGAGACACCCGATCGGGGTAGTGATACTCCACTATCCAGAAACAAACGACCGGTCCCCGATAAAACCATAGCCGTGTCTGCTCTAATGTCAATCGGCTCAGCCATCTACGCTGGTACCATGCGCGATACGGGAACCAGTCGATATTCGCATCTCGGAGCATCTGGAGCTGACCCCGTACGTAAGAAATCCCCTTGCCCTTCTCTTCATGATCGTGATCACGGCCCCATATGGCACCGTACGCGGGGAATCTGTCTGGGTCAGCATCTTCCCACCGGGGATGTGGCAATGGTATAACTGGCCGATTTACGGGCAGATGTGACCACGACCAATGCTGGAGCAGAAGAAGCGGTCCATAAATCTGTTTGTTCTTCACCTGAAAATGTAACTTAAAATAAGATCTCGGTGCTTCTTATCCAACCTTAAATAACAACGTATATTAATAGAGACTTACCAGACAAGCATGACACAGGCCTCTGTATAAGTGGGCGAGGACAGCTCCACCCCAGTTCCATCTCGATTCTTTCTCCATGTCCCTCAGCAGGGAGAGATACATAATCGGAACCGCGTCACCGCTGGAATCCTCGAACATGACAGCACCACACAAATCCAGCACATACGCCCTAGTATACCTGCAATATAAAATAATCAATATAAATAATTGA
>CAYOJU010000642.1:0-1040 GCA_964404355.1 uncultured Sideroxydans sp. | reverse complement strand
TGGCCGACTTCGGCCTGTTTACCATCACCTCTGCCAACTGCTGCTGTACTACGAGAAGCGGACATAGCGGCTTAGAGTTCATTGGCATATAGGTATGTAGTATTTGCCTTTATCTGTGATTGCATTTGCTCTGCTTAATATTGAAGGATTTTCTGCCTCAAGATCCTTTTCTAACCGGGCTCCGTTCTTAAGATTATTTTGAAGCGATAGAAGCTCTAAGGATTGCTCCATTCTCACATATTCCAAAGCCTCTTTATTACAGCCCTTAGTTAATAGTTGCTCCAAGCTGTCCCACGACCTAATTCTGTGGAGTTCATTAAAAGCCTCCATGTTGAGCGTTGAAGCAACAAATGCGGTTCTTGTTCCTTTCATTGCGAAATACGACGAAACCAGGAATGTAGTTATCATGGTTAAGACAATTGCTAGTAATAATTTGAAGTGCTTTTTCACAGTAACCTAAACCCCGTATGACTGTTTGTGGCCGCATTCAGTCCCTTGTTTCTCATCATGCTTAATGTCTCTTCCTTTATCCAGAGCGGACAGTCAAGGTGCTGTCGTCTTTGACCTTTTTCTTTTTGTGAATGGTCTTAGTTCTCCCCCAAAAATTTGCTCTGCCTTCTCATGGTTGTCATTGCTTGGCTCAAGCAAAATCCTTAGCGATGAGGGGTCGACAATTCCCCAATTATTGTCGGCAGCAGTGCAAGTCTGGTCTTCGCAATTTGAATACGCCTGATAAATGATATAAGACGTGTTTGCCGGGTTCAATTTACAACCAATTTGAAATTTTACGGATTCAAACTGCTTCAATAGTTTTTCCTTACCATTTGTGATGGTCAGCTTGGTCAGACCATACGTGTAAGGTTCAATAAAACCCTCCACTTCGACGTTATAGGTCGCTCCATCACATTTGATTGGCTCGGCATATACAGACGGAATGAATGTCATCAGAAGAAGAGCCAAAATCATTTTCATATCAACTTTTCCCTTCATTTTCGTTCTTCACATCTATTCAGCCAATGTCCCCTGTTGGCCGCATTCTG
>CAYOJU010000641.1:0-1041 GCA_964404355.1 uncultured Sideroxydans sp. | reverse complement strand
ATTCACCCGCCGCGCCGCTGTTGGGCTGGAAGCTCATCTGGGCAAAGCCGGTGATTTCGGACAGGGCCGTATCCAGTCCGGCAATCACTTCCTGATAACCCGCAGCCTGTTCCATCGGCACGAAGGGGTGCAGGTTGGCGAACTCGGGCCAGGTCAGTGCCAGCATTTCGGACGCCGCGTTCAGTTTCATGGTGCAGGAACCCAGCGAGATCATGGAATGCGTGAGCGACAGGTCCTTGTTCTCCAGCCGCTTGATGTAACGCATCATCTCGGTTTCGGAGTGATAGCTGTTGAACACCGGATGGCTCAGGATGGCCGACTGGCGGGTCTTCACTTGCAATGCCTGTGCGGCGACCTGTGCCGCAGTAACGACTGGGGCGGTTTTGCCCGCAGCCTGTGCGAATACGGCAAGGATGGCGTTGAGGTCGTCAACCGAGGTGGTCTGGTCCAGCGAAATACCCAGCCCGTCTGCGGTGTAGCGGAAGTTGATGCGCGCGGCCTCGGCCAGTGCATGCACCTTCGCGTTGTCGGTGTGCATGAGCTTGATCGTGTCGAAGAATGTGCCTTCAACCACGCTGTAACCCAGTTTCTTCAATTCGTTTGCCAGCAGGGCAGTGGATTGATGCACTTGGCGTGCGATGCCGCGCAGGCCTTCCGCACCGTGATACACCGCGTACATGCCCGCCATGATCGCCAGCAAAGCCTGTGCGGTACAGATGTTGGAGGTCGCCTTCTCGCGGCGGATGTGCTGTTCGCGTGTTTGCAGCGCCATGCGCAGGGCAGGGTTGCCATCGGCATCCACTGACACGCCGATGATGCGCCCCGGCATCGAGCGCTTGTGCGCATCGCGGCAGGCGAAGTAAGCGGCGTGCGGGCCGCCGTAGCCCATCGGCACGCCGAAACGCTGGGTGGAACCCAGCACTACATCCGCGCCCCATTCGCCCGGCGGTGTGAGCAGCACCAGGCTCAAAATATCGGCGGCCACGGCAATGGTCATGCCGTTCGCCTTGGCGTGTGCCACGAAATCGGCATAGTCATGCA
>CAYOJU010000640.1:0-1041 GCA_964404355.1 uncultured Sideroxydans sp. | reverse complement strand
CTATCCACAGCTCATCCCCTAATTTTTCAACATTAGTGGGTTCGGACCTCCAGTGAGTGTTACCCCACCTTCATCCTGGCCATGGATAGATCACTTGGTTTCGGGTCTACGCCCAGCAACTATCGCCCTTATCAGACTCGGTTTCCCTACGCCTCCCCTATTCGGTTAAGCTCGCTACTGAACGTAAGTCGCTGACCCATTATACAAAAGGTACGCAGTCACGGAACAAGTCCGCTCCCACTGTTTGTATGCATACGATTTCAGGATCTATTTCACTCCCCTTCCGGGGTTCTTTTCGCCTTTCCCTCACGGTACTGGTTCACTATCGGTCGATTACGAGTATTTAGCCTTGGAGGATGGTCCCCCCATGTTCAGACAGAGTTTCTCGTGCTCCGCCCTACTTGTTCCAAACCTAGTTCCACTCCTGAATTTTTGCGTACGGGACTATCACCCACTATGGTCAGTCTTTCCAGACTGTTCCACTAATTCAGAAGCTAAAGTTTGCAGGCTGCTCCGCGTTCGCTCGCCACTACTAGCGGAATCTCGGTTGATTTATTTTCCTCCGGGTACTTAGATGTTTCAGTTCTCCGGGTTCGCTCTACCTGACCTATGTATTCAGTCAGGAGTGACCCTTGCGGGCCGGGTTTCCCCATTCAGATATCTACGGATCAAAGCTCTATTGCCAGCTCCCCGTAGCTTTTCGCAGGCTTACACGTCTTTCATCGCCTGTAATCGCCAAGGCATCCATCATATGCACTTATTCGCTTGACCCTATAACGTTAAGCCCTCAATCATCTCTGATCAAGGACGCTACAAGTGTATTCGTCTCGCGTCTGTGACCTCCTTCATCCGACTTGAATGAATTCGGTTTGATACAATCAAAACCCATTTAGTTTTCATGCATTCGCTCACACGGGTTTCCCCATGCTCACGTTTGCGTGAATCACTTTCTTTACTTCTTCCAAATTTTTAAAGAACTGCTTTTTCCTATCAGCAAAAGCCGATACCAAAGCCACCAGGCTTGAATATTGGTTCTTACTT
>CAYOJU010000639.1:0-1042 GCA_964404355.1 uncultured Sideroxydans sp. | reverse complement strand
GGTGGTGCATTTGAACCATACCCTTGGTTACCATAACCTTGATTCGGTCTATTATAGTTTTGGTTACCTTGGTTATTTTGGTTACCTTGGGCATTTTGGTCATTTTGCCTCCATGAAAAGTTTGGGTGGTTTCTCCAACCGGGATTGTAAGTGTTGGAGTAAGGGTTGTTATTTGGTTTGAAATTGCCTTGGTTAATTGCATTAACCTCTTCATAACTAACCTCATTACTTACACCACAGTTAATAGCTAAATGGTCGGTACCACCACAAATTGAACAAGGAAGAGGAGAAGAATTGTTTACCGAATTGACGCTCATTTGATCGATTTTGCGGTTCAAATCGGCAATTTCGGCAGCCATGTTGGAATTCGAATTCACTTCTTTCATTCCCCTCTGCAGGATGACCGGGGTCTCTCTAGGGTTGTGCCATTGGCTTTGGTTGAGAGCCATGTCATCCACCAACTTGTATCCGTCAATAGCCCCCTTGTTCATGAGGCTACCTCCAGCGGCTGCATCTAGCATACCCTTGTCCTGCGGCAGAAGGCTATTGTAGAAGATTTGCAATAGATTCCATCCTTCGATGCCATGGTGAGGGCAGCACCTCTGCAGTTCTTGAAATCTCTCCCAAGCCTCGCTCATGGTTTCATTTCCTGTTTGTCGGAAATTGTGGATTTGATGGCGCAAGGAGTTTGTTTTGGATGGCGGAAAGAACTTGTTGAGAAAAGCATTCGCCACCTTAGCCCAAGTGTTCATGTTCTCGGGTCGTTGGCCCCTTATCCAACTCTTAGCCTTATCTGCAAGAGAAAAAGTAAAGGCCATTACTTTAAGATTTTCAGGAGAAACAGTTTGTACCTTGATTGTACTGCAGATTTCTTCAAAGTTGGCTAAGTGTTGTGTGGCATCTTCATGAGGCAGACCATGGAAGAGATTACGCTGCACCATGCTAACCCATGCAGGAGGAATTTGGTATTCCTCAGCATTGATAGTGGGTGCCGTGTACCCAAGGTGGATTTCCTCAGCCCTAGGTGCCGTAAAGTCTCTCA
>CAYOJU010000638.1:0-1042 GCA_964404355.1 uncultured Sideroxydans sp. | reverse complement strand
ATTCGAACCATGTGCGCACTGTCAGCAGTGCAGACACGCCGATGATCATCCAAAACGCGTAGTGATAAACGTAGCCGGTCTGGAAAGTGCGCAACACACCGGAGAACATGCCGACCACCTTGGCCGAACCGTTCACGAAGAAACCGTCGATCAGTTTCACGTCGCCGAACTTCCACAGCAAACGGCTGGCACCGCGCGCGCCGCCGGCGAAGAACCAGTCGTTGAAACGGTCGAAGTAATATTTCTGGTCGAGCAATGTGTAGATAGCCGAGAACCTCTGCTTGATGGCTTCCGGAATATCCGGGCGCTTCATGTAGAAGAACCATGCACTACCCGCACCTGCCAGCGCGAGCCAGAACGGCGGGTGAAGCAATGCTTGCAAACCCTTCATAAAAGCACCGGGAAACTCTTCGCGCATCTCGGCCAATGCATGGTGGTTGTGGCCGATGTAAATCGCATCCAGGAAATAGTCGCCGAACAGCATGCTGTCGATGGTGAAGAAGCCGATCAGCACGGACGGGATGGCCAGCATGATCAGCGGCAGCGTCACCACCCATGAGGTCTCGTGCGGTTTCTGTCCCGGTGCCAGGCCATGATGGTGATCGGTGGAAATCTCTTCGTCGGCATGATCGCCTTCATGATCGTGATGCGACTTGCCGAAGCGTTCCTCGCCGTGGAATACCAGGAAGTACATGCGGAAGGAATAGAACGCCGTGACGAATACGCCTGCCACTACGGCGAAATAGGCAAAACCGGAGCCGGGCAACTCGGACATGCCCACCGCTTCGATGATGCTGTCCTTGGAATAGAAGCCGGAGAAGAACGGCGTGCCGATCAGCGCCAGCGAACCGATCAGCGAAGTAATCCAGGTGATCGGCATGTATTTGCGCAGGCCACCCATGTTGCGGATGTCCTGGTCATGGTGCATGGCGATGATGACGGAACCCGCGGCAAGGAACAGCAGCGCCTTGAAGAACGCATGCGTCATCAGGTGGAACACCGCCACCGAGTAGGCCGAGGCGCCCAGCGCCACGGTCATGTA
>CAYOJU010000637.1:0-1045 GCA_964404355.1 uncultured Sideroxydans sp. | reverse complement strand
AGTAGGCTGCGCACACACCTTCGCTCGACACCATGGATGCGCCCAGCGGCCGCTCCGGCGTGCAGGCGGTTCCGAAGGCGGCGCAATCCACCGGCTTCTTCTGCCCTTGCAGCACCAGGGCGCTGATGCACTCCTCCGGCTCCGCCACGCGGATCTGCGAGGTCGGGTCTTGCGGGAAAATTGCCCGCGCGACCGTTGAGCCGGTGGCTGCTTTACTGAGGAACGTTGGCAGGGCTGCAATAGCCGCCGCCGCGATGACGGCGCAAACAGCGCCGACGATGATAACTTTTTTGAGAGTATTTTTCATGATGTTAATGGGCTGATATATTTTTGGTTTGAAAACCCGCGCCGACTTTACTTCGCCCGGCGCGGGCCAGTTTCAATTTATGCGTTCAGGTTTAGTTGGCCGCAGTCTGCAGCGCGCTCATGGCGTCCACGGCCATCATTTCCACGTCGATGCGTTCCAGGGCGCGCATCGCCAGTTCGTCCGTGGCGAAGAACACTTCCCGGCTGATCTCCACGCGGGGCGCGCCACGTTCAGCGAGCGTCACATAGCTGAGGTCGCCGAAGAAGGCGAGGAACGTGCTGGGAGCGGCGGTTTCCGCATAGCCCTGGCCGACACCAATCCAGTGGATCGGGAAGCCGTCCAGCGTGGCCGGCTGCACCCCCCGCTGTGGGCGGTAGATCAACGGCGATCCGATGGTGTTGAAGCTGACGAGGAGCTGTTCCATCGTGGGCTTCATATAGTACGCGGCATTGGTGCCGTTCAAGACGGCGTCGCTCACAAGGGCGCGCAATTTACGGAAGTTCGCCAGAGTCGCGTCAGACGGTTTGGTTTTGCCCGAGGCCATGCTCACCAGATAGGTGGAGTTGGCCACACAATACGGGCCGACGCCGGTGATGTTCGCATAAGTGCTCGTGCCGTCGCCGAGGAACACGGTCTTGTCTTCCAGCTTGGCGAGTTGGCGGCCGATGTAGCGCGCGAGGAACTGGCCGATCTGGACGAACGTGTCTTCTTCCAGTTCGGTGGGGATGCGGATCAAAC
>CAYOJU010000636.1:0-1045 GCA_964404355.1 uncultured Sideroxydans sp. | reverse complement strand
CCAGCGCCAGGTAGTCATTCTCGGGATGCGCCTGCGCAATGGTCGCTGTGCTGTCACCCATGCCAAAACCGATTTCTAGTATGACCGGAGCGGTGCGGCGGAAGGCTTGCGCAAGGTCGAGCGGGCGGGCGACGTAGGGGATTCCGTAGCGTGGCTGCAAGTTGTCGATGGCGCGCTGCTGTGCGACCGAGACGCGGCCCTGTCTAAGAACAAAACTGCGGATATGTCTCTTGCTGAGATCGGTAGTGTCGGTCATGGCGAAAATATTCATTCACCCTCACTCGCAAGCAAGTGAGGGTGGGGAGATTTCAGGAACGGGTTGAAGAGATGATGCCCGCTGTCGGCGAACTCGGGGAGGCACTGTACAGCTTCTTCGGCATGCGTCCGGCGAGGAATGCTTCGCGTCCTGCCTCTACGCCCTTTTTCATGGCAGAGGCCATCAGTACCGGATCCTTGGCGGCGGCGATGGCGGTATTCATCAGTACGCCGTCGCAACCCAGTTCCATGGCGATGGCGGCATCGGAAGCCGTGCCGACGCCCGCATCCACGATCACCGGTACTTGCACGCGTTCCATGATGAGCTGCAGGTTCCACGGGTTGAGAATGCCCATGCCGGAGCCTATCAGGGAAGCCAGCGGCATGATGGCGACGCAGCCGATGTCTTCGAGTTGCTTGGCAATGATGGGATCGTCCGAGGTGTACACCATGACCTGAAAACCCTCGGCCACCAGCGTTTTTGCCGCGGCAATGGTTTCAATCACATTCGGGTATAGTGATTGCGGGTCGCCCAGAACCTCCAGTTTGACCAGACTATGTCCGTCCAGCAGTTCGCGCGCGAGGCGCAGGGTGCGTACCGCGTCGTCGGCGGTGTAGCAGCCGGCAGTGTTGGGTAGCAGCGTGAACTTGGACGGCGGCAGAATTTCGAGCAGGCTGGGTTCGTTCGGATTCTGGCCGATATTACTGCGACGGATCGCGATGGTGATGATCTCGGCGCCGCTGGTTTCGATTGCAGCCTTTGTTTCAGCGAAGTCCTTGTATTTACCCG
>CAYOJU010000635.1:0-1051 GCA_964404355.1 uncultured Sideroxydans sp. | reverse complement strand
GCTGCCATGCCGGTGTAATGCATAGCGCTGATACCCAACCCCATCAGTAAACCGACCAGCGCAAGGCGGTTGATACCCACGTCGCGTTCACGCAACACCCAGAACGCTAGCAAGGCGGCAGCATCCACAGGAAGTACCGAAACAAGTGTAAGGATCAGATCGTAAGTGAGCGGGGTCGGGAGTTGAAAAGCCAGCATGCCGATAAAGTGCATCGACCATACAGCCATCCCCAAAGTGATGCTGCCGATCACTATCCACAACTTCGCCGCACGTCCCTGGCTCTCGCGCATCCGCTGTGCCTGAGTGAGCGCAGTGAGCGAGCCAACTACAGCAACCAGCACAGAGAGCAGAACCAGCGAAAAATTCCAGGAAATGGGCAAGATTATCTTCGTGCAATTATGGGACGCCTTAATGCTAACCCAAAATTGCCTGTCGATACCCGCATCCGACCGATAACGAGAACCGTGCTGTATAAGGCACAGAACATCGGTTACATCGACAGTTTCTGGTTCGCCACGATGAATTTCGTGCTGATGCCGATGCTGCCGTTGCTGTTTCAGGTACGCACACCGACAAAGGGGCCACCACCGGCGGCGGTGGCATCGGAATAAGGCGATAATCAGAATGACCTCCCCGGTCCTTCTGATGATTTTTTAGCCCCTCAAAAAATCAATACTGATTATTACAATTCCAGCGAACCCGCACGGAGATACGAACACAACCAAAATGCCCGTGCGAACATGCTCCACGCAAACGCATAATCGCCTGCTACGCCTCCCTGCCCGCATTGATGCCGCGCTATAATCCAGCGCCTTTTCAGTTTCGCGCATTAGGAGCAATTCAACTTTCTCGTTTCATACTTCGGAGCCGCCCGTCATGTCCCACAACCTGTTCGATTCGCGCCAGAATTTCAAACTCACCAACGGCAAGGCCGCCACGCTGTATTCGCTGCCCGCGCTGGAGAAAGCCGGGGTCGGCAACATCTCGCGCCTGCCAGTCTCCATCCGCATCGTGCTGGAATCCGTGCTGCGCAATTGCGACGGCAAGAAGG
>CAYOJU010000634.1:0-1051 GCA_964404355.1 uncultured Sideroxydans sp. | reverse complement strand
TGTCGATCTGCCATTGCACTTCGTAGTCGATGGCCTGTTGCATGAACTTGAACGAGTTCAGGTTCTTGATCTCGCGGCGCGTGCCGAGCGGCTGGCCGGGTTTACGCACCGACACGTTCACGTCGCAGCGGAACGAGCCTTCCTGCATGTTGCCGTCACAAATGCCGATCCAGCGCACCAGCGAGTGCAGAGCTTTGGCATAAGCCACCGCCTCGGCGGCGGAACTCATGTCGGGTTCGGAGACGATCTCCAGCAGCGGAGTACCGGCACGATTCAGGTCAATGCCGGTCACGCCCTGCGAATCGCCGTGAACGGATTTGCCTGCATCTTCTTCCAGGTGGGCGCGCGTGATGCGCACTGTTTTCTCGTAAGGTTTGGCATTACCTGAAAGCGGCTCGACCTGGATGGTCAGCGCGCCTTGTCCCACCACCGGCAGATCGAACTGGCTGATCTGGTAGCCCTTGGGCAGATCCGGGTAGAAATAATTCTTGCGCGCAAACACGGAACGGTTTGCGATGTGCGAGCCGGTGGCGAGGCCGAACTTGATCGCGCGTTCCACTGCGCCCTTGTTCAGCACCGGCAGCACACCCGGAAGCGCAATGCTCACCGCATCCGCCTGTGTGTTCGGCTCGGCGCCGAACGCAGTTGAAGCACCGGAGAATATCTTGGTGTTGGTCGAGAGCTGGGTGTGTACTTCCAGTCCGATGACGATTTCCCAGTTCATGTCGTTTCCTTACAGCCCTTGCGGCGCGCGGCTGTGCCAGTCGGTCGCCAGTTGGTATTGGTGCGCCACGTTCAGCATGCGCGCTTCGTCGAAATAGTTGCCGATGATCTGCAGACCCACTGGCATATTGTTATCCCCGAAGCCGCAGGGGATGGACATGCCCGGCAGGCCGGCCAGGTTCACCGCGATGGTGTAGATGTCGGACAGGTACATCTGCACCGGGTCGTCGCCCTTCTCGCCCAGCTTGAAGGCAGTGGAAGGCGAGGTCGGACCCATGATCACGTCGCACTGCTTGTACGCTTCGGTGAAGTCTTGCGCGATCAGGCG
>CAYOJU010000633.1:0-1052 GCA_964404355.1 uncultured Sideroxydans sp. | reverse complement strand
ATTCACATACTAATTTTAAATATTGGAAACAAATTAAATATTCAAATGAAGTAGCTCCTAAAAATTATTTCCATTGTCTATGTATGCAATGTATAACAAATCCCCATTATATTAAAGATTTAAATACTGGCAAATTATATATTGTAGGATCTGAATGTATAAATAAATTTGTAAATGAAGATATGCAAGGAAGACGATGCAAAATATGCTTAGTAAGACATAATAATAGAAAAGATGCTTATTGTAATGATTGTAGAATTATTATAAATAAAGAATTAAAAATTAATAAAAAAAAATATGAAAAAGTGATACTCGAATTTAAAAAAGAATATATATGGTTTAATAATCATTTACAATATATTAAATGTGATTTTGGGAAATTTAAAAATTGTAAATGTAAATCAATATTTGATTTATATCATTTAAAAAATAAAACTATAATAAATTATATAAAATGGGCAATAAGTGTATTTGATAAAAATAAAAAAAATGATATTTATCATTTTTTAAAATTATTTCAAGAATATAATAAAAAGAGAAAATTAATTAATAACTTTATTTTGTAATTCTAAATTCTTTTTATGTTTATTAGATGTTGTATGTCTTTTATAAGAATATTTTATAACTGAACTCTTACATACTTCACATTCAATTTTTTCTTTAAAATACTCCTTTATTTTATCTTTATTTTTTTCTTTATAAGCATTGATATATTTTTTATGATATTCATATAAAGCAGATCCCATTATTATGTTAATATATATATATTATATAATTATTATATAAATTATTATTTAAATATAAATAAAATATAAATTATATAAATATTTCCATAAAATGAATAAAGATAAATATTTTTGTGATACATGTAAAATAGAAATATTATATACATCACAATATGTACATCTTAAATCAAAAAAACATATTAAAATTTTTAAACAAATTATTGATAAACAAAGAAGTTCAAATCATCATTTTAATAAAAAAAATATAATAAAATATTATAATAAACCGCCAATAATAACAACTATTTTTAAAATTGTTGAAATATA
>CAYOJU010000632.1:0-1054 GCA_964404355.1 uncultured Sideroxydans sp. | reverse complement strand
CAGCCTTGATCGCCGCTTCGAGCTTGATCTTGGGCAGGAAGTCCACGACATATTCGGCACCGCGATACAGCTCGGTGTGTCCCTTTTGACGTCCGAAGCCTTTGACTTCTGTAACGGTGATGCCCTGCACGCCGATGGCGGACAGCGCTTCACGCACTTCGTCCAGCTTGAACGGCTTGATGATTGCAGTGACGATTTTCATATTCATCTCCTTGAGTTGAGCGGGGCTTTCGCCCCGCTAGCCTGGTTACCGATTAGAACGTACGGCTCAGAGCCACCACGACAGCACCCTTGCCCAGGTCCTTGCCTTGCAGGGAATAGTAGTATTTGCCTGCGCCAGTAGCAGCGTTTGTCTTGCTGTAAGCCAAGCTTGCGGAATAACCTGTACCCAGATCCTTGGTAACGCTCAGCTTGTAGTCGGAATAAGTCGGATCGGCACCCAGAGCTACGAGCGTGTCTGTTCCGCTACCCTTGTATTTTTGCTTGCCATAATGTGCGCCGAGGGTGAAGCCGGTGTCACCAATCGGATAGGCAGCGCTCAAGTCGATGTATGTGGAGCCCTTGGCACTAGCGACACCGAACAAGTCTCCCAAAGCATAAGACAGCTTGGCCGTTACGATGGAATAGGTAACTGCACCGTAAATTTCGTTGGTATCAGGTTTAGCGAAAGGCGCAGAGATCGCACCGTAGGTTCCCGGGTAGTTATAGCGCAGGAAACCAACGTCGTAAGAAACAGCGCCTGCAGTACCCTTGTAGCCAGCGTATGTGTCCAATTCCAGACCAGCATTGGTACCAAGGTTGCTATCGCTAATCCAGCTGATGCTGGAACCCCAAACGCCAACATAAATACCGCTCGCGCCGGCGTAGTCAAAACCGCCTTGCACAGCCGGCTTCGCGCCAGTTTGCGAGATACCGCGATACAGGTAGTTGTTCGTCAGGCTTACGTTGGTAGAGAATGGCGAAGCAGGTGCAGTATCAGCCAGCACGGGCAAGGAGAAAGCAGAAGCCAGAGCAGCAACCAGCAGTTTGTTCTTAAGCATGGTGTTTCCTTTCT
>CAYOJU010000631.1:0-1055 GCA_964404355.1 uncultured Sideroxydans sp. | reverse complement strand
AGGCGGCGCATCAGGTGTTTTGCGGGGGGATGTTTTGTCCGAGTAATTTGGTTTGGAGTTTTATTGTGAACCCGATTGCTTATTGCTAAAGAGATATAGTCTCGTCAGTTTCTTCGTAATCTTCGGGTTTGTCATAGTCGTATTTGATTTCAAATTTACCGTCGGGGTAGAGAGTGAAGGTCAGACCCCAGATGCGGTCACCAGTAGTAGCACGTAGGTGATCGCGGAGAAAAATGGCGGCATCAAGGCCATCCCATAGTGCATTCTGATTTTCTTCAAAACCACCGCGTTCTTCCCTATTTCCATGTTTGACCAGCCATTGAGAACCACGTGCCATTTTGGAAAAAATGCGCATTGAGCAGCCCGCCACATCCCATTGGCGAGCACCAATAAATGAAAGAACATACTGCGCCAAATTCCTATAGGCACCTTCAACTGAAGTTGAATTCATGCTTACCTCATTGAGTAAAACGATACGGCACTACTTTGCCATCAATTGTTGCAAGCACCCTAAACTCATTCGGTCTTATACCTTCACCAGCAGGATAGCCAACTTCAATCTTTACACTAACTTGCTTTCCCGCCTGTAGCTCGGTGCGCAACTCGTTTTCCATGGATTTCCAATCCCCCCTGTTCAGGGTTGCTGCCTGCGGTACGATGTTGATTCTATCCCCCGCACCGCCAAGAGATGAGGCGATTAAATGCCCGCCTTCGTCCCCAGTATCGCCGCACTTGCCTGCGGCACATTGCTGATAAGTATTGCGATCCATCTTAGTCAAATCAAGTTCGCCCTCAACGGCCTTAACTCGCCCACTCGCATCTGTAACGTAAATATGACCGTTATCAAGCTGGTAGGCGGTTTCTGATTTGAGATTCCCATTGATTGCTGCGTCCCACTCACCTTTATTTCCTACTTTTACTTGAACGACAGGTAAGCCATCCACACGTTGAAGTGCAACTTCAGCCCTATGAAGCTCTGCTACAGCTTCTTCAGCTTTAACTCCGGATTTGATAAGTTTGCCCGCTGATGATACAGCCTTGCCTGCGCCTGGTAT
>CAYOJU010000630.1:0-1058 GCA_964404355.1 uncultured Sideroxydans sp. | reverse complement strand
GGTGGGGACCAGAAGAAGTATTGCTCACCCGTGTGCTATCAAGCGCGGCGTATCGAGGGCGGCAGGCAGCACGAATACTCGGGCAAGTTCTTGGCTTTGCGCGGCTGGATTGCGCAACGGGACGATCGGATTTGTCAGTGCTGTGGGAAGAAATCGGCGCGGATGGCGGTGCATCACATCGACCACAACGAGGGGAACCACGACCCGTTCAACCTCGTGCTGCTGTGTCAGAAGTGTCATGTCTGGTATCACAATCTCCTGGAGACTTCGCGCGCCGCCTTGGCCGCGGCCTTCAAGGGTCGGGTCGTCTCGTCGTCGACATCCAAACTGACACAGGGAATTTCTTCGCCGAGAACCAGTTGATTCACAACTGCCTGATAGTCGACGACCCGATCAAGGACCAGGAGGCCGCGGACAGCCAGGTGGTGCGCGATAGCACCTGGGAGTGGTACCTGTCGACCGCGTATACGCGCGTGGCCCCAGGCGGCGGGATTCTCGTGATTCAGACCCGTTGGCACGACGATGATTTCTCAGGTCGCATCATCGCCGCGATGGAATCTGGAGACGGCGAGAAGTTCGAGATCGTGAGCTACCCGGCGATCAACGAGGGCTACACCGAGGCGATCAGCGCCAGCGACGAGATCATCAAGGTCATGCCCGGCGAGGAGGTGCCTGCGGGGGCGCGTGTGACGCGCCAGCCCGGCGAGGCACTTCACCCGGCCCGGTACGCCCTGGACGCGCTGCTGCGCATCAAGAACAACTTCATTGCTGCGGGGCTACGGCGCATGTGGTCGGCGCTGTACCAGCAGAACCCGGTGCCCGACGAGGGGGCTTTCTTCACCAAGGACATGTTGAAGTACAGCCCGAACCCGCCGCCCAGGGAGACCATGACGCTGTTCCAGGCGTGGGACTTCTCGATCACTGAGAAAGAGACGAGCGACTGGATCGTGGGTACCTGCTGGGGCCTGGATGCCAACGACCACGCGCACGAGCTCGACATGGTGCGCTTCAAGGTCGATGAGGACGCGTTCATCATGGCCGATCAGATCCTGGACTTC
>CAYOJU010000629.1:0-1058 GCA_964404355.1 uncultured Sideroxydans sp. | reverse complement strand
CTGCTGTGCCGTTATCCAAACCAACACAGTGGCCCGCTATTTTTGATAAAGAAACATCAATCATTTCCGCGCCAACGGATTGGGCGTCGGTTCAGCCACCTTGGTCAAAGTATTCCTGTCCGTGTGATGAAAGAGATCAGTCTTGCCCCGAATCATGAGTACCGTATCTTCGTCGTAAGACCAGGTGCCATCGGTGTGAATGGATACCTTGATCCGGAATTCTACCGTCTTGAATGCATAGTCAAGAAATGGCGTCGAACGAATACCGAAGTTATCGGAGCCATGAGTTGCCGCCAACTCAAATTCCCCGGCGTCCTTGCTCGCCTTGCCGACCGCCATGGCAATTTCACCGCGCGGGATCGCCAGCGTATGAATCACCGTCTCCGTGGCCGGCTCCCATAACCAGTAGCCAACCTGTTCGTGGTACGTCTTGGTCTGGCCGGGTTTCACGACATGCGTGTGGTAACGCAGGCCATACAGCAATTGCGGCCCGTTGGTCTGGGGATCGATGGGTTGAAGTTCCATATGCTCGACGTAAACCTGTTGCTTCGGCCCTTCGGCTTTTGGTTTGACGTCCATGCCCCGCTGGCCTTCCCAAATCCCCGCCATGCCGCGAAGCGGGCCGAGATTTTTAAGCGTGTCGACGTCCAGGTTTGATGGCTCTGTGTAGATATCTGCGGGGAATTGCGTCATGGCCTCGCTCTCGTTTTACAAAACCGACTTGTGCTAGTAAAGGACCTCCAGCCAGCGGCCAGCTGCGACCAGTTCGTTGCGTTTGGCCTCCCATGCATCGGGGGATCCGGCAATGTTGACCATCGCATTGGCGATCATATCAAGCATCTGTTTCATGCCTGCTACATAGACGCGACAGTCAGGACTGTTCACAATCTCCCACACCTCGGCCGCATTTTGCTCGATTGCTTTGCCCAGCGCGATGGGTTCGTTGAATGCAGGGCGCGGACTGACGGCTTCAAAGGCTTTGAAAGTCGGCTGGTCAAAGTAATTGCCGATATCGTTGTTGGCATCATTCATATAGAGCTGCTCCAGCCCGGTGCGCG
>CAYOJU010000628.1:0-1058 GCA_964404355.1 uncultured Sideroxydans sp. | reverse complement strand
CTTGTGAAAATCTGGAGGAAAGAGATGATAGAGAGGCGATATGGAGTATTGATCTTGTCATTTTACAGTATTCACCCTGTTAATTTTACAGTATTCATCTTGTAATTTTACAGTATTCATCTTGTGAACAGTTACTAATGTTTAACAATGTGGTTGTGAATATTTGATGTATTGATGATTTATAGTTTGCATCTGTTAGTTTTACTGTTTACATCTTTTAAATTTATAGTATTGAATTTTGCAGTGTGTTTATCTCAGTTTTATAGTGTTTTAGGTTTCAGATTTACAGTTTTATAGTTTGCATCTGTTAGTTTTATAGTTTACATTTGAAAATTTTACAGTATTGAAGTTCTATAGTTTGCATCTTTATGTTTTACAGTATGTGTAGTTTTAATTTATAGGATATAGATGCATATATAAATATTAATAATTGAAGAAAAAAATTATGAATTTTTTTTCAAAAAAATTATGAATTTTTTTTCAAAAAAATTAAAATTAATTTTAATTTTGAAAAAGAAAATTTGATTCAAAAAAATTAATTTTGTATAATTTCCGGGATTATTTTGAAAAAACTGCAAGTTTGAGAAGTGGTTCAATTTTAAAATGTTCTAGAAGGTTTTAAAACTGTCATTAACTGTAAGTTAGAGAAGTACATCAAGTGGTCCCGCATCAAGTACAGTTAGTTTGGCAAGTTGTGCAAGTTGCAAGTACACAAAGTGGTCCCGCTGAATGTTAGAAATTTAAAGTGCGTTTTTTATAAGATTTGTTATACAAGTTACAGCATTGAATTAGTAATTTTACAGGATTGGCGCAAGTCAAATGACAGTTTTTCTGTGGACAAACTGTGGACAAAAAGCTGTGGACAATTAGACGCTTACTTCTTTTTAATCATTAAATATTGCAAACAAACTTTCTCTCTTTTATTTATACATTGCCACATGCCGCTGATTTCATGTTTCTATGGCATATATTTGTTGTCATCTGAAATATATTAGAATAATAAAAAGAGGAGGTTTCATGTTTCTATGGCATATATTTGTTGTCATCTGAAATATATT
>CAYOJU010000627.1:0-1058 GCA_964404355.1 uncultured Sideroxydans sp. | reverse complement strand
GTCCTGGATGAAAGTCTAGTAGCGAGCTAGACTTTCCACTATGATACTCACTTCACACAATCAATCCAAGTCATACTGTGGTTCCACTCACTTTTCAAAACGACAGATCAACAAATCGATAAACCGTACCAACATGCGAATCATAACAGTTATACAATTCAATTACACTAATATCACAGTTAATGCAATGCAGCAACAATGCTATCAATCAGAGATTCAACATGCTATGCACAGTTCATTTAAATCAAGCAATCAACGTATATATATATAATATAATAACAGCACAGTTACTTAATTCTACGAGATAAATCCCAAAACAGATCCCGTGAACCCCCGCACCTGGTTATGTAGGGCACGTAGAGGGTCCGCGATCTTGCGACTCGGTAAGCTCGTCTATTCCACTACGCGTGCTCGTGCGGATCTATTCACAGGTCAATTCACTCAAATTCAGACACTTTTGCGGATTAAACCCTTAACTTTACGTATTCACTAATTCTAGGGTTTAAGGCATAAATAGTCACAATTCGGTTTGGTTATCGATTAACTTAGTCATTAGGGCACCGACTCACTCACAAACACGATTCGGGTCAGGTTTGATTCAATTCAAGAGAGAGGTACCCATTTCTCGTCACATTTGGGGAAATTGTGAGAAACGAGTTTTGGTTGCAAATTGAAACACGAAATCAACAAATAAACACTTTAGAAACAACAAAGACATAGTACAATCAATTTGGTGCAATTCTACGGGTTTTCACCGAAACCCTAAAAACAAGGGAACTCGAAATGGGAGATAAATAGAGAGGGGCTTTACCAACGGAGTGGATGAGAGAGCGAGATTCAAGCTCCTCGTTCAATTCCTCGAGTTTCGGGCGATTTCACGGAAGGAGTAGTGAGGGGGGGGGTCACTCTCTCTCTCGTTCTTTCTCTTCTCTTTGGCGGACACAAGAAAAAGAAAGGGGAAGGGGGCAGGAAAGAAAAAGAGAAAGGAGGGGAGAGGGAAGAATGACAAGGGGGACCCAAGTGTAAGGTTTGGAAATTTGTAAATAAACCCTCCACTT
>CAYOJU010000626.1:0-1060 GCA_964404355.1 uncultured Sideroxydans sp. | reverse complement strand
TCGCCGAACTAAAACAACTTTCGGAAGGGACGGTTGACACGGGCACGGCAAATACATCGCGGGCCATCATTGCCAGCATTGGAAAGGTCCTTTGATGTCTCCTCCACCATGCCATGACGTCAAGTCAATGTTCATTTTCGTTCATCATCGACAGATAGCAGTCCATCTCGTTTGTGGATGTGTGCGATTCGCTCTCCGTCTGAAAATCTGCTAATAATCCACCACTGCTAGTGCTCCTGGAAGTGGAACTATTAAAAAATAAAAAAAAATTAGTGGACAAATAATGTAGATATTATAAATAATAAAGATTAAAAACACATGTATATTTATTCATACCTAGGGCCAGCACGGGACGAAGACGGGTTCTCGTGGCCACTAATTCTTGAGTTGTATATGTTAAACATCTCAGCGAACTTCGCATCCACGTATGCCTCGACCCCGGTTGAGTCTAAATGTAGATTATCTTTGTACGCTTCAACCATTTTGATCGTGTAATATTTCTTGTATACCGGGTTGAGGCAGCTTGCGATAATGGCCAGGAGGGGTACATCTTCCCAATATTTTAGAAATTTTAGTTTCATGGCCTCTACGATCGGCGTGAGAGTTTTATCGTGGGTTTCTGCTTGTTCCAAATCACGATACACCTTGGAAATTTTGTAGATTTGCCCCCAACAACTCAAATGCCGTTGGTGAGTACGAGCATGATAGTTTGACGGTTGCTTCAAAAAAGGTTCCTAGGAATTTTCCAACCGTCTCCAGTTGGTCCCATTCCCCACCGGTGGGTTCCAATTGCATTCCCTCAGGGGTGGAGCCTCTCAAAAACTCCCCTATAACAGTTTTGTAATGAAGGCATCGGTTCAACATCCTATAGGTTGAGTTCCAACGGGTATCTAAATCCCAAGGTACTTTCAACTTGCTCAATCGATAGTCGACGCACAACTTCGCAAACTCTTGTCTTCTTTCATGGCTTGAAACAATGTGGTTGAGGGCATCCTTAAATTTAACTATCAATAGTTTTATGGCTTCTGTTTTAAGACCCGCCTTCACGACGAGGTTAAGT
>CAYOJU010000625.1:0-1062 GCA_964404355.1 uncultured Sideroxydans sp. | reverse complement strand
ATAGTCTACCGGAGAAGCCTTCGGAACGGGTATATGCGTGGCCTTGAAGCCGCCTAGCGTCAGAGTGTGCGCCACGGGGCCGCCGAGGCTGATTGCGCCGAAGTGCGCCGCGTTGAACCCGGCCGGGTGGATCGTGACCTTTTGGTTGAATGAAGACGCCCCGAAATGCCCCCCGGTGTCCATGACAGCTGGTGCTGCTCGAGCACCGGACAAGAGCGCTGCGGTCGTTGGGAAGTGCTGGTCGTTGAACTCGACCATGGTGATCCAGCGCT
Source organism: uncultured Sideroxydans sp. (assembly GCA_964404355.1). Classification (GTDB taxonomy): domain Bacteria; phylum Pseudomonadota; class Gammaproteobacteria; order Burkholderiales; family Gallionellaceae; genus Sideroxyarcus. Next base: position 790 of record CAYOJU010000625.1, on the reverse strand, counting down.
CACGCAGCGCGTCCCAGAAGCGCGGGTAAATGCTGCCGCTGGGCCACTTCGTCGCACGGAACCCCGTCGGTACGAGGTAATTGCCGAAGACCGTGCCGCCGAAGTGCGTGGTGATGCGCATGCCCCAGCCACTTGGCCGGTCGCCGAAAACGATCGGGACCGCAGCGCCAGGAGGCGGGGTGTAGAGCGGCGGGACATCGAAGACAAAATTGACCGCTACCCCTGTCGGCGGAACGTAGGGCGTTGTCACGACGAGGCCACCAGCTGCCAGAACACTTGGGCGTTGAGGTTCATCGGTGCATCGGGCGGCGGCGTGGCCACGACATAATAGAAGCTCGTGCCGATCTCAAGCCCGGTGAACTCGAAGCTGCCGTCGTCGGCCGCGCGCCGGTATGCGATGAACGCGCCGCTGATTGAGTTGGAGAGCCACACGTTCGCGCGGGGCGCGGGGGTGCCGTCGTAATACTTCACCGTGCCAAGGAGCCGGCCATAGGAGGAGATCTGGCCGGGTCGCCGGTTATCGTAGGGCGACTGCGCCAGGACGAACTGCGCCATGGTGAGCCCGACGTAGCCGTGTCCGTCGATCGGCACCGCGAGAATCCCCCGCGTGACGGTGAGCGCGGCCCACGGGCCTGCCAGGGTGTACGCGCCGGGTGCTGCAGTGAGGGAGTAGGTCGCCATCACGTCCCCCAGGTGTTCGAAGTCTCGATGAAGAAGATCTTGCGCCCGAGCCCGTCCTGCTCCTTCACTTCGAAGGTGCGGCCGGCGAGCGGCGACGCCGGGTCACCAC
>CAYOJU010000624.1:0-1066 GCA_964404355.1 uncultured Sideroxydans sp. | reverse complement strand
ACATGCCGGAGCGTAAGAAAATGATGCAGGAATGGTCTGACTACTTGGATAAACTGCGCGACGGCGCACAAGTTATTCAACTGAAAAACAAGTCTATTTAGTGACAACGTAGAACGAGCATTGTTAATGCTGTGAATTTTGAAGGTGGGTTTAATTGCGAGGGCTGATGGTGACTAACAACAAACAACTAAATGTAGACAAGGTCGCCCCCAAGAAGAAAAAGTATCCTGATGGAAAATCACTAAGGCAATACGGGAGGTATAAAACTTGGTCCTATAAGCGTTGGGCTTGGGAGTTCCTTTGCCGTAATACAAAGTTTAGGCAAGCCTGCGATAGAGTTGCAGAGGCGAGTGAATTGTCAAAATCAAAGGAGGCAAAAGAATTTGGCTTGGTAAAGTTTAAGCACTATGCAGACGTTCAGACAAGGGAAAATGTATTCCCGGTATTTAAAGATGGTGCGATAAAAACCATTCCAAATATTAGCAGCGAAAAGCTAGAGAAGTCGGTCTGTATCTTTCCTGGGCAAGTATTAATTAGGTTTAAGTTGAAAACCGAAGTCGATACTATCGCGGCGATTGAAGCACAACTAGGAAGGGCGCGCCTCCAATTATACAAATTGCATGCTGAATACAATCAGAACGGTGGCATTCATGCTGCTGAGATAAATGAGAAAATTGCGACCGATCCCTTGTCGCTTGTTCAATACTTGCGGATACTAGATTTGAAGGCTAATGGAATTAAATCGCCGAATGAAATTGCAAGTTTTCTGTATTGCGCCAAACTCGGCACGAAGCAATATGAAAATCTAGATAACTTGGCTCGAACCTTAAGAAATAGCAAAAAAATTGAAGACGCTGATGAGTATCCAATTGAATACTATCGCTACCTTGCTTTAAGGCTTGGAAAGCCAAGTTAGTACTATGTAAATATCCGGTTGTCAAGGACAGAAGCTCCCCATCTTCTGTCCGATTATTCAATGACCATTTTCTCTATTCTTCTTGCATGGACTGCCAATTCCGGCAGCCATCAATAGGAGAACTAGATGAAACCAGAAATGCGGGCGATT
>CAYOJU010000623.1:0-1069 GCA_964404355.1 uncultured Sideroxydans sp. | reverse complement strand
CATGCTGCGGGCGTTGGTGGAAGATCTGAGCCTCAAGTCCGCCAATCCCGGCCAGTTGCTGGCCGAGATTAACCAAATGCTGTACAAGGTCTTCCGCCAGGCCGGAACCACCATGTACGCCACGGCATTCTACTTGGTTGCAGACGTCGCCACCGGGCAACTCACCTACGCCAGTGCCGCCCACCCCAACCCACTCCATCTCAAGCGGAAAGCACGGTCGGTGGAACAACTTGGCCCGGCCCCGGGCGGACGGAAAGGCCCAGCTCTTGGCCTGTTCAAGGACTCCAAATTCCCGTTCTACCAACGCCCCATGGATGAAGAGGATGTCATGGTGTTTTACACCGATGGAATGATCGAGGAAGAGGGCCAAAACGACGAGATTTTCAGCGTGGAACGCATGGCCGAAGTGGTTCAAAAACTGCATGCCCTGCCCACCAAGGAAATGCTCTCCAAAACTTTGGATGAAATCCGCCGGTTTTCCGGTCATGAAGAGTTTTCCGATGACGTCTGCCTCCTCGGGGTCGAGGTTCGGCAGTTGAAATCTGATTGAAAAACGCGACCATTAACGGCAAATTCTGGGTATGACGAAATCCGTTTTTACCGGCCCGGTCTATGTCGTGCGTGACAACATCGACACTGACCAGATCATTTCCGCCCAGTTCTTGAACCTCGTGCCCACCATTGCCGAGGAATATGAAAAACTTGGCAGCCACGCGCTGGCCGGTCTCCCCGACTCCCTCTACACCACCCGCTACGTCAAGCCCGGCCAGTTGGATAGTGAATATCCCATTGTCGTAGCCGGCAAAAACTTCGGCTGCGGCAGCTCCCGCGAACACGCCCCCATCGCCATGGGCTCGGCCAATTGCGAACTCGTGCTGGCCGAAAGTTTCGCCCGCATTTTCTTCCGCAATTGCGTCGCCACCGGCGAACTCTATCCGTGCGAAGTCACCGAGCGCCTGTGCGACGTTTTGAAAACCGGCGACGTCGTCACCGTGGACCTCGATAAATGCACCGTGGTCATGCAAGCCACCGGCAAAGTCTATCACTTCAAGCCGCTGGGCGATGTCCG
>CAYOJU010000622.1:0-1070 GCA_964404355.1 uncultured Sideroxydans sp. | reverse complement strand
AGTATTGCGCTATATAAAAAAGGAGGCGTCATGCCTCCTTTTTTTGTTTCAAAACTGAACAATGCAAGAACTAAATAAAATTCTCGATGACGCACTGCAAAGCTTCGCTGCGATTGAAGACGCGGCAGAGCTGGAAAATGCCAAGGCGCGTTATCTCGGCAAGGAAGGTAGTCTGACTGGCCTGTTAAAGGGTTTGGGCAAACTCTCTGCGGAAGAACGCCCGGCAGCCGGTGCGCGCATCAACCAGGTCAAACAACAGATCGAAGCTGCGCTGAATGCGCAGCGCGATGCCATCCAGAATCGTGCTCTGAATGCCAAGCTGGCAGCCGAGTCGCTGGATGTGACTTTGCCCGGTCGTGGTACTGGCGTGGGAGGATTGCATCCGGTCACGCGCACGCTGGAGCGCATCGAAAACCTGTTTCATTCCATCGGTTATGCAGTCGCGGAAGGTCCGGAGATCGAAAACGATTTCTACAATTTCACCGCGCTGAATATTCCTGCTGATCATCCGGCGCGTGCCATGCACGACACCTTCTACATCGACGAGCAGCACGTGTTGCGTACGCACACATCGCCGATCCAGATTCGCTACATGCAGGCGCATATGGAAAAGTACAAGCATCTGGAGACCATGCCGGATATCCGCATCATCGCGCCGGGGCGCGTCTATCGCGTGGATTCCGATGCCACCCATTCGCCCATGTTCCATCAGGTCGAAGGTCTGTGGGTTGGCGAGAAGGTCAGTTTCGCCGACCTGAAAGGCGTGATCGCCGACTTCCTGCAGAATTATTTTGAGACCGAAGACATGCAGGTGCGTTTCCGGCCCTCGTTCTTTCCATTCACCGAACCTTCAGCCGAGATGGATATGAGCTGGAAGGGCGGCTGGCTGGAGATCGGCGGCTGCGGCATGGTGCACCCGAACGTGCTCAAGCATGTCGGCATCGACAGCGAAAAATACATCGGCTTCGCCTTCGGCATGGGCGTGGAGCGCTTGGCTATGCTGCGCTACGGCGTGAACGACCTCAGGCTGTTCTTCGAGAACGACCTGCAATTCCTGAAACAATTTAACT
>CAYOJU010000621.1:0-1071 GCA_964404355.1 uncultured Sideroxydans sp. | reverse complement strand
AATAAAACATAACATTTTATTAACTGTAGATGCTTTAATATTCCATAAATCTTTTTTTTGTTTTTGTTTTATTTTAATATTTAAACTATATATTGTCTTAAATTTATCACAAATTTCATTATGAATATTAGTTAATTCTTTTTTGAAATCATCTAAAAATTTATTTTTTTTTAATTTTTGTAATTTACCACAACCTCCATTAATGATAGATAAAAATGTATTTTTAACAATTTCTCTATCAATATTTTCATTTCTAGAAATAATATCTTTAATAATATTTTCTCTATCATCAATATATTTTGTCAATAAATCACATTTAATATTATTATTATTACATAACCATTTTAAAAATACTGGATGAGCATTTACAATATCTAAATCAATATAATAATCATCATATATAACATGTCTAACTTCTCTCATCATTCCTTGCGCAGATATTGATTTATCTGCATAATATCTACCATACAATTTATCATATGAATTATCTTTATATATAACTTCAATCTCGCCATCATCATTTGAATTAAAATAATAATCTTCTAATATTGGTAAATCTCTAGCATTATCTCGATAATTAATTTTTTTAAATTCTTCTTTGTTTAATAATATATAAGCTAGCTTATTCTTATCAAACTTTTCAATAAATGATTTTCTATTTAAAGAAATGATATTATTAGTATTTATATATCCATTATCATTATTAAATAGCTTATTATAAAAACTGTCTGTGGTGGACATTTTTTTTTTTGAATAATATTTTTATATATATTTATATAATCATTATTTATTTAAATGGAAATTAAAAATGATAAAATATATATCATTAACATTTAAATATAAGTAAATATATATATATATATATAAAATGATTAAAGAATTAAATGCAAATCATGATAATGATAAAGGATTATGTGGATTTTGTTATATAAAGAGAGATATATTTGAATTATTAAAAAATATGAATATAAAAGAATTAAATGAATTTTTTGAAAAAAAAGATATAAAAGATGAAAGACATTTAACAAAATATAAAGAAATAACAAATATAATAAGTAAAAATTCTAGATT
>CAYOJU010000620.1:0-1071 GCA_964404355.1 uncultured Sideroxydans sp. | reverse complement strand
TTGTTTCTAGGGTTTGTAGGTGTAATCTAAGGCTTTGTATTGAATCTTGCATGGATCTTTGATTTGAGTTGATTATTTGAGTTTCTTTGATTGTGTATGATTGTTTCTATCTTGATTGAGATTGCTTGATTGATTCTTGATTGTCTACTGTAAGGTGTCTATAGCTCCTTTTCTAGTAATTTGACCTTGATGTATCTTGCAATTGAGATTGAGTACTTGAGGTAGATCATTGATCAATAGTAATCGTAAGATGAAATTTCCATAATTGAAAGGTTCTGGATACCTCTAGCAAACGAGTCAAAGAACTTAGGTTACCAATCTATGAGGGTTTAATTGCATTTCTCTACCTAGTTCGGTAAGCCAACACACGAAAGTTGCGGTTTAGGGATCTGGTACGATCTGTGATGCCTTACTCAACTAATTAGCTCAAAACCAGACACATGCCGGTTCAGCTCGAGGGCCACGCGACCCGCGTACGAAACCACACGGGTCGCGTCACACGGGTCGCTTACGAGAGTGAGCGGGTCGCGTGATAGGTCCAGAGGCAGAGCTGAAGATGAAGCCTGAAACCCTGGGAACACCTTTTATCATCTGAAAACCAAAACCTTTATTCTGTTTTGATTACTGTGATTGAAAATTAGGAAAATAATCAAACCAACCCTTTTTCACACTTCTAGTACCTAGCTAAGTAAGGCAAGAGTCCGGATTAGAAAACCGTCCCTGTGGATCGACCCCTGAGTATACTACACGAGTTAGATTGTGCACTTGCAGTCTTATTCGAGAGTAGATTCAAGGTTTTAAAAGGTACAATTCACGGATTGTACTGAAACTTTGTATACGCTTTCGAGCGAACAAGTTTTTGGCGCCGTTGCCGGGGACGGCAATCATTTTCTGGATTTTTGCCTATCTTAGTTAATCTAGATTTTAATCTGTATCTTTTTCTTTTATTTTTCTCTTACACAGGAACAGAGCTGATCCTACACGACCACCTCTCGACGCGCCCCGCATCACAACCAACGCGACCCGCGTGGAAGAGACAGAGAAGCTCAAGACGCCATGGCGACATACCAA
>CAYOJU010000619.1:0-1078 GCA_964404355.1 uncultured Sideroxydans sp. | reverse complement strand
CGGAGCCAGGCTGGTGTTGATCAGTACCATTCTTTCAATTTCTTCCGGATGTTGCCTGCACCACTCCACCGCCACCATCGCCCCCAGAGACAGGGCGAGTACCTTGTAAGGCGGCGCATGACCAGACAACCGAAGCTGGTCATGACAATAATTCGCCATTTCCTCCACGCTGCTGTTGCTTGGCTGCGCATGCAAACTGCCGTTGCCGGGAAAATCCAGTGTCACTACTTGCGACACACCCATGCCACACTGGAACTGATGTGCAAATTCACCCCAGTGGCGCGCCTCCCGCATCAAACCGCGCAAAAGTACCCAAGTCGTCATGGCCGGTACCAGCGCATCACGGCGCGCTCCTGCATGCGCAGCCGGGTGGGACCGTCGACCATCCATTTTTCGTAGCCACTCGTGGCACGCATCAGAAAATCCAGCCACACCGTATGCCTGCGCAACACCCGGTGCTGGCGATGTTCGACAGAGGGATTGAAGATTCCCTGCAACGAAAACATTTGCATCGGATTCTTGCGTACCCACAGCCATGATCCCATTTCCAGCGTCAACGGCAGGAAGGTCTTGCTGCTATCCTGTTGCGACTGCAAATATAGATAATCCCAAACGTCTCCGTGCGTCTGGTAATGCCGGCTTTGCGGCTCGAACAGATACCGGTTGTTGGGATAGGTTTCCTGAAATAATTCTTCCAACCGCAGGATATCGGCCAATTGATCGATGGGATGCACGCAGTGCGCATGCGGAAACCAAACCCGATCACGTGCGCCGAAGCCGGAATGGCAATCCACGGCCAGGCTGAATTTCCGTGTCAGCAGTTCTTCCTTGACGAAGCGGCACAGCGCCTGATTCTCAGGCTCCATCTCGGCTCCCTCCTCACCGCGATACCACGGCAAATGACGACTGATGCGATGCCCGCCCAGCAGAAACGGAACGCCGTCCACCGCCTCGATCGGTGCATTGCGCATCAAGTCCACACCGCGCGGATTGCAGCGCGTTGCCTGCCACATCCCGCCGGGATTGATGAGCGGCATGAACACCAGCCGCACATCCTGAAGCAGGTGGTGCAGACTCT
>CAYOJU010000618.1:0-1079 GCA_964404355.1 uncultured Sideroxydans sp. | reverse complement strand
ATTCGCATGACGAACTCACCGCATTTACTGGCCATCGTTGTCTCCATCGGGCGCTTGGGCGGCCTGCTGCACGCCGGCCATCTGAATCGCCGCGTTGTCAGCGTTCTTCTGGCGTTCACGGCTGTCCTTGAGCATCATCTCCTGGCGTGCGCGGTGGTCTTCGAGACCAATCTTGCGGTGCTCGCGCTCGTGCTCGAGCCCGGCTTCGAGCGCGTGGTCGGGCGGGGGCTCGTTGGCCTCTTTCTGGATCTGCTGGGCCTTGGCGTCGGCCAGGCGGGCGTCGGCCGACTGCTTGGCGGCCTTGCCCTCCAGATCCGCCACCGTGGCGGCCTGGGCGCGCTGCTGAAGCTCCTGGCCCACCTGCGCCTCGGGGCTCTGGGCCTGGTTCGCCATGGTCTTGAGGATGTCGTTCTTGTTCTGCAGCCGGCTGTTCTTGATGAGAATCTCGTCGGGGAGCTGCACGCCCAGCTCCTTGAGCCGCGCGGCCTGCTCGAATTGCGCGTCTTCCAGGGTGGCCTGGTGCGGCACGCTGGTCACGGTGAGGGTGTACTCGCCCACGGTGAGGTCGTTGGTGATCTCGTCGATCTCAGCCTGGTACTGGTTGATCTGAATGTCCTGGGTCTCGTTTTTCGTCGGGTCCGTGACGATGCGCAGGGTGCGGGTGTCCGTGTAGAAGCGCTGCACGGTGGACAGCACCTGCCGCGCCAGGAGCCAGTCACTGCGCTCGAGGTTGTCGAAGATCGAGGTAAAGTTCGTGCCGGCCTGGTTCGCCTTCGTGATGATGGCCTTAGCCGCCACGTCGGCGCGATCCTGGCCCTGCATGCTGTCCGAGACGTTGCTGATGGCCTTGATGTACTCCTCGGCCTTGTAGGAGAGCCGGTCGAGGCCCTGTGGGATCTGGTTGGGCTGAATCTTCTCGGCGTCATCGACGCTGTCGACTTCGAGCACGAGGCCGGTCTCCGCACCGCGCTCTTCAAGCTCATCGATGGTCATGTTGCGCAAGCCACCTGTCTTCACCTTCCAGCCGCTGTTGGCCGTGGTGTTGATGACGTGCAGCTCCTGGCTCGTGGTCTTGTTGA
>CAYOJU010000617.1:0-1094 GCA_964404355.1 uncultured Sideroxydans sp. | reverse complement strand
CAAGTTCGTCACCATCTACGGTGCCAAGGGCCTGGCTTACATCAAGGTCAACGACGTGACGCAACTGAACGAGACCGGCCTGCAATCGCCGATTGTGAAGAACCTGAACGAAGCGGCGCTGAAGACGATCATTGAACGCACCGGCGCGCAAAACGGTGACATCATTTTCTTCGGCGCGGACAAGGCCAAGATTACCAACGATGCACTGGGCGCGTTGCGTATCAAGATCGGCCACGAAAAAGGCTATACCAACGGCAAGGCCTGGGAACCACTGTGGGTGGTGGACTTCCCGATGTTCGAATACGACGACGAAGCCAAGCGCTGGAACGCCTGTCACCATCCGTTCACCGCGCCCAAGGACGAGCATCTGTCCATGCTGGAAAGTGACCCGGGCAAGTGTCTGGCCAAGGCCTATGACCTCGCCCTGAACGGTTCCGAAATCGGCGGTGGCTCGGTGCGTATCCACAAGGAAGACGTGCAAAGCCAGGTATTCCGCGCGCTCAACATCGGCGCGGAAGAAGCGCAACAAAAGTTCGGCTTCCTGCTGGATGCGCTGCAATATGGCGCCCCTCCGCACGGCGGCCTGGCGTTCGGTCTGGATCGTATCGTCGCCATGATGACCGGCTCCGAATCCATTCGCGACGTGATCGCCTTCCCCAAGACGCAGCGCGCCCAATGCCTGCTGACCCAAGCGCCGTCTCCGGTGGATGAGAAGCAGTTGCGTGAACTGCACATCCGTTTGCGTCAACCCGCGACTACAGAGACGCCCAAGGAATAGCATGCGGCGCATTACCCAGGCACGGTGGTGGCTGCTGTTGGGCTTGCTGCTGTGCCTGCCGTTCGCGCAGGCACGCAGCCATCACTCGCATGCTGACGCCCCAACATCCAGCATTGCTGTCGCCGAGATGCCGCCGGAAGCGCGCGAGACTTGGCAACTCATCAAACAGGGCGGTCCCTTTCCTTATCCGCGCGACGGCGTGGTGTTCGGCAATTACGAGCACGCCCTGCCGCAGCAGGCGCGCGGCTATTACCACGAATACACAGTGAAAACGCCGGGCTCGCACAATCGCGGCGCGCGGCGCATTGTCTGTGGC
>CAYOJU010000616.1:0-1095 GCA_964404355.1 uncultured Sideroxydans sp. | reverse complement strand
TTCTGACTTACACCCTGCTGGCGCTTTTCCTGTCGGAACTGCTTACCAAGAAACATCGCGCAGAGGAGCGCAGGAATCCCTATATTGATCCGGGCCATCAAAGAAAGGACTAAGTAACGAGGACTGAGAGAAAAGCAGTGTAGTGGTGTTTCTCAGTCCTCAGTCCTCGCCCCTCGCCCCTCAGTCCTGATTAAAAGGAGAACAACATGAACCAATACCAAATTGCTGTTATCGTCGGAAGTCTTCGCAAAGATTCGTTCAACCGCAAATTGGCAAATGCGATTGTAAAGCTGGCCCCTTCGAATTTTTCTTTCAAACACGTACTAATCGGCGACTTGCCGCTGTATAACCAGGATGATGATGCGAACCAGGCAGAGCCGGTAAAAAGAATGAAAAACGAACTGAATAGCTCACAAGGTATTTTGTTCGTGACACCGGAATACAACCGCTCCATTCCCGGAGTGCTCAAGAACGCGATAGACCACGCCTCGCGTCCCTATGGTCAGAGTTCATGGGCGAGCAAACCGGCAGGGGTGTTGGGGGTTTCTCCCGGTGCGACTGGTTCTTCCATGGCGCAACAGCATTTGCGCAACGTGCTTGCCGCGCTCGACATGCCCACAATGGGTCAGCCCGAAGCTTTCATTCAGGCAAAGGAAGGACTATTTGATGCAACCGGCAACATCGGACCAGACAGCAAAAAAATCCTGCAAAACTGGATGGATCATTTTGTTGCCTGGATACAGAAACAGGACTGAGTGCTGAGGACTGAGTGAAAATCAGAGACGAGGTGTTTCTCAGTCCTCGTACCTCAGTCCTCAGTCCTGATTTATCAAGCCTTCGCTGCCCACAAAATGCACCAGCCATCCGGGTTGATTGCCCCCTCGACCCGTTTGCAGGTTTTCGACGCAGCAATGTAATTCGTGCAGATGCTGCACTTCTGCGCGCCCTTGGGTTTGTTCTGGTACTGCACTGCGGTCTTGCCCAATTTCTTGGCCCCTGTGGCTGCAGCCGGTTCCGCGCCGTTGGCAGGAGTACTAAACATCGCGACCGGCACAAACAGGCTGCAGCCTGCCACCAGCACTGCGCGTAATACCT
>CAYOJU010000615.1:0-1097 GCA_964404355.1 uncultured Sideroxydans sp. | reverse complement strand
GGATATAAGCACATACTTATTTAATTGGTACCCTAATCTAACAAATTTCTAACAAGTATATTCCTAAAATAATTGGTACACGAATTTAACAAATTGGTAACCGAATTATTTCTCAAATTGGCAATTCTAACAAAGCAATTCTAACAAATTTCTAACATAGCAAATTTCTAAAATAATTGGTACCAACAATTCAATTCATTTAAACCGATTCTTAATCCCTCTCTAACAATTCAATTGAATCAAAATATACAAGTATATACAAGTATCTAAAGGGATATAAGCACATACTTATTTAATTGGTACCCTAATCTAACAAATTTCTAACAATTCAATTCAATTCATTTAAACCCGATTAGAGCTAGCACCAAGCATCAACAAGCAATTTACCCGATTAGAGCTAGCATCAACAAGCAATTTACCCAATTTAACCAAGCATCAACAATTCAATTCATTTAAACCCGATTAGAGCTAGCACCAAGCATCAACAAGCAATTTACCCGATTAGAGCTAGCATCAACAAGCAATTTACCCAATTTAACCAAGCATCAACAAGTATCTAAAAGGAAAATTTACCCGATTAGAGCTAGCACCAAGCAAGGAGATGGAGTGGGAAAAGAAACGGCCGACACCAAGCACCAGAACAACACGGCACCAAGCAAGCAAGCACGGCACCAAGCACCAGAACAGCAGAACAGCAGCAAGCACGGCAGCAAGCAAGCACGGCACCAAGCAAGCACGGCACCAAGCACCAAGCAAGCAAGCACGGCACCAGCACGGCACCAAGCAAGCACCAAGACAGCACCAAGCTACCACTCACGGCTCCAATGGAGGGTTTTGACGGAGGAGAAAGAGCTAGGTCACGGCTTGGAGGAGAAAGAGCTAGGTCACGGCTTGGAGGAGAGTCGGCTCTAATGGAGGAGAAAGAGCTAGGTCACGGCTTGGAGGAGAGTCGCCGTGACCTCTAATGGAAGAGAGTCGGCTCTAATGGAGGAGGGTTTTGAGTTGTTTTGAAAACTTAGAAAGATTTAGAAGTTGTAGAGGCGCCGTTTGGAGGGAACACTATCAGGATCGGTTGCTAGCTTAAGAACCGATCCTGA
>CAYOJU010000614.1:0-1098 GCA_964404355.1 uncultured Sideroxydans sp. | reverse complement strand
CGTACCCGAAACCCGTCTACCCGTACCCGAACCCATTTACCCGAACCCGAACCCGTTGTACCTTTACCCGTCCTACCCGTCCCCTTTACCCGCCTACCCGTCCCCTATACCCGTTTAACCCGTACCCGTTAACATTTCAAATTCAAATTTCAAAAATCCCCCCGCCGGTTCAAGACAAACCGGGCCCGGTCCGGTCAAATCAAACTCGGTCGGACCCACCCGGGTCAAACTCTTTTTTTTTTTTTTTTTCTGTTTTTTAATTTTATTCCTCCCTCCCATTTTTCCTTTAAATACACCCCCTCTAACCCCCTTCCTCTCCACATTCTCTCAAATCTCAATCTCTCAAACTCTCATTCTCTCAATCTCAATTCTCAATTTTCATTATTCTCAATTTTTAAATTTATTGTTTAAAAAAAAATATAGTTGTAATTTAATTCATTCTACAAATACGCAAACGGAATTACGAAGTTTGTTATCTCCCGCAAGATTTTTCCGCGAGATTTAAAGGTTAGATTTATTCTATGTTAGATTAATTTATTTTTGTAGAGTAATTTAAAATTTAAATTTCATATTAGATTTATTGTTGTAGAGAAATTTAGAATTTAAATTGGATGTTAGATTTAGTTTATATGCTAGATTTATTGAATGTTAAATAATTAGATTTGTTAGATTTATTTTATGTTAGATTTGTTATATTTGTTAAGTAATTAGATTTGTTAGATTTATGGAATGTTAGATTTATTTAATTTATGTTAGCTTTGTTAGATGTGAAATAATTATATTTGTTTTGAATATGTTAGATTTTATTTTTGAAATTCGGATTTATTTTTAATAGGTTAAAAAAATATGTTAGATTCATTTTTGTGAATATGTGAAGTAATTTGAATAGGTTAGATTAATTTTTGAAAATGTTATATTTATTTTTGAAAATGTTATATTTATTTCTGTTTTTTTAATTTTTCTGTTTTTCAAATTCTGTTTTTTAAATTCTGTTTTTATTTCTGTTTTTTAATTTTTCTGTTTTTTAAATTCTGTTTTTTAAATTCTGTTTTTATTTCTGTTTTTTAATTTCTGTTTTTTAATTTCTGTTTTTTAAAT
>CAYOJU010000613.1:0-1098 GCA_964404355.1 uncultured Sideroxydans sp. | reverse complement strand
GCGAACCCGGCTGCACCATGATCTCGTCGAGACGGCCTGCTACGGGCGATGCAATGCGGCTCGTGTGATCTTCGTCCCAGACGATGCGCGCCGGCAGGCTGAGCACGTTCTCTTGTGCCGCCACCACCGGTCCGGTGAGTAAACGGCGTGCTGTTGGCGAGTTGGCAGGAAAACTGACGGTAGTACCCGCGATAACGGGCTCATCCGCCGGCACGGGTTCGGGTGTCTTGCTGCAGGCGCTCAGCAGCAAGGCATACACGGCAAGGGTAAGCGTAGTTGAGAAGCTGATGCGTAATTCATTTTTGTTCATTTTGCAGATTCTCCGAGTACCACCGCACGCGATGCCGCAGCGTTTGATTCAATGTCCTGCTTTGCCATTACCTCAGATCGATTCCACCAGCCGCCACCCAGTGCCTGGTAAAGCGCTGCGGTGTCGCCCAAACGATTGGTCTGTGCCTGCACGAGCACGAGTACTGCCTGCTGATAACCTTGCTCGGCAAACAACAACGTCTGGTAACTGACATAGCCTGTTTCATATTGCTTGCGCGTCAATTCGCGCACCCGGGACAAGGCCTGCTCATTCCTCGTTGCGGCCTCCAATGCTTCGGCATCCGACTTGATGGCATGCAGGATGTCAGCCACGTTCTGCAAGGCGACGATGACCGTGCTGCGATATTGCGCGCTGGCCTGTTCCAGCGCCTGCTGTGCCGCTCTGGATTGCGCACGCAGCGTGCCTCCGTCAAAAATGTTGTATGCAACGTTCGCTGCCAGGTCGAAAAAGCCGCCACCTGTTCTGAACATCCAACCCGGTGTGCTGGCCATGCCGCCCACAGCCCCGCTGATCGAGAATTGCGGCATCAGGTTGACGATGGATACACCGTATTGCGCACTGGCGGCGTGTAGCTGCTCTTCCGCGGCACGAACATCGGGACGTTGCTCGACGAGCTTCGAAGGCAGGCTCAACGGCAGTTCTTCAGGCAGGTGCAACGCGGCGAGTTCGAAGGTCTCGGGCACATCCACATCGGGTGTATTGCCCGCCAGCACACGGATCAGGTCGCGTGTCTGCTCCAGTTGCAGACGCAACGGAACGAGTGACTG
>CAYOJU010000612.1:0-1101 GCA_964404355.1 uncultured Sideroxydans sp. | reverse complement strand
GCGCACGAATCGTTGACGGAGTTAAACATCACGCCCCTGCTGGACCTGGCGTTTGTGTTGCTGGTGATCTTTATCATCACCACCATCCCGCCGGTGGAAGACAAGGACTTGAAACTGCCGGTGGCGAGCAAGAACCAGAAAGACCCGCCACGCAAGGCGAACTACATCAGCCTGCAATCGGACGGCAAACTGTTCTTGAACCGCCAGGAAATCCCCATGAGCGAATTGCTGGGGCGGCTGATCAACCTGCGCATGAGCGACCAGGACTTGAACATCATCGTGCGCGGTGATGCGAAAACGAAATATGCCGGCATCCGGGCGGTGCTGGACATCTGCCAGCAGGCGAATGTCCCCCGCTTGGAACTGGCCACGGAAGTGCCGAAATGATCCCGCAATCCCAACCCAAGAAACCCGTCAACTCGTCGAAGGTCAACCTGATCATCTCGGCGGTGGTGCACGGCGTGTTGATTCTGGGCCTGGTGTACTTCGCCGCCCGGGAAGGCTACCTGGGCAAGACGGTGAAAACCCTGGTGGTGACCCGGGTGGAGGAGAAGAAACCCGAACCGGAAAAGCCCAAGCCGGAACCCCCGAAAGTCGAACCGCCCAAAGTGGAAACCCCGAAGGTGGAAGCCCCCAAAGTCGAGGCGCCGAAGGAAACGGCCCCGGCGGTGGCCCCGCCCGTAGTGGCGCCGGCGGCGGTGGACGTGCCGAGCTTTGAATTTGCGGGCGGTAAGTCCGTCGTGTCCGAGAATGACCCGGTACAGCTGTACAAAGGATTCATGGAATACTCGCTGCGGTCCAAGTGGGACCGGCCGGAGAACGCGGATGATATTAATTACGTGGTGGAAGTGCAGGTGGACGTGGACAAGCAGGGGAACCTGAGCCATCCCGTGTGGCAGAAGGAAACGGGGAACACCCCGTGGGACCAGAGCGTGCGGAAAGTGTTTAAAGAAGTGACGCACATTGACCGGGCGCCGCCAACGAACTTTCCGCCGCAGGTGGTGATCCGTTTTGACGTGCAGGAAGAAAGTGAACCGGTGATAACGCCATGAGCCTGAAAAAGACAAGCCGTCGTGGGCATCACACGATGAATGAATTGAA
>CAYOJU010000611.1:0-1103 GCA_964404355.1 uncultured Sideroxydans sp. | reverse complement strand
CACGAAGTCCAGTCGATCCGCGACAAGGACGAGTTCCTGCTGCCGTTCATCGACACGCTGACCAATCCCGCCTTCAAGACCGGCACCCCCGAAAACGACCAGAAACTGCTGCGCAGCCTGATCGTGTTTGCCTGCATCATGGAAGGCATGTTCTTCTATGTCGGTTTCGTGCAGATCCTGGCCATGGGGCGCCAGAACAAGATGACCGGCGCGGCCGAGCAGTTCCAGTACATCCTGCGCGACGAGTCGCTGCACCTGAATTTCGGTGTCGATATGGCCAACCAGATCAAGATGGAGAACCCGCATCTCTGGACGCCCGAGTTCAAAGCCGAGTTGTCCGGTTTGTTCCGCAAGGCGGCGGAGCTGGAATCGGCTTATGCCGACGACACCATGCCGCGAGGCATCCTGGGACTGAATTCGACCATGTTCAAGGAATACATGCGTTTCATTGCGAATCGCCGTTGCCAGCAAATCGGTCTTGATGTGATCTTCCCGGGCGCAACCAATCCGTTCCCGTGGATGTCGGAGATCATGGATCTGAAGAAAGAAAAGAATTTCTTTGAGACTCGCGTGACTGAATATCAAACCGGCGGATCATTATCGTGGGATTAAGAGTTGAAATTATTTTGCTGGAGGCTAATATGCGAAGCATGTTACGTATAGCTTCGCTGCCTGCTGGCAGCCAGAAAAATTTGTCCAAGACGCGATCTCCCGAGAATCAGACGGGTAGTGCTCCGTATTGGAAATAGGATCGTTGATAAAGGCTGCTTCTGCAGCCTTTGTTGCAAGGGCTTCAGCCATGCCGCTCTGCGGTGTGCTGGGGGTGTAGTAGCAGTCTAGTAGTAGATGTTTTTTTGTTAACTTTCACCACTAAGGAGGTTGAAATGGTAGCAGCAAAGAAAGCTAAACCAGCAGCAAAAAAGGCGGCTGCAAAGAAGCCCGCAGCCAAAAAAGTAGCAGCAAAGAAACCGGCAGCCAAAAAAGTAGCAGCAAAGAAACCCGCTGCTAAAAAGGCAGTTGCCAAGAAGAAACCAGCAGCCAAGAAAGCAGCAGCTAAGAAACCCGCTGCCAAAAAGGCTGTAGCAAAGAAACCAGCAGCAAAA
>CAYOJU010000610.1:0-1104 GCA_964404355.1 uncultured Sideroxydans sp. | reverse complement strand
CCCAGCGTTCCTCGCCATCGTTTGGACGGATGATGCGGTATTCCTTGTTGAAGGGTAGATGCTGTTCGAAAACATTGCGCAGATAAGTGAGCATCTCTTCACGCTGGGATGGATGGATGATTCCACTCCATCCGGTAGCATCGCGCTTATAGCTTGCGTCTATCCCGAATACCCCGTCCATGACAGCTGAATTTGTCCATCTGTCATTAACGATGTCGTAATCATAACTGCCGAAACCGCCAATCTCCTGGGCTTCCCGCAAGTCCTGCTCGTTCTTGATTAACAAGGCATCGGCCTGCTTGCGCGCGGTGATGTCCTCGCTGACCACTACGAATTCTCCCGGCGCCGGACTGTAGATGGAAAACGAGAACCATTTTCCCACGGCGGCCAGATAGTGTTCCCAGCGGGTGGATTTGCCGGTTTGGACTACCTTGCCGAAAACTTCAAGCGATTCCGGGTTGGCTTCGCAATAGCCGGGGATGATCTCGCTGATCTTTTTTCCGACCACATCTTTCAATCCGGAAATTTGCTCGAAACTGCGATTGGCAGAGAGGTACTCATAATCCACCGGCTTGCCATCACGGAATATCATGCGGCAAAGGGTGACGCCATTCAGCATGTTGTCGAACAGAGAGCGGTAAGTCGCCTCGCTTTCGTTCAATGCTTTCTCCGCCCGTTTGCGCGCTGTTATGTCCTCTATCATTGCTACGATGTGATTCACCTTGCCATCGGCAGTGCGCGTGCATTTGACATCGAGGTTGACGGTGAGCGGCGTGCCGTCCTTGCGAAGGAACCGTTTTTCCAGCGTGTAGTCGTCGATCTCGCCGGTCTTCATGCGTTCAAAGTACGCCTCGTCCAACGCAAGATCGTCGGGGTGGGTAATATCTGCCCAGGTGTTTCTCAGCAATTCCTCGCGCGAGTAACCCAGCATGTCGCACAGGTGGTCGTTAGCATACAGCCACGCCTTGCTGGTTGGCGATGTGATGGCCATGCCAAGGAACGGCAGGTCGTAGAACAGCTTGAGTTGCTTGTCCTTCTCTGCGGTCCTGGCGACCAGTGCCATTTGATGCACGCGTTGCTGCTGCCGCCACAGCATCATCACGG
>CAYOJU010000609.1:0-1108 GCA_964404355.1 uncultured Sideroxydans sp. | reverse complement strand
GTTGCCATTCTCATGGAGGGCTCTACCAATTCGAGGGGGGTTACGGCTTCCATGCCATATACCAGGGAGTACGGAGTTTGCCCTGTTGCCTCCCGGGGGGTTGTGCGGTAAGCCCAAAGGACTTCTTCTAGCATGTCAGGCCAATTCTTCTTATTCTCGGCCACTTTCTTTTTTAACCCTTCCAAGATAGTACGGTTTGTTACCTCCGCGAGGCCATTGCTCGCCGGGTGGCTAACCGATGAAAAGTGGCTCTGAATGTTCAGACCCTCTAGAAAGCTCCTAGTTTTTCTTCCCGAGAACTGGGTGCCGTTGTCGGACACCAACGCGTAAGGCACACCAAAGCGGCAGACGATATTTTTCCAAATGAAGTCGACGGTGGCATCCGCTGTGATTTTGGCGAGGGCCTCGGCTTCCACCCACTTGGTGAAATATTCGACAGCCACAATGAGAAATTTGCGTTGCCTGGTTGCCGTCGGGAAAGGTCCCACGATGTCTATTCCCCATAAATCGAACGGCCATGCGCTCGAAATCGGTATCTGCCTATTCGCCGGGGTTTTGATATATTTGCTGTGGTATTGGCACTGCTCGCACTTGGCAACCAGGGCCTTGGCTTCGCTCTTCATTGAGGGCCAATAGAATCCTGCCCTTAGTACTCGAGCGGCCAGGGTTTTGGCTCCCTGGTGGCTACCACAAATTCCTTCGTGGACCTCGGCCAACAGCTCCTTCGCCTTGATCTGCCCGACGCATTTCAACCAGGGCAAGAGATGCCCTCGTTTGTACAACTCGTGGTTGATAATAGTATAGCGAGGAGCAGTTCTCTTAATACGCCTCGCCGTAATGTGCTCCTCAGGCAACACCCCGTCCACTAGGTACTTCCAGATTGGGCTGTACCATTCGTCCCCGAGCGCTTCTATCGCCATAATTGGTGTTTCTATTTCCAAGCTCGAGGTGGGTAACTCTTTAATGATGACTGGCCGCTCTTTATCTAAGTTACCAATGGCGCCCAGCTTTGACAGCGCATCTGCCTGCGAATTCTGACTTCGAGGGACGTGTATTACTGTCACTTTGTCGAACATTTTTCGCAGGGCGCAGAATTTGCTCCTGTATG
>CAYOJU010000608.1:0-1110 GCA_964404355.1 uncultured Sideroxydans sp. | reverse complement strand
GCGTCGGCTTGGGCGGACGCGGCGGAAGACCCGCCATGATGTCGTTGATCTGGTCCGCGTCGATGGTTTCCCATTCCAGCAGGGCCTTGGTCATGGCTTCGATCTTGTCGCGGTTCGCTTCGATCAGGCTGCGCGCCAACGCGTATTGCTGGTCGATGATGCGGCGTATCTCCATATCCACCTTCTGCATGGTCGCTTCGGAGATGTTCTTGTGCGAAGTCACCGAACGGCCGAGGAACACTTCACCTTCATTTTCGGCATAGACCATCGGGCCCAGTGCATCGGACATACCCCACTGCGTGACCATCTTGCGCGTCATGTCGGTGGCGCGCTCAAAGTCGTTGGAGGCACCGGTTGTCATCTGGTGCATGAATATCTCTTCCGCGATACGACCACCGAACAGCACGGCAATCGTGGACAGGATGCGATCCTTGTCCATGCTGTAACGGTCTTCCGACGGCAGTTGCATGGTCAGGCCCAGCGCGCGACCGCGCGGAATGATAGTGACCTTGTGCACCGGATCGGTCTTGGGCATCAACTTCGCCACCAAAGCATGGCCGGACTCGTGATATGCCGTATTGCGGCGTTCTTCTTCCGGCATGATCATGGACTTGCGCTCGGTGCCCATCATGATCTTGTCTTTGGCCGACTCGAAATCGTCCATCTCAACGAAACGCTTGCCGCGACGGGCGGCAAACAATGCCGCCTCGTTCACCAGGTTGGCAAGGTCGGCACCGGACATGCCGGGTGTGCCGCGTGCCAGGATGTCGGCCTTGACGTCAGGCGCCACCGGCACCTTGCGCATATGCACCATCAGGATCTGTTCGCGTCCGCGGATATCCGGCAACGGCACTACTACCTGGCGGTCAAAACGACCGGGGCGCAGCAACGCGGGGTCAAGCACATCGGGACGGTTGGTTGCAGCAATCACGATCACGCCGCTTGCACCTTCGAAACCGTCCATCTCCACCAGCAGCGCATTCAGGGTTTGTTCGCGCTCGTCATTGCCACCGCCCAAGCCGGCGCCGCGCTGGCGGCCGACTGCGTCGATTTCATCAATGAACACGATACACGGCGATTGTTTCTTGGCCTGCTCGAACATGTCGCGCA
>CAYOJU010000607.1:0-1112 GCA_964404355.1 uncultured Sideroxydans sp. | reverse complement strand
AGGGCAGCCCTCAAACGAAAACTCCTCGGGATCAAGCCCGAAGGTTCTACATCTCGAGATCCTGTTAACCCTCCTCCTTCTGCTCCACCCCTTTCCGGGATTCGTGCTCGTATTACCCCGGAAATTAAAAAGAATTTATTACAACTTTGGGACCCAGAAACCTTAGAATGGGTCATAGATAATGAAGACCTTAGATTAGGAGACCTCCTCGAGATGGGTATGAATCTTCCTCCAGAAACCGAGGAGGACACCATCGATTGGACCGAGCTCGAAAAGAGTAGCTCGGAAGATGAATTCCAAGCGAACCCCGGATCCCGTGATGTATATGGAGTTCCCTTGAGCATCTGCGATGTTTGCCAGAAGCAAGACGTAGGGACCCGCTTGCCGATTTGCTGGCACTGCGGTAAGAGAGCTCATGTATCTTGCTTGCAATGGATCGCCCAAGAAGACCCTTACAATCCGGGGCATTTTCTTTGGCAATGCCCACCTCCTCCGCGGGTTTGGTTCCTTGAAGGTTAAGGTTCCTCCATGCGACCTTCCCCTGTTACGGTAATCTGGCCCGGGGTGCTTTTTGTTGTTGTGCAGAAGCGACATCACACCCGACTATTTGTCGAGCATGGCAACCGTAATGCTTCCGGGATTTAGATCAATTTATAATGCTTTTAAGTTTAAATATCCTATTATCGTTATATGTAACATCCCGTGTTATATGTATGCAATGAGAATTGGTTAATTAAAGAATGTTAAAGAATATTTTACGGAGTACTTGCCGAGAGATGAAAACGACCCGAGATACAGAATGTTCTTCTGCATCCCGTGTGCCAAGTACCTATCCAATCGGCGATGGGCCCCGAAGAGAAAATATAAGACTTTTCAATCAGATTCCGAGTAATGTGTTCGATTTAGATATTAATTTAGTATTTTCAAGAAACTATGCTTTAAAGTAACTTCACTGTACGAGTTATGACATGAACAATATATTTACTTTTCCCCGGGATAGTTGTTTTTTATCTTTTTATCTATGACATGATTAGCTCAAGTCAAAAGCATCTGCACGAGATAGCTTTCGACTTCGGGGGCTAATGATAGGGCCATGTTCCACGGCCCTTTGG
>CAYOJU010000606.1:0-1113 GCA_964404355.1 uncultured Sideroxydans sp. | reverse complement strand
AGTCAAAACGTATAGTATTCATACCTACGAATTTATAGTATTCATACTTATTATCTATAATATTCGTCATATGTAAACACAAACTGGAGGGGACCAGTAACGACCAGGGGGACCGCTGACGTCTTGTGACAGCCTGGATTGGGGACCGCAACCGTCTGAAAGCGACATTTGCCAAGATTGGGGACCACTACAGCGAATCTATATATTATTCATATCTAACTAAAGAAGTATTCATATCTAAACAAATGAAGTATTCATACTGACGATTACGAAGTATTCATACATGTTTGAAATAATTTATACAATACAAAATTCAAAGTCAGACCCTTCTTCTTGAACACCTCTTCTAAGAAATATTCATATCTAACAACATGAATGCATATCTAACAAATGAAGTATTCATATCTAACTAATGAAGTATTCATACATGTTTGAAATAATTTATACAATTCAAAGTCAGACCCTTCTTGAACACCTCTTCTAAGAAATATTCATATCTAATAACAGGAATGCATATCTAACAAATGAAGTATTCATACATGTTCGAAATAATTTATACAATTCAACATTCAAACGTCAGATTCATCTCTCTCACCCCACCTCTTCCAAGAAGTATTCATATCTAACATGAAGTATGCATATCTAACAAATGAAGTATTCATATCTAACTAATAAAGTATTCATATGTTCCACTGTGACAACCTTCGCTGGGCTAGCATGGACCCCCTCCAATGGTGCACCATGCTCTCCCCGCCGAATCTTGACGGTGCACCACTCTCTCCTCGTCGGATCTCGACGGTGCATCACGCTCTCCTCGTCGGATCTCGACGGTGCACCACGCTCACCTCGCTAGATCTCGACGGTGCACCACGCTCTCTTTGCCGGATCTCGACGGTGCACCACGCTCCCCTCGCCGGATCTCGACCGCCATCACAACCGTCGGCGTGGGTAGCTGGTGGCGAGCAGTAGAGGAGAAGAACAGGGTGGGTTTTGAGTTGTGTTGAATTTTTTTTTTTTTTTTCTTTCTAAGAGAAGATTGAAGAGGGTGGGTTTTGACCACGTGGGGGAACAAAAAAATGAAAGTTGTTAGGGGGACAGATAGGGGACAGATTC
>CAYOJU010000605.1:0-1114 GCA_964404355.1 uncultured Sideroxydans sp. | reverse complement strand
CATTTTATTTTAGAGTAGTTCTAAAGATAGAATGATAAATGGGTGGATGCTTGTATGAATAATATCTTTCATGAAGGTGATTGATAGAGCTACAAGAATGCAAGCGGGAGCCATACAACCCACGAAGCTTGTGAATATATGATATAATTTTTTATGGATAGGATAAGTATTGTTTGTATGAATACATGACCTACCAAAATTTTCAAAATTATCATATATTTGCTAAGTCCATGAAAAATTTAAGAATATTTTTCCTTCTCATTTTATCCACTTTAAGCAAGTAATTAGGAATAAGCATGAGTGTGATCTTAATTGCTAGAAATTGTGGAACTTACATGAATTCGTTGTTGGGCCATAAATGAGTGGGAGTTGTGTGAGGCACATCTTCTTATTCATTATGTGGAAATAACTTCTTCATGCTTGTTGACCAATAAAATGAGTTTTCTTATAACAAATCACCAAGATCTAGGCTTGGGTTTTGGGAAAGAGAGTTTTATTAAGAAATTAGATTATTCTTTCTTAATGAAAACGACAAGAGTCATAAAGTTAAGTTTTTACTTAAAGGTTATGATTGGTAAATGATACCTACCTGGACAAATATTTTAGATGAGTCTATTTATTTGAAAAAGGATCTTGTGTGACTAACAAAAACAGACAAAATTTAATTCTTGTTAGTACTTATTTTATAAAATCATGAACAACACTAACAAATACCCTTAAAATGAATTTTGTAGTTATGTCTACACTTCCTAACTTTCTGCGTTCTATGGTTGAAAAACACCCCCTTGCTAATGACATGGGAAAGACAAAGGAGAAATCTGTCTTGACCATCGCGTCAAGTAGCAAGAAGATTGACAAGAATAAAAACAAGACAAGTAAGGCGCGTTCCTTATTCAAGGGCAAAAGTGGAGGGGCTCAAGCGAGCACCTCTAAGGGAAGCAAGGTTAAGAACTCTCCTAGTTTCAACACTGAATGCTTCTATTGCCATGAAAATGGACATTTCAAAACGAATTGCACCAAGTACAAGTGTGACTTGGATGAAGGCAAGATTGAACGCCTTAAAGGTATACTTGTTATTGAATTAAATTTAAATTTAGCCACAACTATCCAAGAT
>CAYOJU010000604.1:0-1114 GCA_964404355.1 uncultured Sideroxydans sp. | reverse complement strand
TATAAATGTTGTACAGATGTAAATATTGCAAGTTTTTTAAAGTAAACATACCGTAGATGCAAACGGTGCGCCGGCTGGAATGATACCATGAACTCGTCCTCGCCGATCCCTCGGTCTCGGTGCACGCTCGTGAGGGTTGTCGGTGATACACCCCTCTAAGTACACCGTGTACGCGCCACACTCCTGATACCAATCTCTATAAGGCCTGTATTTTTTTAAAAATAAGTTATCAATCCGACGTATCATTCATTAACCAGAGATATTAAAAAAGAGAGATTCTTACACTGGCGGTACATCCATGTGACGGTGCTCATGAGCTATAGGTGGGTCGATAGCGGATGCCAGGAGGACATATGCTCTGTACCAGTGCGCCCAGTCTCTACCCGGAGAGACGTCTCGGGCAATATGAAGCTGTCGCCAAATGTCCTCACTGATCGGCTCTGGGGGAGGAGCTGTCTGTCTCAATCCAAACTGTCTCATGACCCGACCGGGGTAATGATGCTCGACAATCTGAATTTAGTAGGTTTTTTAATAAAATGTTTCAATCGGTTTTTTATAAAATTTGCAAAATAAATTGAAAATACGGTACCTGAAAACATATGAGGGGCACCTCGGCACGCCAGTAAACCTCCTGCTGCCGACATCTCTCGGGCAATATCTCAAGATAGGTCTGATGTACCCCGTCTACCTCGAGCTGAATTTATATATTTTAACACTTACATCAATCAGATGTGCCAAGATTTACAAATTTATTTAGATCAAATTTAAAATAAAATAAGAACTTACATATTCTCTGTAGGGCTGCCAGGTAACATACTCTGGATCATCCCTGAGATGCTCGATCTCCTGTCTCCAGTGATTGATGCCGAGAGTCCCGCCATGACCTGCCCCGACATAGGTCTTCGGATAGCTCCACATATGCGCATATGCAGGGCATGTGTCTGGCTCGGGTCTGCCCCAATCTGGCACATCTGTCTTGCAAGTGATTGTCGGACGGCCAACAATCAGATGCGCCCAGGACCAATGCTGCAACAACATGCATGGTCCAATAAATGTCTTGTTCTTCTTCAGACATGCTTGATTAAGACCCCTGTACAATGTTAGTGTTAACAAC
>CAYOJU010000603.1:0-1118 GCA_964404355.1 uncultured Sideroxydans sp. | reverse complement strand
ATGGATTCGGCGAGGTAACGATAACTATCCGCGTCGTTGGCGATGATTTCGCCCATCTTGGGTAGCAACTTGAAGGAATACAGGTCGTACATTTTTTCCAGCGGTTTGGCGACCTTGGAAAATTCCAGCACGATCACGCGGCCGCCCGGTTTGAGCACGCGGTGCATTTCACGCAGGGCGGCGTCCTTGTGGGTGACGTTGCGCAGGCCGAAGGCGATGCTCACGCAGTCGAAATAATTGTCGGGGAAGGGCAGGTGTTCGGCATCGCATTGTGCGGTGGGCGTAGCCTTGCCTTCGTCCAGCAAACGGTCGCGGCCCACGCGCAGCATGGCGTTGTTGATGTCGGTGAGGATGACCTGGCCGCTCTTGCCGACCTTGTCCAAAAACAGGCGCGAGATGTCGCCGGAACCGCCGGCGATGTCGAGCACGCGCTGGCCTTCATGCACGTTGGCCAGGCCGACCGCAAAACGTTTCCAGATGCGGTGCAGGCCGACCGACATGAGGTCGTTCATGATGTCGTATTTGCTGGCGACGGAGGTGAAGACGCCCGCGACCTTCTTGGCTTTTTCTGCTTCGTCTACGGTTTCGAAACCGAAATGGGTTTTTGCCATGGTACTGCTCCTTTTGTATTTACTCCCTCTCCCGCTTGCGGGAGAGGGGCGGGGAGAGGGTGAACCAGAAATTCTACCCCCTCCCTAGCCCTCCCCCTGCAAGGGGGAGGGAATCAGATTATTTGTCGCGGCTTGCGCCAGCTGCTTCCATCTTGGTCAGGTAATCGTGCCACATGGCATCGTGGTACTTGCCAAGTTCGTACAGATATTCCCAGGTATACAGGCCGCTGTCGTGGCCGTCGTCGAAGATCAGCTTGATGGCGTAGCTGCCTGCAGGCTCAATCTCGGAAAGCACTACGTTGCGCTTGCCGACTTGCAATGTTTCCTGTCCCGGGCCGTGACCGCGCACTTCGGCGGAGGGCGAGTACACACGCAGGAATTCAAACGGCAGTTTGTAGCGAGCGCCGTCTTCGAAGGCGATCTCCAGCACTTTGGATTGCTGGTGCAGGGTAATTTCGGTTGGGATCATAGGGAACGTATTTTTTTCAATAATGCGGTGGTGGAGCG
>CAYOJU010000602.1:0-1120 GCA_964404355.1 uncultured Sideroxydans sp. | reverse complement strand
AAAGGGTATAGCTTTTGGCACAAGTCAACGAATACTATGTTCGTTAAAAAGGGTGCAACATTCTTAGAGAAGGAGTTTCTCGAAAGAATCAAAAGCAGTGGTGATAGGGTGACACTTGAGGAAACTCAAGAGGACCTACTAGTGAATGATCATGAGATGAATGAAGACATTCAAGATGATCATGAAATACCACATGAAGCTCCTTTAATCAGTGGGAGTACTCATACTTCCCCACTGAGTGTTCGTTTAACTCAAGATGAGTTACAAAAATATAGAGAGCTTAGAAGGTCAACAAGAGAAAGGAGAAGACCCGAATTATACATGGGTCTTCATGAGATCTTGGTAATGGATACCGACGATCCCTTGACCTACGAAGAAGCAATGTAAAGAAAAGACTCCAAAGCATGGCAAGAAGCCATGGGATCCGAAATACAATCCATGTATAACAACCAAGTATGGAACTTGGTAGATCTTCCTGAAGGATCGAAAGCCATTCGAAACAAATGGATTTTCAAGAGGAAGATGGACATGAATGGTAACTTGACAACGTACAAGGCAAAACTTGTAGCAAAAGGTTTTACTCAAATTCAAGGAATTGACTATGATGAAACTTTTTCACCAATTGCCATGTTTAAATCTATTCGGATTATGCTAGCTATTGCCGCATTTCATGATTATGAAATATGGCAGTTGGATATCAAAACAACTTTTCTAAATGGAAAACTGGATGAGGAAGTATACATGGTACAACCTCAAGGTTTTGAAGATCCGAAAAATAGTAGCAAAGTATGTAAACTTCAGAGAGCTATTTATGGCTTGAAGCAAGCATCCAGGAGTTGGAACAAGCGCTTTGATGAAGAGGTTAAAATCCTTGGATTCATTCAAAGTAAGGAAGAACCTTGTGTATACAAGAAGGTTAGTGGGAGCCACATTGTGTTCTTGATCTTATATGTTGATGACATATTGCTAATAGGTAATGAAAAATCTTTGATGGAGCAAACAAAGAACTCATTGAAAACAATCTTTTCAATGAAAGACATGGGCGAGGCTCGATATATCTTAGGTATTAAGATATATAGAGATAGGTCTCGTAAGCTCATTGGTCTAAGTCAAAATGTGT
>CAYOJU010000601.1:0-1120 GCA_964404355.1 uncultured Sideroxydans sp. | reverse complement strand
GAACGTATCACCACCGACGCGGTGGATTGGGTTGCGAATGCATAGATGTAGTCGATATTGATATTGTTGTCGGCCAGGATCTTCAGGGCGTGATACAAGCCGCCGGGTTCATTGGGTACAACAATGCAGGCGACATCGGTCAGATGCACCGAGAAGCCTTTTTCCTTCAGGACAGTCATGGCCAGTTCCGGACGACCGACCACCATGCGGATGATGCCGTAATCGGATGAGTCGGCAATGCTCAGGGCGGTGATGTTGATATCGTTTTCGGCCAGGATTTTAGTCAGTTCCGTCAGCCTGCCGGATTTGTCTTCAAGAAATACCGAGAGTTGCTTGATGATCATGATGGGCTCCGTATGCTATTTGCGGTTATCGATCAGACGTTTCGCCTTGCCTTCCGAGCGTTCTATGCTGCGCGGTTCGACCAGTCGGATGGTGGCGGTGATGCCCAGTACGCTTGCAATGTTGTGGCTGATGCGCTGCCTTAATGCTTCCAGTACCTTCACTTCGTCGGACCAGAACTGTTCGTCGATTTCGACCTTGATTTCGAGAGAGTCGAGATTGTTTTCGCGGCTTACGATCAATTGATAATGCGGTGACGTTTCGGCCAGTTCCAGCAGCACCGACTCCACCTGCGACGGGAACACATTCACACCGCGGATGATCAGCATATCGTCGGTACGTCCGAGGCATTTGTCCATGCGTACCAGGGTACGTCCGCAAGTGCATTTTTCCGCATGCAGGCGGGTGAGGTCGCGTGTGCGATAACGCAGCAGGGGCATGCCTTCCTTTGAAACAGGGGTGAACACCAGCTCGCCCACTGCGCCGTACGGCAAAGGCTCCAGTGTATTCGGATCGATGATCTCGGGAATGAAATGATCTTCGAAAATATGGCTGCCGCTTTGATGCTCGCACTCCATCGAAACACCAGGCCCGACAACTTCGGTCAGACCGTAAATGTCGTAGGCCTTGATGCCAAGCAGTTCCTGGATCTGGACTCGCATCTGTTCGGTCCAGGGCTCGGCACCGAATACACCGGCTTTCAGTTTGATATTCCTGGGGTCAATGCCTTCCTTGCGGATGCTTTCCCCCAGATACGCCGCATACGAAGGCGTACAGG
>CAYOJU010000600.1:0-1120 GCA_964404355.1 uncultured Sideroxydans sp. | reverse complement strand
AAAATTGAGCGGATGCGGCCAAGTGTTGGGAAAAATGTTAGCGGAAGCGGCCAAAGGGTTACCCGAAAACAGTCCAGCGGCAAGCGGAAGCGACCAAGCGTTACCCGAAAACAGTCCAGCGGCAAGCGGAACGGCCCAGCGTTACCCAAAAACAGTCCAGCGGCAAGCGGAAGCGGCCCAGCGTTATCCGAAAACAGTCCAGCGGCAAGCGGAAGCGGCAAAAGTGACCCGAAAACAGTCCTGCGGGGCAAAATGTTAGTCGAAGCGGCCAAGCGTTACCCGAAAACAGTCCAATGAGGAAAATTGAGCGGATGCGGCCAAGTGTTGGGAAAAATGTTAGCGGAAGGGGCCAAGCGTTACCCGAAAACAGTCCAGCGGCAAGCGGAAGGGGCCAAGCGTTACCCGAAAACAGTCCAGCGGCAAGCGGAAGCGGCCAAGCGTTACCCGAAAACAGTCCAGCGGCAAGCGGAAGGGGCCCAGCGGCAAGCGGAAGCGGCCAGTGTTAGCCGAAAACAGTCCAGCGGCAAGCGGAAGCGGCAAGCGTTGGGCAAAAATGACCGCAAACAGTGGAGCGGGGCGCTCTGAATCTATGCATCCACATAAAATGGGGGGGAAACCTGGGGGATTTCCAGGGGGTGGTAACCCTGGGCGTGGCTAGAGACCCAAAATGCATATTCCCCTATAGGGGGGAAGGATTTTTGGAAGGCAGTGGGCGAAAAACACGATTATGTTACCCGAAAAAACGATTATGTTACCCGAAAACACGATTATGTTACCCGAAAAAACAATTATGTTACCCGAAAACACGATTATGTTACCGACGAACACGATTATGTTACCGAGGAACACGGACGGCAGTGGGCGGAAAACACGATTATGTTACCGAGAAACACGGAAGGCAGTGGGCGGAAAACACGATTATGTTACCGAGAAACACGGACGGCAGTGGGCAGAAAACACAATTATGTTACCGAAGAACACGATTATGTTACCGAAAAACACGGACAGCAGTGGGCAGAAAACACGATTGTGATACCGAAAAAACACGGACCGCAGTGGGCAGAAAACACGATTATGTTACCGAAAAACACGGACAGCAGTGGGCAGAAAACACGATTGT
>CAYOJU010000599.1:0-1136 GCA_964404355.1 uncultured Sideroxydans sp. | reverse complement strand
ATTTCCGGGTACGTGCCGGAAACTTCCACGGCGCAAGTGTCAACGCTGGCGGGGGCGCTGGCGGCGCACAACACGGCCACGGCGCCCACGGCGATCCAGCCGGTGGCAACGCAGTGGAAACATGGTTTGGAAAAGGGCGAAACCAGGGTGACTTTTCCGGCCCGCTCAGTCACGGTCATCCGGTTTTGAAATCCGGCCGTACCTTTGAACCTGGAAAAAGCAGTTCAACCACGGATGGACACGGAGTGCAGCCCACAAGGTTGCCAGAGCAGCCGGTGAGAGTCCGGTCAGGGACGAAGCGAACGTTCCTGTAGTCATAACCGACTTTCGATTGGAGCGATCCAACGGAGGCAAGCTCGGTAGTAAACGTCCCGTCCGGAGCGGGGCAAACAAGCTGGCGGGCCGTAGCATAAAGCGAACGTTGCAGTTTCGTAACATCCGCCGCACGCAGTCCGGAGTGCGGAACACATATGGTTGCCGAGCCACTTCCGTGTTGGCGAAGGCTAAACCAAGGGGCGGCTTCGTTAAGGCCCCTTGGAACCATCGGAATAAGGACGACGGCACGTCATCAAGCTCTGGCAGATAAAAGTGGGGACCTTCTGTCCATCGTAGGGCCGTTGACATAATCAAAGATAAAGCGACGGTGGCGGGCAGAAGCTCGGATGTGGCCATAGTAAGCCTTGAGGCTGGCGGACAGCATAACCGCTGGCGGAGCCAAGGGCCACTGGACGAGAGGGTCGGCAAGGGCGTCTGGCGCGCCCGGATGGGACGCAAGTCCAAATAACCGGGCACAATAGCGGGTAGACGTCTGAAGCCGACGGTGGATGCCTATAAACCGATGGTGCGCCATCGGCGAAGGTGGCATCTGGCAGTCTCGTTTGGAGCCGTACTGGGGAAAACCCGCCGTACGGAATCTTAGAGGGGGCGGAGGAAACGAAGTGGATGGCCTGAGTACTGTTTGCCACGATGCCCGAAAGGGCCGATACATTGGAAGTCATTGGCCTAATCATGTTCGCGCCTCCGCTCTACTCGACTTCAAATTTGCTTTTTAGGGTTGCACCGCGCAAACTTTCCGGGAGTTGTTTAAATGACATGAATAAGAAGTTTCAATTGCTGCCAGCCTTGCTCGCGGCGGC
>CAYOJU010000598.1:0-1136 GCA_964404355.1 uncultured Sideroxydans sp. | reverse complement strand
GAACAAAAACGCGATGGCCGCAAGCTTGAAGAGATTCTGATCGAGAAGCACTTGCTTACCCAGAGCGAACGGGATGTGGTGCTGGAGTTCCAGCGGAACCACGGCGGCGCTGCCCTGGTTTCGGGTGAGCTGGCACTGGGGAATATTCTCGTCACATCGGGTCAGGTGACACGTTCTCAACTCAGGAATGCCTTGCGCCGCCAGGAAGTAACGGGGCGGCGCATTGGTGAAGAGTTGATTGAGGCAGGCCATGTCAGCCAGAGCCAGGTCGAAACCGGTTTGCGGCTGCAGCGAAAACTGATCATCTCTGCACTGATCGTGGCTGTCGGGCTTGGGCCGAATGCGGTTATTGCATCAACGTCCGAAGGTGCCCAAGCCAGTTCGGCGATGCCGGTTTCCGTGACGGTCATTGCAAATGCAAAAATACGAAACGAGTACCAGGTTACGCAACTCAAAGTCACAGAAAGCGATGTCTCGCGCGGTTACGTCGACATTCAGGATGCTTCGCGCTTTTCAGTTTCCACCAACAGCCGTGTTGGATACCTTCTTGAGTTTCACCCGGTCAGCCATTTGTTTGAGTCGGTAGAAGTCAGCGGTCTTGGCAGCCCCGTACAACTCGGTGCCGACGGGGGGGCCATCGTCCAACGCGGCCCGCTTCCCCCAAGTTTGACGCACGTATTGGGTTTCAGATTTCATCTTAGCCAAAACACGTTGCCCGGCAACTATCCCTGGCCGTTGCTACTTTCCATACACACGCTCGATTAAACAGCGCAAGTGATTTCAGAAATTCACAGTAGCAATGAGGTCGTCAGTGTAAGTGCCGTTAGCCACATCCTGTCCAGCCGGAATCTGACCAAACAGGCTCAGCGTCGTGGTGCTGTTTTTGTATGCCGTTTGCGAGCTGCTACCGCCCGTGCCATCACCCCACACAATGGATCGAGTGGCGCTGGTGTAAATATTGTAGGACAAGCTATTGGCACCGCTCTTCATCGATCGCGACGCGTAACTGTGGCTCTGCCCGGTGCTCAATGTGACGTCATAAGCATTGCCGGGCCCCCCTTGGCATTTGATGGTGATACTGCCCACGCCGCTGGCGTTCGGCAATGTGTCAAAAACATTGTAGGTACCAAAACCGA
>CAYOJU010000597.1:0-1138 GCA_964404355.1 uncultured Sideroxydans sp. | reverse complement strand
ACCCGAGAAGCAGTACCGGGACCCCAACACCGGCACCCTGAACGCCCGGGCCTGGACCGAACTGGAAAAGAACCCGCCGGCCGACAAACCTTTCGTGGCCCATATTTCGGTTGAAGGTGGGAAGTATGTCAACGACACCGAGGGCGGTGGCCACAAGGCCGGCAACGACCTCTACAAGTACGCCGGTCAGGCCCTCATGGGCGCCTCGCCGGACGTCGCCAAGGTGGGCGGGGACTTCGCCGTCAGGGTTAAGGACCAGGCGGACCTGGACGCCATCCTCCAAAAGGCCAACGACGCCATGCCTGAAAAGGCGCAGTTGGGAGAAAAAACTGTCAACGGCAAAGCCTTCAATCTAACCGGCGCAATCGGTGATAACCTCGAATCGGCCAAAGACGCCCATGTGGCCGTGAAGCAAGGTCTTGAAACATCTGGTGAGCGGTCCATTCGTGGGGCCATGCCCAAGAAGTATGCCGAATACAACAACGTCGAAGCCACACCCCCCGGTGAGGCCAAACGGGCCATCCCTGAAGGGCTGCGCCAGGCGGCCGCCAAACTCGGGCCCGAGAAGGGTTTTCAGCAGGCCTATCTGGATCCCACCTTTAGCGATGAAACCCACCCGGTCTATTCCAAAGACGGCTACGACGCCCTGCCCAAACGGGCCGCCCGGTCGATGGGGGACATGAACGACCTGAAGAAGATCAACGACACCTTCAACACGGGTGTTGGCGATTACGCCATCCGGCACCTCATGGAAACCATGAAAAAGGTGGCCGCTGAAATCAATGCAAGCAACGGCCACGAAATAGATTTGGCACACCTGTCAGGGGACGAACTCGCGTCCCAAGCCGACGACGGGGTCCTCTTGCATCAATTTTATGACGAGGTGGCCGCACGACTTAAAGCCGAACCACTCGAATTCACAATTGATGGCAAAGATGCCAAATTAGATGTATCATTTTCTTCAGGGATAGGAGGCAACGATGCCCTCGCCGAAGACCGACTCCGAACAGCAAAATCAAAATCCCGACTCCCTGCCGAGCCCGGGGACGCCCGAGTTTCTAGCGTTGCCGCTGGAAACGAGGATAAAACAAATGCCACCGCGGATGGACTTCGGGAACCTGCCCCTGTACTTCAAGAA
>CAYOJU010000596.1:0-1145 GCA_964404355.1 uncultured Sideroxydans sp. | reverse complement strand
TCCTGCTTTGAACAGCAGATCGAAAAGTTTCACTCTGCAGGCCACAGAGCTACCGAAGTCAGCAATGGTGATGTTTCCGGTATTGCCACCGCCGAACGCATTGAGCAATGGCGCACCTGTGGTTGTATCGTCTGGTACTACACCTGCAGCTGTGCTGGTACCGGCCAACGTACCGGCGCCGGGATTACCCGCAAGATCCCAGACACTGAACCATGCCGCCGCGATAGTTGTACGTGTAGCCGTTTTAACCAGGCCAACGTATTGCTTGGCTGCGGCGATGTATCCATCGAGCGTATTCATCATTCAACCCCGTTATCTCGCAGCCATTGATTCATTGTCTGGATCTCTGCGCAGTAACGATCAAGCAAGACAGGGCTGTGCCATATTCCACGCACGTTGATCGAGATACCACGCATCTCGGTATCGGCAACCAGAGATACCAGTTCGGCGCCGGAGTCATCCACAATCGTTGAGCTGCGCTGAGCCATGATCAGTTATCGATCTGGAAGGTAGCTGCGCCAGCCGCAAAACTCGGTGCGCTGTCGCCGTTGTTGATCGTCTTGGATACCGTCAGCGAGGTGCGCCACAGCAAATTTCCGCTTGTAGAGGCATCGAACACGCAGTACTCAACCACAGATCCCCAGTTGGCCGTTGGCGCCGGGAAAGTGATCGTAGTGTTATTGCTGGTAGTTCCACTGGTGCCGGTGCTGGCAGTGGTGCTACCCGTGCTTTGCGTACCCGCCCAATTCGCCAGACTTGAGGTGACTGCCACCCTGGCATAGCTGCCGCCCGATACTTCGGTACCACAGGCGGCGTCCGAACCGCTGCTGGTGGCAAGCGCGAAGTACACCGTAGCAGGCATGGTGTACGTCTGCCCGCGCAGCATCGCGTCGACGATCTTGTTTTCGAGATAATCGGAAAGTGCACCAGCTTGCACCGCGCTGGTAAAGGCCAGCATCAACAGCCCGGCTATAAAGTTTTTAAGTTTGTTCATGTTTTATCCTTTTAACGGTTGATCGGGGAATCGTTTGCACACTCAGCCAGCTTATGGAGCTGGTCTCGACACTGCGTATAAAGTTCCATCGCCTCGATGTGGTTCTGCAGCAAGTCGGCCAGATGCCCTGATGCCGCCTTGGGTGGAACCG
>CAYOJU010000595.1:0-1147 GCA_964404355.1 uncultured Sideroxydans sp. | reverse complement strand
GTCATTGAGCGTTCTACCGTGTGTTCGCTGGCGCGTGCCAGCGAAAAGGATGTGCGTGCGGCGGGTGAGGCGATCAAGCCGGCCAAGCACGGGCGCATCCATACCTTCATCGCGACTTCTCCCATCCACATGCAGCACAAGCTGCGCATGACCGAGGATCAGGTGGTGGAGCGCGCAGTGCAATCGGTGAAATGGGCGCGCGAATATACCGACGATGTAGAGTTTTCCGCCGAAGACGCGCTGCGTTCGAACCTGGATTTTCTGGTGCGTATATTCACCGAAGTTATCAAGGCCGGAGCGACGACTCTGAATGTGCCGGATACCGTGGGTTACAGCATGCCGGTGTTGCTGGGCGAGCACTTCAAGCAGTTGATTGCGCGCGTGCCGGGTTCGGACAAGGTGATCTGGTCCGCGCACTGCCACAATGACCTGGGCATGGCCTCGGCCAACTCTCTGGCGGCGGTGATGAACGGCGCACGCCAGGTGGAGTGCACCATCAACGGTCTGGGCGAGCGTGCGGGTAATGCCGCTCTCGAAGAAGTGGTGATGGCGATCAAGACGCGCCGCGACATCTTCACTTGCGATACCACCATCGACACCACACAGATTGTGCCAACCTCAAAATTGGTGTCCAGCATTACCGGTTATCCGGTGCAGCCAAACAAGGCTATCGTCGGCGCCAACGCCTTCGCGCACGAGTCCGGCATCCATCAGGACGGCGTGCTCAAGCACCGCGAGACTTACGAGATCATGCGCGCCGAAGATGTGGGTTGGGGCGCGAACAAGATGGTGATGGGCAAACATTCCGGTCGCGCCGCCTTCCGTGCGCGTTTGCAGGAGCTGGGCATCGTGCTGGACGGGGAAGAAGCGGTGAACGCAGCCTTTGCGCGCTTCAAGGAACTTGCCGACAAGAAACACGAAATCTTCGATGAGGACTTGCAGGCACTGGTGAGCGAAGGCGAAATCACGCATGTGAGCGAGCATTATCGTCTGGTGGCGATGGGAGCCCACTCCGAGACCGGTGTGTCGCCGGTGGCGCGTGTGGTGATGAGTGTTGGCGGCAAGGAATATCATGCCGACGCGCAAGGTGGTGGGCCGGTGGATGCGACATTCAAGGCGATCGAGCAGATCGCGAAAAGCGGTACCG
>CAYOJU010000594.1:0-1148 GCA_964404355.1 uncultured Sideroxydans sp. | reverse complement strand
TTCAACCAAATGTGTGGTTATTTCCAATTTCACAAATTCAACCATTCCACAACCACAATTTCTCAAATTGGTCCCTAATTCTCGCAATTCAGACAAATTTAATCCTCAAAAACACACAAGCTACATGCAAAATAAAAGAACAAACTACATGCAAATAAACAAAGTAACTAGTCACCCCCCCAAGCTTGGTCTGAGCATTGTCCTCAATGCTTCAAGACATGCAAGTAAACTAAGGTAAAAAGATAGAAGCTGGGGAAGCGAAAACAAACCTGATCAGTAGTCATAGGAGGGGAAGCGCCAGTCGCGAAACTGGTCCTCGATGGCACCAAGGCGCTCGGCATAGTCAAACATGGAGTCACTCATCTCATCCAGGCGAGAGGTGTGAAGGGTGGTCTGCTGCTGGATGGCAGTGATGTGGCGGCCCTGCTCCTGCTGAGTGTCCCGAATGTCGGACATGAGGGAATAGAGATCCCTAAGAGTGGGGTCAGCTGGGAATGGGCGCGCAGGCGCGGAGGATGAGCTGGGAATGTCGGAGGCAGGAGGTGCAAGAGGCGAGGCCACCCAGGTGGAGGGGTCATCCGGAGTGATAGAGGGGCCAAAGGGCAACCGGCGAGTGGAGCCATTCGCAAAGCGCCAGTCATAGTAGTCAGAGTGACCGGCTGGCCCACGGGAGATGGTGATGAAGAGGCCCTGGCGGTAGCTGTCAGCTGTCAAAGTAGTGGGGCCAGGGCAGGGGTCTCGGCCAGGAAATGCCCCTAGTCCTAGTCGTTGCTTGATGAGCTCGACATAGGACCCAATTTTGATCTTGCCACCTTTTTTGGGGTTGGCCCGCTGCGCTATCCAGTGGTTGACCATGATGAGGGCCAAGTCTGGATACTCGGCGTCAGAACGGAGCATGGTGTCCATGAGCATGAGGTCAGGAGCATTGGCGCGGTTTTGAGTCTCGCCGCGCGCGAAGATGGTAGAGGCAAGGACGCGCTGCATGATCCGGAGAACTGGGTGAGAGATGAAGCGGGCACGGAACTCTTGGTTGGCAGAGCGGGGGCAGCCAGTGATCATGCCCCAGAAGGTCTCGCGATCCCAACCCTCACGGAAACTGAGGGTGTCAGTAGTGGGAGTGCGGTTGAAACCGAACCACTCGCGGAGGG
>CAYOJU010000593.1:0-1153 GCA_964404355.1 uncultured Sideroxydans sp. | reverse complement strand
GCGATTTGTCTGGTTAATTCCGTTAACGAACGAGACCTCAGCCTGCTAACTAGCTTCAACCGCGTTTTCGGGGCGCCAGACGGCGTTTTTTCGAGGTTCCGGGGAGGCTGCCCGGTGTGACACCTGGGCAGCACGCATCCGTCTCTTCGCCAGCTTTCCGAATTGACGAAGAACGCGCGAATCGGACACCCGTAGCGAGAGTTATGGACCTTTGAAGTAACCGCTGATGAGGAGGCGCGCGCGGAATCCGGCTAACGCAGAATTCCGCTGATGCCGTAACAGTAACTCAGCTTTCCGAAAACTCGAAGAACGCGCGAATCGGACACCCGTGGCGAGAGTTTCGGCCGTTTGAAGTTTCTCCCAAAACCATCGGTGTTTCGTAGCCGCCGCACCCAAGCCGCATCGATGCTTTTATTGCCGTTTGGAGTTTTCTTGAGTTTCTTTTATGTTCTGTTTTTGTTTTCGCATTTTTCATGCACTTCAACTGCATTTTTGAATTTTTCATGAATCCCGCCGACGCAGCTACAGTACCCGCCAGCGCAGAATCCCGCTAGCGCAGCTACAGTAACCGCTACAGCCGAATGGCGCTACTGCAGCTACAGTAACCGCTGACGCAGAATCCCGCGAGCTCAGCTACAGTAACCGCTAAACCCGAAATCCCGCTAGCGCAGCAACCGCAAACGCAGAAATCCCGGTAACGCATCTACAGTAACCGCTAGCGCAGAAATCCCGCCAGCGCAGAAATCCCGCGAGCGCAGCTACAGTAACCGCCAGCGCCGAAACCCCGCTAGCGCTGCTACAGTAAACGCTAGCGCAGCTCCCGGAACAGCTCACGCAGAAATCCCGCCACCTCAGCTACAGTAACCGCTACCGCCGAAACCCCGCTAGCGCTGCTACAGTAACCGCTAGCGCAGCTCCCGGAACCGCTCACGCAGAAATCCCGCCACCTCAGCTACAGGAACCGCTAACGCCGAAACCCCGCTAGCGCAGCTACAGTAACCGCTAACGCAGAATCCCGCTAGCGCAGCTACATTAACCGCTAACGCAGAATCCCGCTAGCGCAGCTACAGCAACCGCTAACGCAGAAATCCCGCTAGCGCAGACAGTACCGCTGACGCAGAAATCCCGCTAGCGCAGACAGTACCGCTGACGC
>CAYOJU010000592.1:0-1158 GCA_964404355.1 uncultured Sideroxydans sp. | reverse complement strand
TCGCCTCACCCTTGAATCTGGAAGCTGGAAATGCCTGTAGCCGCAGACTTTCGGACAATGCCGAGTCGCCGTGCATCTCGCCCTCCACTTCCAGTTCCGGTGCCATTTCTTCCAGCAACTCGCGGGCATACGCCATCTTGAGTGCGGACGCGTCTTTGTGGCTGCCGAAGTTGGAATGTGACAGCAGGGCGACCTTGGGTATCAAACCGAAACGCTTCACCTCTTCCGCCGCCAGCAACGTCATGGCGGCAATCTGCTCGGCAGTCGGGTCCAGGTTCACATGCGTGTCGCAGATGAAAACGGTATGACGCGGCAGCATGAGGATATTCATCGCCGCATAGACGTTCGCGCCCGGATGCTGGCCGATCACTTCGTTGATATAGCGCAGGTGACTCAGCGGTTGCGACACGGTGCCGCACAACATGGCATCGGCGGCATCCATACGCACCAGCATGGCCGCGATCAGGGTATTGCGGCGCCGCATCTCGCGCTTGGCTGCATCCGGCGTCACACCGTGGCGCTGCATGAGGCGGTGATATTCGTCGCAATATTCGCGATAGCGGCTGTCGGACTCCGGATTCACCAGCACGAAATGTTCGCCGGCACGGATGCGCAGGCCCAGCTTGGCAATGCGTTTCTCGATGACGGCAGGACGACCAACCAGGATGGGGTGTGCAATTCCCTCGTCCACCACGGTCTGTACCGCATGCAACACGCGCTCGTCCTCGCCCTCGGCATACACCAGCCGTTTCGGGTTTTTCTTGGCAATACCAAACACAGGCTTCATGAGCATGTTGGAGTGGTAGACGAACTGGGACAGTTGTTCGCGGTAGCCATCCATATCGGTAATGGGGCGTTCCGCCACGCCGCTGTCCATAGCCGCCTTGGCCACAGCGGGTGCGATACGGGTGATAAGGCGCGGGTCGAACGGCTTCGGGATCAGGTGCTCGGGGCCGAAGGAGAGGTTCTCTTCGCCGTACACAGAAGCCACTTCGTCCGACTGCTCGGCCTCGGCCAGTTCGGCGATGGCGTAAACGGCGGCTTTTTTCATGGCCTGGGAGACGGCGACTTTGACGAGATCCTCGAGCATCTCCACTTCGTCGGGATCCACGGCTTCTTTGGCGATCTTGACGGCGAGGATTTCGCGCTGCCCGTTGA
>CAYOJU010000591.1:0-1159 GCA_964404355.1 uncultured Sideroxydans sp. | reverse complement strand
GAGGCGCGCGGCCTCTTTGAAGTGGGCGATGCCTTTGCGGGTCAGCTCGGGGCATGCCGTGCCCACGTCGGGATAGCCTTTGCCTTGGGCGTCCGGCTGCACCGTGCCCCAGTTGGCGAACAGTCGGCCCCAGTCGCTTTCGAGCACCGGCCTCATCTTCGTCTCGGCGTAGCGCGGATACCAGAACATGTCGTGGTACGCGACCGAGGCCACGTACGCCCAAGGCGCAAGCCACGTCTTGAGCGACCACTCCACGGGCTTCTTCAGCGGTCCCCAGTAAATGCGGTGCTGGTTGCGGGATGCGAAGGTCATCTGCTTGAAGGGGCCGTCGAAGTGCCAGTTCTCGCTGGCCGCGTCCACGTCGCCAACGACTTCGATGTCGCGTACGTCGCCGCAGCCGAGGCCCAGGTCGTGGGCCAGGCGAATGAACTTGCAGTCTTTTAGCGGATCGAAGCCCATCAACTTGGCGGCCAACGCATCGATGGCCACCTGATCGCTCGACGCGAGCAGCACGTTCTTCACGTGGGGGACCATGCAGCGCGGGCCGGGCCCGTCGCCAGCAAAGGTGCCGTCCATGACAGCGAACACGCCGCGGTGGATCTTCTTTTGGATCATGAGCAGATCCACGAGCGTTTCGTGAATCACCGGATGGGTCCAGTGGCGGTGCTCGTTGAGCAAGCCGCCGAAAGCGTTCTTCATCGCACCGGTGGTGGTGGTGAAGATGTGCGTCTTGATGGTGGGCAGGTGAATGATGTTTTCGCCGATGAAGCGCTTGGGGATAGCGAAGCCCTTCGGGAAGACTTCGTTGAGGCAGAGGAACTTCTTGGTCAAATCTCCGACGGCGTCGTGAACGCTTATCCATTCTTCGCCTTCGTAGAGGTGCACGTTGCGCAGGCCGTGCGCGTTCACGACGTCGATTTGCTTGTTCTCGCGCTCGCCTAGGTGCGCGTCGATGACCACTGTTCGGTTGTGGCAAGCATGAATCAGGTCCTTCTGGTACCCGTCGCGGAGCATGGCGCGGATAACGCCTTCCAGCTGCCACGGCGTCGTGGACGATGCCGGAAAGAAAAAGTGCCACGAGATGTTCACCTTGAGGGCGGTATCCGCGTCCTTGGCGATGACGTCCTGATAGCCCGCCAGGTTCATCAGGCGGTGGTAA
>CAYOJU010000590.1:0-1161 GCA_964404355.1 uncultured Sideroxydans sp. | reverse complement strand
CCTCTGGATAAAGAGGCGGTGCGTGCCATCTCGGATCTGCCTCAAGTCGATGTCAGCAGTGCGGCTCACGAGCAGGAACATTCGCTGGAAGTTCAACTGCCCTTCCTGCAAAACGTGCTGGAGGATTTCACCCTGCTGCCGCTGGCGGTAGGCATGGCGACACCGGAAGAAGTCGCGGAAGTGCTGGAAATCGTCTGGGGCGGCGACGAGACTTTGATCGTCATCAGCTCTGACCTTTCTCATTATCTGCCCTATGCAGCCGCTCAAATCGTCGACGCCAAGACTGCCGACGACATCATCCACCTGCGCCAACCCATAGGCCACGAGCAGGCTTGTGGCGGCACTCCGATCAGCGGTTTACTCATCGCGGCACGCAAGCACCATCTGCAACCGCACCTGCTCGACTTGCGCAATTCGGGAGACACGGCAGGTTCGCGCGACCGGGTGGTGGGTTATGCGGCCTTCGCTTTTGTCGAGGAGGAGAATGATCGTGTTCAATACTGACCGCGGCAAGACACTGCTGCATCTGGCGCGCGCAGCTATTGCCCGCGAGCTCGGCTTCTTCTCGCACGACCTGCCTCGCATCGACTGGCTGGAACAGCCCGGCGCGACCTTCGTCACGCTGAGCTTGGGCGGCAATCTGCGCGGCTGTATCGGCAGCCTGGAGGCACTGCGCCCGCTCATCGACGATGTGCGCCACAATGCCGTCGCCGCCGCGTTCAGCGATCCACGTTTCATGCCGCTGACCAAGGAGGAGTTCGCCGAGGTGGTCATCGAAGTATCGTTGCTCAGCGCGCCGGAAACGCTCCGCTTCAGCAGCGAAGAAGATGCGCTGGCACAACTGGAACCGGGACGGGATGGCGTAATCCTTGAATACGGCCGCAGCCGCGCTACCTTCCTGCCGCAAGTGTGGGCACAATTGCCTGAACCGCATGATTTCATCGCCCGGCTAAAGGACAAGGCCGGACTGCAGCAAGATTTCTGGTCGGACAAGATAGTGATCTCGCGCTATACGGTACAGAAATTCAGCGAAGGAACATGAGATGGACGAACCGATCTCGATCGAAGAACGATACCCGGCCAGATACTGGCACAGACTCGACGACGGTCTCATCCAGTGCGACCTGTGCCCGCGCGACTGCAAACTGAAGGAAGGACAGC
>CAYOJU010000589.1:0-1163 GCA_964404355.1 uncultured Sideroxydans sp. | reverse complement strand
AAATTTTTGAAAAATAAACATGACCTAAATGCAGATACAGTTTTCTTCTATTCCACCCCCCCAAGCTTGAATGAAGCATTGTCCTCAATGCTTGAATTCACACAAGAAAAAGTAAATAGAAGAAAATATGGAAACTAACCAGATGGAGCGAGGGAAGAGGCGGGGGCGCCTCATTGGTTGGTGAGAGGTGGGTCGGGTGGATCAGGGAGGAGCGCCCACTTCTGAAGTGTACGGACCGTGTGATGGTCTGCGCGGTCCGTGTGCCTTGGTAAGGTTTTGTGCAGACATGTGGCTGGGTTGGTGGGAGGTGGGTCGGGTGGTTTTTGGTGGAACGCAGTGTTGAATGTGCCGAAGGGATACACCATTCCTTCCTTTTTAACGCCCCAAGGGAGAGAATGCATAGACCGGGTTGGTTGTGCACGGCTTGTATGCTGGTCTGCGCGGTCCGTGTGACTGTGATCATTCGCTGGTAAGGTCCTGTGCATGCATGCGGCTGGGTTCATGCCCGTCAGCTTCTCGATCAGGTTCCCAATCACAGTTCGCTGAGTTTTTAAATCCTCCAAGAGTCCAGCGGTGCGATCCGGGGGAGGATCTGGGCGGAGCGCCGTGTTCTCAAACACTTGCAAAAGAAAAATCCACCCCATATCTTTCAAGTCCTTGATCGAGCACCCGATCGCGCTTATGTGAGCTTTCAATTTTCCCAAGAGCGTGGCAGTCCGATCAGGGTTGAGATCTGCATTTAAAATAACAGGACATGTCTTTTCTGAGTCAAGGAATTCGTACCTGAGAGTGGCTGGGAGAGGTTTTAATTCGGGAGTGATCTGCTCTGTCTGGCTGGTTGTACGGTCCGTATGGATCTTGTGCGGACCGTATGCCTCAGCTTCAGCTTGAGCTTTCGGTTCCTTCTCAATCTCCAGCTTCTCTGTTTGAAATTCCTCTGGTGTACGGTCCGTATGGTCTGGGTACGGTCCGTATGGGAATTCTCCCAGACAGACAGGTTTCATGTCTGCTGTGCAAATTGTCTCAAACTCGCTTGTGTCATCCTGCAAATCAGATAAATAATTAGGGTAATTTTTAACTGAGCTCTCGTATCTCTCGCGGAGTTGTTCCTTAGCCAATTGATCCACCACGTTGACTGCGCAGCATGTTTCTGGTTCAGCTAG
>CAYOJU010000588.1:0-1166 GCA_964404355.1 uncultured Sideroxydans sp. | reverse complement strand
TTACGAGACCTATCTCTATATATCTTAATCCCTAAGATATATTGAGCCTCACCCATGTCTTTCATTGAAAAAATTATTTTCAATGATTTCTTTGTTTGCTCCATCAAAGATTTATCGTTCCCCATTAATAATATGTCATCGACATATAAGATCAAGAACAGAATATGGCTCCCACTAACCTTCTTGTATACACAAGGTTCTTCCTTACTTTGAATGAATCCAAGATTTTTAATCTCTTCATCAAAGCGCTTGTTCCAACTCCTTGATGCTTGCTTCAAGCCATAAATGGCTCTATGAAGTTTACATACTTTGCTGCTATTTTTCGGATCTTCAAAACCTTGAGGTTGTACCATGTACACTTCCTCTTCCAATTTTCCATTTAGGAAAGCTGTTTTGACATCCAATTGCCATATTTCATAATCATAAAATGCGGCAATAGCTAGCATAATTCGAATAGATTTGATCATAGCAACTGGTGAAAAAGTTTCATCATAGTCAATCCCTTGGATTTGAGTAAAACCCTTCGCTACAAGTCTTGCCTTGTAAGTTGTTATGTTACCATTCATGTCTATCTTCCTCTTGAAAACCCATTTGTTTCGAACGATTTTCTTTCCTTCAGGAAGATCAACCAAGTTCCATACTTGATTGTCATACATGGATTGTATTTCGGATTCCATGGCTTCTTGCCATGATTTGGAGTCTTTTCTTTCCATTGCTTCTTCGTAGGTCAAGGGATCTTCGGTATCTATTACCAAGACTTCATGAAGACCCATGTAAAATTCAGGTCTTCTTCTATCCCTTGTCGACCTTCTAAGCTCTTTATGTTCTTGTGACTCATATTGAGCTTCTTGAACTTCTTCCACAATTTCTTGCGGAATAGATTCATGCTCAATTCGAGTTAAAGGAATATTACTTGTACTCCCACTGATTAAAGGAGCTTCGTGTGATATTTCATGATCATCTTGAATGTCATTCATCTCATGATCACTCACTTGTAGGTCTTCTTGAGTTTCCTCAAGCGTCATCCTACTATCACTGCTTTTGATTCTTTCGAGAAACTCCTTCTCTAAGAATACTGCACCCTTCTTAACGAATATAGTATTCGTTGACCTGTGCCAAAAGCTATACCCTTTTGTTTCTCTTGGGTATCCAATGAAGAAGCATTT
>CAYOJU010000587.1:0-1167 GCA_964404355.1 uncultured Sideroxydans sp. | reverse complement strand
TTGCGCCTTCGGCGGTGCCATGAATCGGCACACTCTCCCAGTCGGTTTGAACGGCGGGGGAATTATACCGGAAGTTTTGGGGTGAGGCGGGAGGGCAAAATTTGTAAGCATGATCCTTTACTCTGCGCGCTATGCTGGCTAGGCCAATTGACATATTGACCCTGCTTCGGGGGTGGGTTAGTTTGCGGGAATGTTCCCCACTATCCACTTTTCCGGCGCTTTTCCCTTCTCCAGCGGACTGGAAACCGTCAAAAGCCTGCAGATGGAACCCCAGCTCAATGCCCGCTACAGCGACTACCTTGCCGAATACCTGCGCTCCGGCTTCGGCGTGCGCCAGATCGGCAACACCTACAACGTCGTCTCCAACGGCCTCGAACAAATGATGACCCTGCTCATCCTCGTCGTGGGTGCCTGGACCGTGATGACCACCAGCGACTTCACCATCGGCATGCTCATCGCCTTCCAGATGTATTCCAGCAAAGTATCTCAGCCCATGCAGCGTGTGTTGTTGGGGCTTCAGCCCCTTACAACCACGGCGTACTCCTTGCGGGTGCTGCGGCTGGTAGGGCTGTGGCAGCAATTCCAGCAGGCCAACATGTCCGTGCAGCGCCTGGGCGACATCATGAACGCCCCGCCCGAACCCTATTCCGTCCTGCCCAGCCGCATGCGCGAGGGCAAAGGCCAGATCGACATCGAAGCCCTCAGCTTCCGCTATGCCGACGACCGGCCTTTCCTCTACCAGGACTTCAACCTCAAGGTCGCCCCCGGTAAAGTCGTCGCCATCATGGGGCAATCCGGCTCAGGCAAGAGCACCCTCACCAAACTCCTGCAAGGCTTCTACCAGCCCTCCGGCGGCACCATCAAAATCGACGGGTGCGGATGGGTCGCTGCGCAGCAGCGGGGCACCCACCGGCCTACTCCTTGCGGGTGCAACGACATCCGCTACCTCTCGGCCAACGAACTGCGCCACTACTTCGGCGTCGTGCCACAAGAAACCGTCCTCTTCTCCGGCACCATCTACGACAACCTCATGATGGCCAACCCGCACGCCACCTTCGACCAGATCGTGCACGCCTGCAAAATGGCCGAAATCCACAGCGCCATCGAAGCCCTGCCGCAAGGCTACCAGACCGAAATCGGCGAACGCGGCGTCGGACTCTCCGGCGG
>CAYOJU010000586.1:0-1171 GCA_964404355.1 uncultured Sideroxydans sp. | reverse complement strand
CACAACTTACTCCTCCAGGTACACCTCAATGGAATGGTGTGTCTGAAAGGAGAAATAGAACATTGTTGGACATGGTTCGTTCTATGATGAGTCAAGTTGATCTTCCATTGTCATTTTGGGGATATGCTCTAGAGACGGCAGCTTTCACACTTAATAGGGTTCCAACAAAGGCAGTTGAGAAGACACCATTTGAGATGTGGACTAGGAAACGTCCTAGTATGTCTTTTCTTAAAATTTGGGGTTGTGAGGCTTATGTAAAACGATTGATGTCTGATAAGCTCACACCTAAATCTGATAAGTGTTTCTTTGTTGGATATCCGAAACAAACCAAGGGATTTTTCTTCTATAATAGGGCAGAGAACAAAGTATTTGTTGCTCGAAATGGTGTCTTCTTGGAGAAAGAATTTCTCTCCAAAGGAGTTAGTGGGAGTAATGTGCATCTCGAAGAAATTCGAGATACTCAAGAAGATACTCCTACTACTCATGAGGAACCACAAGACATTGTGGAACCTTTACAAGAGACATTACCATTACGAAGGTCGGATAGGGAACGTCGCATACCTCAGAGGTATTTGTTGCTCATATCAGAACAACGCGACATATTGTTGTTGGACAACGATGAGCCTACGACGTTTCGTGAAGCAATGGCATGCCCGGATTCTGATAAATGGCTAGAGGCTATGAAATCTGAAATGCAATCCATGAAAGATAATCAAGTTTGGAGCTTGGTTAATTTACCTAATGGTGTAAGAATCATTGAGTGTAAATGGATTTTTAAGAAGAAAATTGACATGAATGGGAATGTTCACATTCACAAAGCACGTTTGGTGGCAAAAGGTTTCAAGCAAATTCATGGGATAGACTATGATGAAACTTTTTCACCAGTTGCAATGCTTAAGTCAATTAGGATACTTCTAGCAATTGCCGCATATTTTGATTATGAGATTTGGCAAATGGATGTCAAAACCGCTTTCCTTAATGGAAACTTGAACGAGGATGTGTACATGACACAACCCGAAGGTTTTGCTGATCCAAATAATGCTAAGAAAGTATGCAAACTTCGAAAATCTATTTATGGATTGAAACAAGCATCTCGAAGTTGGAATATTCGTTTTGATGAAGTGGTCAAGGACTTTGGATTCATCAAAAACGAAGAAGAACCTTGTGTTTA
>CAYOJU010000585.1:0-1176 GCA_964404355.1 uncultured Sideroxydans sp. | reverse complement strand
TGGCTGTGGCTGCTTCCTTCCGGACCTGACCAGGTTCACCAAAGTGCAATGCGGGGAGACCCGCCAAACTCTTCCAACCTACTGCGCGCCACGATAGCTGCGTTGCTCAAGCGCTCGAAATCCTCATGTACATCCAGTACATTCCGGTTTCTCGCGCTTTCGCGCCTTGCTCTCCCGTCGCTCGCTACGGTTGGTAATCCTTTGC
Organism: uncultured Sideroxydans sp.; assembly: GCA_964404355.1. Classification (GTDB taxonomy): domain Bacteria; phylum Pseudomonadota; class Gammaproteobacteria; order Burkholderiales; family Gallionellaceae; genus Sideroxyarcus. Next base: position 971 of record CAYOJU010000585.1, on the reverse strand, counting down.
AAAGCTACTTACTGAACTTGTTTGACCGGAATCATCCCGATCCGCTTCTGCCATTCTGCCGGCCCGGTTTCGTGCACCGAGGTGCCCTTGCTGTCCACGGCCACCGTTACCGGCATGTCTTTCACATCAAACTCGTAGATGGCTTCCATGCCCAGATCGGCAAAGGCCACCACTTTCGCGCTACGTATCGCCTTGGACACCAGATAGGCGGCTCCGCCTACTGCCATCAGATACACCGCTGCGTGTTTTTTGATTGCGTCGATCGCGACTTGGCCGCGTTCCGCTTTGCCGACCATGCCGATCAAACCGGTCTGCGCCAACATGGTCTCGGTGAACTTGTCCATGCGTGTCGCCGTTGTCGGTCCGGCAGGCCCGACCACCTCGTCGCGCACCGGATCAACCGGCCCGACATAGTAAATGAATCGACCGTTAAAATCCACGCCGGACGGCAGTTTCTCGCCCTTCGCCAGCATATCCACAATACGTTTGTGGGCGGCATCGCGCCCGGTGAGCAGCTTGCCGGAAAGCAGCAGAGTCTCGCCCGGCTTCCATTGGGCGATATCGGCACGCGTCACAGTGTCCAAGTTCACGTGCCGCGCTTCCGCCGACGGCTGCCAATGCACATCGGGGTAATCTTCCATGTTCGGCGGGGTAAAGGTTGCCACACCGCTGCCATCCAGTTCGAAATGGACATGCCGTGTTGCAGCACAGTTCGGAATAAGCGCGACCGGCTTGGAAGCCGCATGCGTCGGATAGTCCAGTATCTTCACGTCCAGCACCGTGGTCAGGCCGCCCAAGCCTTGAGCACCAATACCCAGCGCATTGACCTTGTCGAACAGCTCGATACGCAATTCTTCGATCCGGTTCTTCGGACCGCGTGCCTTGAGTTCGCTCATGTCAATGTGCTCCATCAGCGACTCTTTTGCCAGCAGCATGGCCTTTTCCGCCGTTCCGCCAATGCCGATGCCCAG
>CAYOJU010000584.1:0-1177 GCA_964404355.1 uncultured Sideroxydans sp. | reverse complement strand
TCAACGGCCTCACCAGTGGTTATCAGGGTGAAGGCAGCAAGACCATCGTGCCCGCGTGGGCCCGCGCCAAAATCACCTGCCGCCTCGTGCCCAACCAGAATCCCGCCCAGATTCGCAAAGCCGTCTGCGGCTATTTGAAATCCATCTGCCCGCCCACCGTGAAAATGGAGATCACCGCCGGTCACGGTGCCGAGGCCTATTTGATGGAGCCCACCAGCCCGCACGCCCAAGCCGCCTTGCGCGCCCTGGAAAAAGCCTTCCAACGCAAACCCATCCTGATGCGCGAAGGCGGGTCCATCCCCATCGTCAATCAGTTCAAGAAAATCCTCGGCGCGGATTCCCTGCTGCTGGGCATCGGCCTGCCGGATGACAACGCGCATTCGCCCAACGAAAAATTCAATCTGGATAACTTTGAAAACGGCCAGCGCATGAGCGCCTATCTCTGGCCGGAACTCGCTGGCAGCGGAAAAGCCTGACCCATTCAAGAAACACCCCTACTCTTTCGGGTAATAAAAACTTAAAACCTGTTTGAAAAAGCAAGCGGTGCAGTCGGCATAAAGCGAGCCGGACTGCACCGTTCTTTTTGAGTCGGATACGCGGCAAAACCACCGGCAGTCCTTCATCTTATGAAACCGCCGTTTCATCCCGGATTCCTCCATTTCTCCAGCAAAAGAGCCAGTGAAAAAGTGTCCAACAATAAAACATCCCCCAAGCATCCCCCAAAATCATTTAAAATGAGATTTGACAGTCCGGGCAGCCTGAGCCAACTTGTCCGCAAATCGCTGCGAGTTTTCTTGCTGTAATCAAGGCAGAGTGCCTGTATACCGGTTATACAAATCCATTTTGAACTTTTCCGGCTGCAAGTCGTCTAAAGCGTGGTGTTATCACGCCAGGCACTAAAACCCCGCCGCTAAGCTATTTAAGATTATGCCCAGAGTTGCCAAAACCCCGGCCGCCAAGAAACCCGCTGCCAAGCGGATTTCCAAAGCCGCCGCTGCTGCCGCCGCCACAGCGGAATTGCCTGTTGTCACGCCTCCGGCCGAGGCCGCCGCTGAAGCCGCGCCCGAGCCCGCCCGCAAAAAAGAAAAGGTCGTGGCCGAAAAAGTTGCCGTTGAAAAAGTGACGCCCGAGAAAGTGGTCGTGGAAAAAGCCACTCCGGTGGTCGCGCCCGCCCCTA
>CAYOJU010000583.1:0-1180 GCA_964404355.1 uncultured Sideroxydans sp. | reverse complement strand
GGGAAAGGCCGCAAGCTGTTGCCGCCAAACGAAGTCGGCAGCGTGGTGGTCTGCCTGCCCCCCGCCACCTGCGGATGCGGCGGGCAGATCAAGGCGGCCCCGGAAAAAGTCAGGCGGCACCAACAGTGCGAACTGCCGGAAATCAAGCCTGCCGTCACGGAATACCGGCAAGTCCACGGGGTTTGCGGCGGTTGCGGGGCAAGCCATTGCGGGGCGTTGCCCCACGGTGTCCCCAACACCCTGCTGGGCGTTCGCGCCACCGCCGCCATTGCGGTTTTCACCGGCGATTACCGCTTAAGCAAGCGCCAGGTGCAACAGCTCTTCGGGGACTTTTTTAACTTGCCCATCAGCCTTGGCGCCGTCTCCAATGCCGAGGAGACCGTCAGCAACGCCCTGGAGCAAGCCGTTGAAGAGGCGAAAACCTACGTCCGGCGGCAGCCCGTCGTCCATGCCGACGAGACCGGCCACAAACGGCAGGGCGACAAAATGTGGATGTGGCTGGCGGCCACCCTGCTGGTCGCGGTGTTTGTCGTCCGCGGCACACGGTGCATGGGGGCGGCCAAGGGGCTGTTGGGCGAAGGGTTCCTGGGGATTCTGGTTTCGGACAGGTATGCCTCCTACAATTGGATCAAAACCACCCGCAGGCAGTTCTGCTGGGCGCACCTGAAACGTGATTTCCAAAAGGTTTCGGAACGCAGCGGCGGGGCCGGCAGGATAGGCGACGGGGTTTTGGGGCATATCAGGCGGATGTTCCGTTTATGGCACCGGCTGAAGGACGGGGAGATCACCCGCCAAACCTTCAGGGCGGCGATGGCGCCCATCCGCAGCGGCATGGAAGGCCTGCTTGAGGAAGGCATGGCCTGCGGCCATCAGAAAACCGCGAACACCTGCAAAAAAATCCTCAGCCATAAGGAGGCGTTGTGGACTTTTGTCGACATTGAAGGGGTCGAGCCGACGAACAACCTGGCGGAACAGCAACTCCGCCCCTATGTGTTGTGGCGGAAAAGCAGTTTCGGCACCCAATCCGAACGGGGCAACCTGTTTGTCGAAAGGATGATGACCGTAACGGCGACCTGTAAATTGCAGGGCCGCAACCGCCTCGGTTACATCACCGGGGCGGTGTCAGCGTATTTGAAAAACGAGGCCGCCCCCTCCCTGCTTCCTGCCAAAGGGGAAATTG
>CAYOJU010000582.1:0-1183 GCA_964404355.1 uncultured Sideroxydans sp. | reverse complement strand
TTCAGCACCGTGGGCTGGTATCACTGGCGTTGAAAATGTTTTGACAAATGATGCTGTTATTCCATCGAATGTTTCTTTGAGCGCAGGGAACGCGCCAAACGCCAATTCTGATGCGTATGGATTTTCATTTACAACAGGCTCAGCTAACAATCCCGGTGGAACCGCATATAACGGCGGGCCTTTTACAGTTACAACCGGCACAAGCATTGGTGACATTGGAACCGGCATCGGCGGGCCTATAACCTTTAACTTAGGTGCGGGAACAATCGGCAACGGCATCTTCACCGTCAACGGCAACTCGCTTTTCAACGGGACAATTTCCGACCCCTACGGCATCCTGCCGCAGTCCAATCTGATTCTCACGAACGGCGGCGACGGCAGCTTGCTGACGGGAGTTTTGCACGACTCATCCAATCTGCAAACGACGAACGCGAACCTTACCGCGCTCGCCGCTGGCACGCTGGCCCAGAATAACGCCGCATCGCTTACGAATGTCCAAGGCTCGTCCATCGTCGGCTTGCTCCCAATGGGCACCGTCGCATCAGGCTACACCAACGCGGCAGGCCCGATGCTCACCACGAACAACGGCGCACGCTACTACACTTTCAACGGCAATGCGCTGACGAACCTCGCCGCCGCATCGCTCGTCGGCACTATTCCGAGCGCGTTGCTGCCAGCGATGAACTATGTGGCGAATACGAATGGGCAAAGCTACGGGCAGACGAATTTAGACACGTTCACGGCAAATGGATTCCGCACGATTGGGGGGACAAACTTCAGCGTGAATACGAATGGTAACGGGATAATTGGTGCAGTTGCATTTACAAATGGTGCGATGACCACATCTGGGGCCGCAGTTGCAACTACTCTCGCAGCCAATAACGGGTCAAGGCTTGAGAGTAGTGCGTTAAAACTTTCTTCAACTTCAATAATATCAGCATCATCTGATGCCACTTTTTTCGGTTCTGTAGCTGGTCAAATTATTTCAAAAAATGGTGGTGTATTTGGGAACTGGGGAATGAACACAAATCTGGTTGTTTATGGAACCGTCGCCGCCACCAACGGCTATATCCTGCCGCCCATCGCCACTGGCCCCGCTTGGTCTGGCGCGTCTAATAATATCATCATCTGGTGTTCAAACTCAATCCCTCCGACTGAATGGCACAGCTATTTCAACGGATCG
>CAYOJU010000581.1:0-1186 GCA_964404355.1 uncultured Sideroxydans sp. | reverse complement strand
TGAGCATGATCAACGACATGGGTATCACCGTGTGCGATGTCGCGCCGGATACCGAGTCGCTGGTAATGAACGAAACCACTCCGCCGGTTGCCGACGAAGATGCCGCGGAAGAAGCCGAAGCCGCTATCTCCACCGTGGATTCGGAATTCGGCCGGACCACCGACCCGGTGCGCATGTACATGCGCGAAATGGGCGTGGTCAATCTGCTGACCCGTCAGGACGAAATCGAGATTGCCAAGCGCATCGAAGACGGCTTGAAGCACATGATTATGGCCATCTCTGCCTGTCCGGCTACCATCGCCGAAATTCTGGCGTTGGCCGACAAGGTAGCGCAGGAGACCCTGCGCATCGACGAAGTGATCGACGGCTTCATCGACACGCAGGAAGAAGTGATCGTTGCCGAGGTTGCTGACGAGGAAGAAGAAGACGAAGAAGCTGAAGAGGAAGAAGAAGAGTCGGAAGAGGACGGCGAAGCCGCCGCCGCCGCCAATCTGGCCCAACTCAAGATTGACGCTCTGGAACGCTTCGCCATCATCAGCGACCTGTTCAGCAAGATGGGCAAGGCCTACGAAAAACACGGCTACCGCAGCAAGCAATACGACAAGCTGCAACAGCAAATCTCCGACGAACTGATGCAGTTCCGTTTCTCCGCCAAGCAAGTGGACGCCCTGTGCGAAACCATGCGCGGGCTGGTGGAAGAAGTGCGCGCCTGCGAGCGCAGCATCCAGGAATTGTGCGTGACCAAGGCGCACATGCCGCGTCCGCACTTCATCAAGGTGTTCCCGCTCAACGAAGGCAACCTGGATTGGGTCAAGCACGAGATCGCCGCCAAGAAGCCTTACAGCGAAACGCTGTCGCGCTTCCAGGCTGCCATCATCGACCAGCAAAAGAAAATGCTCACGCTGCAACAGCGCGTTGGCATTCCCATTCTTGATCTGAAAGAAATCAACAAGCAGATGACCAACGGCGAAGCCAAGGCACGCCGCGCCAAACGCGACATGATCGAGGCCAACCTGCGTCTGGTGATTTCCATCGCCAAGAAATACACCAACCGCGGTCTGCAATTCCTCGACCTGATCCAGGAAGGCAACATCGGCCTGATGAAGGCCGTGGACAAATTCGAATACCGTCGCGGTTACAAATTCTCGACCTATGCCACATGGTGGATCCGCCAGGCCATCACGCG
>CAYOJU010000580.1:0-1194 GCA_964404355.1 uncultured Sideroxydans sp. | reverse complement strand
GGCCAGGCTCGAATTTAATTTCGGGATAAAGTGAAGATGGAATGGGTGATGCGGTGAATTCAAACGCTATCCGATTTGGCAACCGCACGTCGGAAAAACGGTTTCCGACGGAAAACCCCCTCGAAAATGATGACCCGTACATCAATCCCCTGTACCCTACAGGGGAACTAGGTGTCGAAATATGGGTCGTATCGGCTGTCGCAATTTCTTACCGCGGAGCGTGCTGCCGCTTCGCATATGCGAACCGTGAAAACGCCGCTTGAGGTTAATACACAGGGAATATATCGAAATCGAAAGTCTCAGCCCATGAATCATGGCTGATGAAGCCATCTGTCAGAAACTACAAGGTCATTACTATGCAACGAGCGATGTGCGGTGTGTTATGTGTCGTGCTTCAATTTGCCGTCCCTGCTGAAGCTGAAGAAGTATCACGCGAGCAGATAAAAGGCATCGACGAGCAGGTTCAGGAAATCAAGAAGGACGTGCTTTCGATCTCGAGCGAACTGAAGCTGCTCGAAGAAAAATTGCTCTATCCTTCCAATACCCAAGTCTCGCTGTTCGTCTCCCTCCCTGGCAAAGAAAAATTCCGCCTCGATTCGGTCGAGATCATGCTCGACGGCAAAACCGTCGCTACCCACATTTACTCCTTCAAGGAATTGGAGGCGTTGCAGGCCGGCGGCATGCAGCGCATCTATACCGGCAATGCGCAGACCGGTGAACATCTGCTCAAGGTGGGTTCCATCGGCAAGAGCGCCGACGGCAAGGAACAGCGCCAGACTGCTGAATACCGCTTCAAGAAAGGAATAGGCCCGGGACTGGTCGAGATCAATCTCGCCGGGTCCGGTGAGCACGGGATCCAATTCAAAGACTGGTGACCATGTACAGCAAAACCCTCTGCCTGGTTACGCTGTTACTGGTTTCCGGCTCGACGCTGGCGAACGCCGCCCCTTCCACCGAACTGAAAGATCCCTATTTCGGCGAGGCGCTCTACTATGCTTTTCAGCAGCGCCACTTCGACGCCATCTCACGACTCGATGCCGAACTGACGCAATATCACGGCGTCGATGAGCCAAAGCTCGATTCGCTCAACTATCACATTAACCAGGCGGAGTTTTCTGTCGGAGATTTCGAGCTGGGTTACCGCATGCACCAGCGCGCGGGCAGGGCGATCAGCGCGGTGATCGAGGGCAACGT
>CAYOJU010000579.1:0-1200 GCA_964404355.1 uncultured Sideroxydans sp. | reverse complement strand
CTAATGAGGTAAAATGCGCCCGCATTAATATATAGACAGGGAGCATCATGGCAGCAAGCGCACAAGAACTCGAGTTGGCACAACTCATTGTTACCTCATTGAATCTTGAAGTATCGGCAGGCGAAATCGACCCGGAGGCACCGCTGTATGGCGAAGGCTTGGGGCTGGACTCGATCGACATCCTCGAGTTGTCGCTGGCGATTTCCAAGACTTACGGCGTGCAACTCAAATCGGATGATGCCGACAACAGCAAGATATTCAGCTCGTTGCGCAATCTGAACCAGCATATCCAACAACACCGCGCCTAGAGAGCCGTCGCCTGCCATCCGGCGGGCGTTCCTGATCCCATGAACGATAACGATATTGCTTTCCGCGCCGAACTCAAGGCGCTCATTCTTGCCGCAGTAGACAAGGACGAGCCGGAAGGCGGGTTGAGCGACGATGAGCCGTGGTTCGGTGACGACTCCAGACTGGGGCTGGATTCGCTCGACGCACTGCAGATATCAATGGCAATCCAGAAAAAATACGGCGTACGCATGCCGGACAGCAAAGACACCCGCCGTGCCCTGGTTTCGTTAGTGGCGCTGGCCGAACACCTGCGCAACCTCCGAACAGCATGAAGCCGGTCTACCTCGCCGGTCGCGGGCTGGCCTGCGCGCTGGGGCTCGATGTGCAAGCCTCGCTGGCGGCTTTGCGCCAGGGCGGTGTTGCAACTTCCCGGTATTCCTTGCCCGGCGCGCTGGGCGGCTCTTTTCCCTATCGCGCCATTCCCTGCCCGCGCGGCGACTGGAACGAACGCGCCCGTGATCTGGTGCGTCGTGTCGCAGCCGAAGCCGGCGCCCAACAGATTCGCAGCGGGGCGCTGTTCATCGCCACTTCCTCTTTCGATATCGGCGGCGTGGAGCAAGGCACCGCACAGATGGATTACACCTCGTTCTCCGGCAAGGTCGCCGGATGGCTGGAATGGTCGGGGCCGGTGTATGTGATCAACACCGCCTGCACATCCAGCTTGAATGCGTTGATCGCGGCACAAGCGATGCTGAACGCTGGCGAGGTGCAGGACGCACTGGTGTTGGGTATCGAACTGGACAATCAACTGACCATGGGGGGCTTTGCCGCCCTTCAATTGCTGTCGCCCGGCAGCAGCAAACCCTTCGGCGCGAATCGCGACGGCCTGGTGTTGGGCGAGGCGGTCGCCGC
>CAYOJU010000578.1:0-1201 GCA_964404355.1 uncultured Sideroxydans sp. | reverse complement strand
GCTGTCAGAAAAACCCATCTCTCTCCCACGCGAGAGTTTGACTTGTGCGCGATTTTCACCTGCCCAGTGCGACCTTCGTGCCTTGCGTGCCTACCCTCTGACAGGGGCTTGGCCGTACCCCTCTCCGTCCCTGTTGCCGTGTGCCTCCCTTCCTGGTATAAGTATACCTCTCTCTCTCTCTTGAGCTGGTTTTTGCTTTCCTATTGCTCATGTGTTGAGACCTTTGCTTGATTTTCTCTCTCTCCTTGCTCTCTCCTCTGAATTGTTGAGAATCCGAAACCCTAAATTGAATTTTGGGTTTCTTGAGAGAGTATTATAGTGGTTGTTGTTGAAATTGGGGTGCTTGCTGTTGAATCTGGGGTGCTGGCTGTTCCATTTGGGTGCTTGCTGTTAGACGGCTGTGACGCGGGCCACGCTCGGTACCGGCTGTTTTCTACCTCCATCCCTTCCGTTCGCCTAATTCGGGTAATTTCTGAAATGCTCGTTTAAATTGATCGAAATTTGTCTTTGCGCGAGTTGTTGATTTTCTCGGCAAGGATCTGACTTGAGGCTTGTGCTGTGCTCGTTTGCGCCTTGCCTGTTCTGTGCTGCACCTTGTCTTCCTCTATCCTTGTCTGAAGAATGTGTGTGTGCTTGTGCCTTGCTACGGCTTGGTTGATGCTTGACTGGTACCGTACCTGTACCGGTTCTGGTCTGTTCTGTGGTGCTTGACTTCTTGTTTGCCTTGCTCTCTCCCCTGTTCTGTTGTTACTGGTACGGCTGGTGCCTTGTTCTGACCAGTCCTTGACTGTTTTGCTGGTTCTGTATTGATAATGTGTATATGGGTACTATGTTGTTGAATGGTGCATGTATGAGTGCTGGTACTGTTGCGGCTCTGTTTTACCAGCCTTTGAAATGACAGGGACCAATTTGCAAATATTATATATTAGGGGCTGATTTGGCAAAATATGTGCCCTTGTGTGAAATTGTATAAATGTAAGGGGCCAAATTGTAAATATGTGATTATTTGGATGTTATGACCGGTTATACATGTGTAGATGATTTTTGAATGAGACTTGAATTGAAATCGATAAATCAAATAGGCCGAAAGGTATGACGGAATTGACGGACTAAATGACGGCTTTTTAAAGTTTAGGTTTTTATAACGTAACCGAATAAAACCGGATGCTTATGTAAACTTAAACTTAAATCGGGAAATGAT
>CAYOJU010000577.1:0-1202 GCA_964404355.1 uncultured Sideroxydans sp. | reverse complement strand
GGGAAACAGCAGCCGGACAAGCCGAAGACGGAGCCGACGCGGATTGAGGTGGACGGGCAGGGGCAGATCACGCTGGACCATCAACCGGTGACGCCGGTGGAATTTCGGGAACGGCTGGTGGCGTTGAAGACGGCGAACCCGGAGATGGGGGTGGTGGTGAAGGGGGCGGACGACGCGGAATACCAGGTGATGGTGGGCGTGCTGGACACGCTGCGCCAACTCGACATCACCAAGATGGGCATGGCCACGCAGTAGCTGGGGCGACTAACCGCTCTAGCTTTCCACGCGGCAGGCGTTTTCGCGGCAGATACGCTCGTAGACGCCAGCCAGCGGCTTCAGGGAGCGGGGCAGTTTCTCATCGGCAAAATCCACGGCGAGCAGGCCGAATTTCTTCGTATAGCCGAACTGCCATTCGAAGTTATCCATCAGCGACCAGTAGAAAAAACCGCGCACATCCACGCCGGCGGCCATGGAGCGGTGCAGTGAAGCGAGGTTTTGTTTCAAGTCGCGTTCCCGAAAGCTTTCATCGTTGGAGGCGGCTCCATGCTCAGTGATGTAGATGGGGAGGTGAAACCGCCGGTGCAGATAGGAGAGGATTTTTTCCATGCCCACGGGGTAGCGTTCCACCATGTCATCGCAGACGAAACCGAAATCCCGGAGGCGTTTTACCGGCGCGCCGCTCGCGGGGATCATGGCGGCGAAATGGTGGAATCGCACGCGGCCGTAATAATTCAAGCCGATGAACGTGGAGGCCCTCCGCCGCCAGCCGCCGAGAAACGCATCGAGGACGAATTTGTTAAACGTGTAATGGCTGGCAAAGGCGGTCAGCCGGTCCCACGGGGAGAAGCGTTGGTAGGCGTGGAAGAAGGTCCAGTTTTTGGCGATGCCCACTTCCAGTTTGCGGCCCGCTTCGTGGCCGGTGCGGCGGATGACGCGGCTGGCTTGGGCGTGGGCGCGCGCCATGTGGTCGATGACGCGGCGGAATTGGCCGAGCTGCCATTTGTGTTGGGGCGGGAAGCCACCCAGCAGGTAGGCCACGCAGGCGTAGGTATCCGGTTCGTTGAACGTATTCCACAACGTGACCTTGTCCTTGAGGACGGCAACGAGTTGACGGACGTAATCGACGAAGGCGGGAATAGTGGCGGGATTGGTCCAGCCGCCGGCGGCATTGATCCAAGGCGGATTCGCGAAGTGATGCAGGA
>CAYOJU010000576.1:0-1205 GCA_964404355.1 uncultured Sideroxydans sp. | reverse complement strand
GATACATTATTAATTAAGATATAAATAGTTGGTATATATTTCAGCAACTATAATTGTAAATTGATATTTCAGTCACAAGTTATGACCGCATCCGCTACCGTTCCGCGCCGCATCCGCTAACATCAAAAAATTCAAAAATTCAGAAACATTTCACAAAGTCAAAAAAATCGAAATTTTTTTCAAACGGCCATAACTTTGGCTACGAGCGTCGGATTCGCACATATGACCACATTTCGGAAAGGTGGGGACGAGACGGATGTAAAAACAGTCAGTGTTTGTAATCCTCCAGTAATTTATTATACTAACTTATAAATTTAGTAATGTAAAAATTAAATTATTACATGACAAGTTATAAATTAAATTTAGTTAAAAATTAAGTTATAAAATTGAACCCTCCAGTTTCTGATTAAAAAAGTATTTTGCAATTAGCTTTGAATTTGTTTTTCATGTATTCAGGGACAGTTAATATTATATTCATTTGATATATTGAAAATTATTTTTTGATTGAAAAAAATTTAATTTTTAAATATATACTATATATCATTTAGACAGGGCATCCTAAAATTACAGTGAATTTTGAATTTAATGGATCATCTATAGAAGAAAAATTAAAAGTCATTATTTATTAAAATATGTATAATTTGACTTTTAAGTATGAACGATATTTTGCAATGACCATTGCATTTGTTTACATTTACTCAAGGACAGTTCTTGCTTACATCTAACAGTTATGATATATTTCACACAAAAATGACAAGTCAATCGTTTAAAAATGTTATTCGATGAAAAGTTAATTTTTTTTTATTAATTGAGCTAAATTTGGTACGTGTCATATTTATTCAATAAAAATGGACAAATTAAACTTTTTAATTGGAGCAATAATTTTTAAGATACCAATGAATTTTCATTCTCCACAAACATTTTTTTATTGACTCACCAAAACTATCACAAGCTAAAGAATGGTTATATCTAATTGCTAGCTAGAATTTTTTTTTTTTTAGAAAAAAATAGAGTCTGGTCTTCAAAACTCCATTATTTATTAAGATTTCACATCCAATATTTAAATTGATGACCTTTCACACAAAAAGATGCTGTATTTTACACTAAATTAAAATTTGATTCTTATAGGAATTGCTATTCTGATAGATAAATGATGAATCTCATACTTTAAACTGAATTCTTACACTAAATTATCAACATTGACG
>CAYOJU010000575.1:0-1206 GCA_964404355.1 uncultured Sideroxydans sp. | reverse complement strand
TCAAGCGAGAGTTTGGCGGAGGGGTCGAGCGAACAGGCGGCGTCAGTGGAAGAGACGAGCGCATCGTTGGAAGAACTTTCGAGCATGACGAAGCGGAACGCGGAGAACGCGCAAAAAGCGAATGACCTGGCGAAGGAAGCGCGGGTGGCGGCGGATCGCGGCGCCGGCGACATGTCGGCGATGAACAATGCGATGCAGACGATCAAGGCGTCGAGCGATGACATCGCGAAGATCATCAAGACGATTGACGAGATTGCGTTCCAGACGAATATTCTGGCGTTGAATGCGGCGGTGGAAGCGGCGCGGGCCGGGTAAGCGGGCATGGGATTTGCGGTGGTGGCGGACGAAGTCCGCAACCTGGCGCAACGGAGCGCGCAGGCGGCGAAAGAGACGGCGGTGAAGATTGAAGGGGCGATCAACAACACGGCGCAAGGGGTGCAGATCAGCGGGAAGGTGGCGGCGGCGTTGAATGACATTGTGTCGAAGGCGCGGCAGGTGGATGAGTTGGCGGCGGAAGTGGCGAGCGCGTCGCGGGAGCAGACGCAGGGGATCACACAGATCAATGCGGCGGTGGGGCAGATGGACAAGGTGACGCAATCCAACGCCGCCAACGCGGAGGAGAGCGCGGCGGCGGCGCAGGAACTGAATGCGCAGGCGGCGGTGATGAAGGAAGCGGTGAGCGAATTAACGCAACTGGTCGGTGGCGGCGGTCGGGAGGTGCGGTCGGAACTCAAGACGCCCCCGGTGAGCACGACGCCGAAGGCGGGGACGCCCCACAGCAATGGTCATCATACGCCAAAGCTGGCGAAAGCCCCGATCAACACAGGCACGCACCGGCGGACGGAGATTCCGCTGGAAGGCGATTTCAAGAATTTTTAACCCGAAAGGAGCGTTATGAGCACAGCGACGAAAGCGACGACGGATTTGAGCGGCAAGTACCTGACGTTTTCCCTGCACCGGGAGTCGTACGGGATCGATGTGTTGAAAGTGCGGGAGATCATCCGGATGACGAACATCACGGCGGTGCCGCAAATGCCGGGGTATGTGCGCGGGGTGATCAATTTGCGGGGCAAGATTATTCCGGTGATGGATTTGCGGAAGCGGTTTGAGTTTCCGATCCAGGATGACAACAACCAGACGTGCATTGTGGTGGTGCAGGTGCGGCTGCCGGATGGGAAGGCGACGGCGATGGGCTTGGTGGTGGAC
>CAYOJU010000574.1:0-1207 GCA_964404355.1 uncultured Sideroxydans sp. | reverse complement strand
GAGATTGAAGGCGTGCGTGCGGGAATGGTTCCAGTTTTCGTCGTCGGAATTGGGCGTGACGGTCAACCCGCCGGGGCCGACGGCGAATTGGAGGAACAAATTGCGGATTTTCTGGACGAGCGGGTTGTTGCTGACCCAGTAGCGGTGCCGGCGCTGGAGTTCCTGACGGGTGGCTGCGTCGATGTCGAACCGCGCATCCTGTAGGGACTGCTGAAGCCACGAACGCTCGCCCCATCCCTGCCACGCGCTCTCGAATCGGGCAAAAACGCCGCCGACGAGCGGCAGACGGCTGCCCAGATGCAACACGCCTTTGATGGCGGAAAACGTGATGGATTGAAGGCGCTGTTTCATCGGGTGACAGGAAAACGGAGGCTGGTGAAGTCGCCATGCTGGACGCGGACGCCTTGGAGACGATCATCGCCGCACATGGCCATGAAAAGCGCGTCAATCTGCGCGGCGTCTTCGCTGGCGCCATTGGCGACGGCATCTTCCAGGATGTTGATGAGTTCCTCGGTAAGTCCGACAAAAACATCCTGGGTGAAACCGGCGGTGGAAATCTGGAAGCTGGCGGATTGACCGTTGCCGGAGGTGGAGATGAGCAAGCGGCCGGTTAGAAAGGATGCGTCGGTGGCTTTGCCCTGGACTGCGATGAGCGCGTCTTTGAGAGAAGTGGTAGAGTCTTTGGCGCCCTTGGCAATCTGCCGCAGGATGGCGCGTTTGGTCTCTGATTGAATCCTAATCACTACCGCCATTCTGCGCCCTAATGGCAGAATGTGTTAGCGGGCTAGTGGCTAGTATTGCCTAATGATGCCAAACGCTTGCGCTTTTCCCCGTGCCGCGCCATTTTCTGGCAGGGTTTGGGATGCTGGCGGAGAAAGACGACGGCTTCCTCGATGGTGGCAGGCAGAACAAAACCGCGCGAGCACATGGCGCGGACATATTCCCGGCTGCGTCCGAGCTTGGCGCACATTTCTTTCTGGCTGAATATAAATTGCGGGGTCATAATTTTTTTTAGCCACAGATTTTCACAGATGAAACACAGATAAAAAAAACAAGAGGCTATTTATTTTTTCCCTGAAAACAGCCGTGGTTGGAATCGTTGGCGACATTGGGATAAGCCGCCCAGCCGCCGGTCTGGTTTGGCGGGTGCAAGCGGCACTGGCCGCGCCAGCAATAGCGGCAAGCGGTGCAAGCGGTGAAGGGAATT
>CAYOJU010000573.1:0-1208 GCA_964404355.1 uncultured Sideroxydans sp. | reverse complement strand
GGTTTGCGGATGAGTGCGTATTGGAGCGCATTGGCCAGACTGTCGATCAATGCGGCTTGCAGTTCCGGATCGAGTTCATCGCCCGAATTGATTGAAGCATGAAATTCGGCTGTCGAGATCTGGTGCTTGTCGGTGTCGAATGCAGCAACGTGAACCGCAGTTGGGTCTGTCCAATATTCGATATTGACCGAAGCGCCGTTTTCCAGGCGAAATTCATTTCTGTTGAGTTTGTGCCGAGTCATTACGAACCCCTTTCTTTTGATGATTAACTACCGGAGTTTCTATACTTGCGAGCATCCAAACGAGAGACCGTGCGCCTGGTGAGTCAGTTCCTCGCGTCTGCTGATTACATTCTGAATCTGTAACGTCCGATAAGAAACTGCCCGAATTGAGTAGGGTTATTGACGCCCCCCCACTCAGCGCCCCTGCGGCTCATCCCGCTTGCAAAGGCGCATCGCGCATATTGATCTACTGTGTATTCGTTAAAGAATAACCCTGTTGTGTCGATACAGTGCTATCGGGTGTAAGACATTCAGCAGAAGCAGGGTGAAACATGTCCACCATCAACATAGTAGGCGACACCAATACAAAGTGGCTGGTGCAACAACTCGCCAGGGCCGCGTCCAAACAAATCCTGAACAAGGATCAATCCCTACCTGTGTCAACCACACCTGTGTCGGATAGTGCAGCCGCTCCCAAACTGGACGGTCTGAATATGCAGTTGGCCTCACTGTTAAAGAAATTGAGCGAAGGCAAACAGGCAATCAGCATCGTCGGCAGTGCCACCCAGGAAATCAACCAGTCAAAAAAAGCAACTGCTGCCGAGGAACTCAAGCGGATAAAAGAGCAGATCAGAATGATGATGATGCTGACGGCAGGCGACCCCAAAGCAAGGGCCAGGCAGATAGCCGTGCTGGCCCGGGAACTGGCTGCAGCGGCACAGGAATACGCTTCCGCGACAGGAAACCCCTCCCAATCGAGGGAGGCATCAGCAGCAGCCGGTGCTGGTATTCAGAATGCAAATACGTCGTCAGCTGAACAGAGCAATCCTGCCGGCGGCACTGTGGCTGCCACACCAGCAGACCAGAACGCAGGAAGCGCTGCCCCTGAAACCTCCCCTGCAACAACGACCAGCCCGACAGAACCAACACCATTTCAGCCGATTTCAACACATCAGGTAAACGAACAACTCGCGAACAGAATATCGG
>CAYOJU010000572.1:0-1209 GCA_964404355.1 uncultured Sideroxydans sp. | reverse complement strand
CCTCGATCCCTGCATTTTTGTATTATTTGTAAAAAGACCAGGAACCCGCACCTGTTTGCGTAGTAAATTCTTGACCGTTAACCACTTCTCTTAGTCCCTCGTAAGTCGAACCTAAGAATTAAATATACCTCTAATTAATAAAGGTCACGCATTCTTATTTTCTAAAGTTCTCTATTTATCATTATAATCACAGATGATTAGTTCTAACTTTCTAAACCGTGGCTATTCTAAACCTTTGATATTATATGTGCTGTTAAATAATTACAAGAAATATAGAAAGCAAATTTGAAGCTTTATATCACAGATGGTTTTGGTTCACATGCTTTATATTTATTTATTTATTTTGATATCATGGATTTGAAAAGAATTAGTATCTATTATATAACTACTAATTAAGAGAATAATTTAAATGAGTACTTAAAATCACAGAAGTATATCTTTACTCCATTACATAAATAATTTAAGAATTTCTCATTAAGAAAGGAATGAATTTTATAACCGAATCATTCTTATCAATTTTAACAACTAACAATAGATGAACAAAACAAAAATCAAATCCATGTGGAGTACAGAAGCATCATGCCATGCATGGTTATTCAATTAATATAGCTAAGTAATGTGTCATTATAAAACTAATCATTTTTAATTAAACAAAGGAGAAAAGGAATTAAAGAAATAGATGACTCGGTTATTGTACATTATTTTCTTCGAAAATTTAGAACATCTAGGTTTCATGAATACCATTTAATACCAAGACCTTATTGTTAAGAAAAATGAGATTTATGAAGTGTATTACTTGAAATTTGCGGTTTAGGAGGGTACGCGCAGCAGTCACTGTTTTGGACGGTTCTCGACGGTCGAGACCCCGATCGGGATGAATCCAGCGCTCTCAGTTCCGTATCGCCGAGCACTACAACTCTCGTGTTGAACGCTTCTCCAAAATCCGGACGTACGGGCGGTGGTTCTCTTCGGAAGTTGGCTGGTCGGTTTGGGTCCAGCAGGGGTTTAGATCCGACATGGGGGTGGGGGCTGTCGGGTGAGGGCTTGGGTTTCGGGTCTAGGGTTAATGGTTTCGGCTGGCCAAGGGAAGGGAGAGGGGCTTCGGGTCAGCGGTGGCCAAGGGAGGAAAGAGGGGGGGAGTTCGGTCAGCGGCGGCCAAGGGAGAGAGAGAGAGTTTCGGGTGGTGGGGGCTGGCTTGTGGCCGGCGAC
>CAYOJU010000571.1:0-1211 GCA_964404355.1 uncultured Sideroxydans sp. | reverse complement strand
AGGTAGTCAGTTGGCGTCTCTGGATGGAAAGCGGGGCATTGGTCATCGCGATGGTAGGCGTCACGATCGTATTGGTGCGGCATCGCTCGTCACCTTTGATGATGACCTACGCACTGTCGCTCGCATTGTTTGCCCAGTCTTCCATCGCTTTCCTGTTGGCCAAACCCTGGAACCATCAATGGTGGTATGCGCATATCCTGTTTGCAATCGGGTTTTTCTTCCTGAGCTACGGCGTGGTGCGGGCATTTCATACCACGGGTGCGTTTTCGACTGTGTTCAGTGTGGAAGAATTGATGTCCAGATTGCGTGTCGAGAAAAACAACACTGAAGGCGCTTTGCATCAGTTGCAGGCGGCGAATGCCGAATTGGCCTGGATGGCCTCGACCGATTCATTGACCGGGGCAAGCAATCGGCGTCATTTTCTTGATGAGATAGAGCTGGAGCTGGGACGGGCAAAACGCAATGGATTGCCGGTTTCATTGCTGGCGCTGGATATCGACCATTTCAAAGCAGTGAATGATCAGTATGGGCATCAGGCAGGCGATGCCTTGCTCAAGGCATTTGTCGAGGTGATCATGGGTACATTGCGTCCGCACGATGTGCTTGGGCGTGTCGGTGGCGAAGAGTTCATGGTGTTGCTGCCGGATACTTCTCACGACGCTGCCGCCGTGCTGGCGGAACGTATCCGCAGCAGGGTGGAGAGCATGATCATGCCTTTTGATGGGACAACGCTGGGAGTTACCGTAAGCGTCGGCGTGGCTGAGTTCGGCGTAGACGGAGATAGCAGGGATGCTGCTTTCAAGGTGGCCGATGACCGTTTGTATCAGGCAAAACATGGGGGACGGAATCGTATCGTTTCCTGAATTGACGCATCTTCCGTTGCCTTACATAATCGCCCCTCTTCTTCCCCATCACTTTGAGAGCGCCATGACCAGTATTCGCCAGCAGGACTTCATTGACAGCATTGCCGACGCATTGCAATTCATTTCCTACTACCATCCGGAAGATTTCGTTAAAGCGCTGGCTGAGGCCTACAAGCGCGAGGAATCGCCTGCAGCCAAGGATGCCATCGGGCAAATATTGACCAATTCGCGCATGTGCGCCTTGGGCAAGCGTCCGCTGTGCCAGGATACCGGCATCGTGGCGGCCTTCGTGCGGGTAGGGATGGATGTGCGCTGGGCCGACGCCACGATGAGTGTCACCGAGATGGT
>CAYOJU010000570.1:0-1216 GCA_964404355.1 uncultured Sideroxydans sp. | reverse complement strand
CGCCCGTGTCGGTACCGGTGGCCGCCGCACACAGGCGTGCCGCAACCGCTGCCGCCGTGCCGCCGGACGAACCGCCGGGTACGCGCGCCGTATCCCACGGGTTTTTTACCGGGCCGTAATGCGAGGTCTCGTTCGACGAACCCATGGCGAACTCGTCCATGTTGGTCTTGCCCAGGTTCACCGCACCTGCGTTGTTGAATTGGGAGATGACATGCGCGTCGTAGGGCGATACAAAGTTGTGCAGCATCTTCGAACCGCAGGTGGTCAGCCAGCCCTTGGCGCAAAAGATGTCCTTTTGCGCGATAGGGATACCGGTCAATGGCTCGGCGTTGCCTGCGGCCAGGCGGGCATCGGCGGCACGCGCCTGCGCCAGCGAGACTTCCGGGTTCAAGGTAATAAAGGCATTGAGCTGCGGATTCAGTTTGGAAATACGATCCAGATAGCTCTTTGTCAGCTCGATGCTGGAGATCTTTTTGGCGCGCATGGCCGCGCCTAGTTGTGTGAGGCTGTAGTTCAACATGGTCGATTATTCAATCACTTGGGGGACCAGATACAGTCCCATTTCAACTTGCGGGGCGATGGCCTGGAATGCCTCGCGCTGATTGGTTTCGGTGACTTTGTCTTCGCGCAGACGCTGTGCCACATCCTGGGCGTGGGACATGGGAACGATGCCCTTGGTATCGACTGCCTGCATCTCGGCGATCAGGCCGAAGATATTGTTCAGTTGAGATTGGGCTGCTTTGAGTTCTTCGTCGTTCATCGCCAGTCTGGCAAGGCGTGCGACTTTTTCGACATCGGCTAAACTTAGGGACATAAAAGGGCTTAAAGCTTTATCAAATCTGGCGCAATAGAGTATCATAAACGGCTTCTAGGACGTATACCTTCTACCTTTCAGGACCTGACATGTTTAGTTATTTCAACGGCTATTTTTCCAACGACCTCGCTATTGATTTGGGCACGGCGAACACACTGATCTGGCTGCGAGGACAGGGAATCGTGTTGAACGAGCCGTCCGTGGTTGCGATCCGCCAGGAAGGTGGACCCAACGGCAAGAAAGTGATCCAGCAGGTCGGCCTCGCGGCCAAGCAGATGCTGGGCCGCACGCCGGGCAACATCACCGCTATTCGTCCGATGAAGGACGGCGTGATCGCCGACTTCACTGTCACCGAACAAATGCTCAAGCAGTTCATCCGCCGCGTGCACAAATCCAGCATCT
>CAYOJU010000569.1:0-1218 GCA_964404355.1 uncultured Sideroxydans sp. | reverse complement strand
CCCCAGCGAATGGCGGCAGCAAAATCTGGCCGGCCAGCCGAAGGGGTTTTTGAAGCGCGCCGGCATGGTGGCGCTGTGGTTGTGCTTGAGCGGGTTGCTGTTGGTGCCGCAGCGGGTGCGGGCGGGCGCAGAAGGCGCGAGCCAAGCGGCCACGGCCGCTACGGCCAAGCCGGAGGCGCATTTTCAGGTGGAAAAATATGTGGTGACGGGCAACAGCGTGCTGACGCCGGAGCAGATTAGCATGGCGCTGACGAATGTGCCGGAGGCCTTCGGCACGAACGTTACGTTTACGCATGTCCGGAAACTGTTGGGGGAACTGCAAACGGCGTATCGCGAGCGGGGTTTTGTCACGGTTTCCGTTGGTTTGCCGCCGCAGAAGTTGACCAATCAAACCTTGAAGGTCAAGGTGACCGAGGGGCGGCTGGCGGACATTCAGGTGCAGGGCAACCAATGGTTCAGCACGCCCAATGTGCTGGCGGCTTTGCCGAGTCTGGAAACAAACATGTTGCTGAACTCGCACGTGTTTCAGCATGAGCTGGATCAGGCAAATGAGAATCGCAACCGGCAGATTTATCCGGTGATCGGGCCGGGGCCGGAACCGGGCACCAGCGAATTGACTTTGAAGGTGAAGGACCGGCTGCCGTTGCATGCCCGCGTGGAAATCAACAATATCGCCACGCCGAACACGCCGGATTCCCGGGTGGCCTTCAATGCCCAGTACGACAATCTGTGGCAGCTCGAGCATCAGGTGGGCGTGAGTTATAATTTCACCCCGGTGGATTTCTCCCGGCAGGATCTTTACAAGGTGTCAGAACTGGATGATCCGTTGATTGCCAACTACAGCGGTTTTTACCGGATGCCGTTGGGGCCGCGGACTGCTACGCAGCAGCAGATTGATCATAGCAATGGTCATTTTGGCTACAACGAGGTGACGCATCAATTCCAGTTGCCGCCGACAACCGGGCGTCCGGAGTTGACGTTCTATGCGAGCCGGGCCTCATCCGATACCGGGGTTCAGTATGGGACGCCCAACATCATCACGGCGGCTTCGCTGTTGCAATTGGGGCACAACACGGCGAGCGAGACGCTGACCTTGAATGAGAATATCGGGTTCAAGTTTTCGCAACCCTTGCCACCCCTTGGGCCGGTGTTATCCACGGTTTCGCTGGGCGGCGATTTTAAACGTTACCGGACCGCCGGTGCGAATGTGGATTTATT
>CAYOJU010000568.1:0-1226 GCA_964404355.1 uncultured Sideroxydans sp. | reverse complement strand
ACGTTGGGGATGCCCATCACCATCATGCGCAAGGGCTTGAGCACCGTGCCGCGATGCGGCGCCAGCGGCAGGCACAGCTTGGGTATCTTTGCGGCCTCGCCCGGTTTCTTGCACGAGATGGCGATAGCTTTCACGTTTTTCTGGCTGTTGAAATGATCCAGCCAGGCTTTGGTCGCTGCGGGATCGGCGAGGTCGGCCTTGTTCAGTACCTTGAGACAGGGGCGCTGGCGGTGTTCGCGCATTTCGCGGAGCATCGGATTGCTGCCCGCTTCCGGCACGCGTGCATCCAGCACTTCGATGACGATATCGATGCGCTCCATGGTCTCGGTCGCTTTTTTCTTCGCCGAGGTCATGTGTCCGGGGAACCACTGGATTGCCATACTTTTTCACTATGTCATAAGTTCGGGGCGGATTCTACCTTGATTGAGGCGCTTCAAGACTTTTCAGGTGGGTGTTAAGTGTATTTATGCCGGGAGAAGCGGCGTAGAATGTATCCGTGACGATGCTGAATTCAGAAAGCGGAAGACGGGCTGGCGTAAGGCTCGGGACAATATGGATAGCGTTGCGGCAAGTGTGGGGCCGACGACTGTTTATCAAATATAAATATAAAAAAATTACGTGAGCTTTAGGAGGAGTGTCATGTTGATCGAGGCTACTTCTGAAAATCGTGGCAGGATTTTTTTCGCCACGAAAATCTACGAATATTTTCTCCGGATAAGTGGGGCGTTGCTCCCGTTGCTGGGCATATGGTATCTGCAGGAATACCAGAGTCCGCTACTTTGCTCGGTGGAGCATACATTCCATAACTTTGCGGTCTTCGTGGCCATACTGGTGAGCGGTTTCGTGGCGGTTGTCACCTGGCACTGCTACCGATTTTCGGGCGAGCCGTTCTTGCGCTGGCTGACTCTGGGCTTTATCGGTTTTACGGTGATCTACGCGCCTCATGGCATGTTCACCAGCATTTCGGATTTGCACATGGCGCTGTTTCTGCTGTACGGGCCGGCATCCAGACTGGTGATGGCGCTGCTCTTGTTTGTCGGGCTGCTGAGCTATGGACGCAGAGAGGATACCCGGGAGGAGAGGGACGACCATAAGCGCTGGTTGCGCTGGATCGCGTTGTTCCTCGCCATTGATCTTGCCATTGCGCTGGTTGCCGAGACATCCTTGCTCAAGGTAGTCAGTTGGCGTCTCTGGATGGAAAGCGGGGCATTGGTCATCGCGATGGT
>CAYOJU010000567.1:0-1230 GCA_964404355.1 uncultured Sideroxydans sp. | reverse complement strand
TTTTTAAGATAAGACATATTTGGGATTTCCCAAACCATAACTCGTATGGAGTCTTTTCAACTGACTTGGATGGAACCATATTTATCGTTAGTGCGGTAGTATCTAGTGCGTGTCCCCAAAATGATTTTGGAAGGGTGGCATTACTCATCATGGAACGAATCATGTCCAACATGGTTTGGTTCCTTTTCTTGGCAATACCGTAACATTGCGGTGTCCCTAGAGGTGTGAGTTGTGAGACTATCCCACATTCTTTTAAGTACATTTTAAACTCAAAACACAAGTACTCGCCTCTACGGTCCAATCGTAAGGCCTTAATACTTTCATGAGACTTTTGAGTTGTCTGTTATTGATATTAATCACGGGTTTATTTATTTCTAGCATTGCTAGGAACAATAATAAACATTTTATAGTTCCCAGAACACGTAAAGGGGTTCGTCGGAAAGCCAAATGAGAGTTCCTTCTCCAGCCTTTCCCTTGACAGAACCTTCTTCCACGGTCTGGTTACTAGCCCGCTGGGCAAGTACAACTATATCCTACCGACTGTAACGGCTGCAACTCGTGCTCCGTTTCCAACTCGGAGTTGTACTTCCTTATTGCGTAACTTCCTCTTATTTCTTAGTGCGTACATATTCGTGCAAATATGAGCACATGATCCGGTACCCAGTACCCAATCATTAAGAGAGGTCGCAATATTAATTTCAATAACATAAATACTTGAGACTGAAACTTTTGAGACATTCTCAAACTTCATATCTCCAAGATATTTCAGGCAGTTTCTCTTCCAGTGACCTTTGCTATTGCTAAAATAGCAGTCAGAGTTAGCAGAAACATTTATCTTGGGAGAGTTCGTTCCTAGAACCAACTTCCCTTTGCCTTTGTACTTAATAGCCATTTTTCCCTTTTGCTTTCTTGATCTTCCTCCCACCTTCTTGGATCATGAGGACATGAGAGCTATTCTCGATGTCGTCATCGGTGATCCTCAACATCCCTTGGAGCTCCTGCAAGCTCTTATCCAACCCTTGCTTATGGGAGTTCACAATGAACTCCGAATAGCTGGGAGGAAATGAGTTCAGGATAACTTCCGTGGCCAACTCATGGCTCAACGGACAGTTAAGCTTCTCCAGTATCTCATCATCGCTTGTTATACGAAGCGTGTGAGTACTGATGGAGCTGCTCTCTGCTTTTTCAATTTTAGCAGGGACCGGTGTATTTAGAATATATTACCTCTTT
>CAYOJU010000566.1:0-1236 GCA_964404355.1 uncultured Sideroxydans sp. | reverse complement strand
TCGACAAGTAATATGACATCTTGGGGTTATCTTTTCGCATTATAAATCTTTCGGGATGCTGGGGAAGTGAACTCGAAGTAATTTGCTTTTTCTTCCGTGAACCGACATTTTTGTTCTTGTTGCTTTTTTCTTTTTTAGAAATGGCCGATATTCCCGGTGGGGCAAAGGTTTCTCCTGAAGCTTCTAGGGAAGCGGCTCCTCTTCCTTCCTATAGTTCTGGGTATAGCCCTACCCCTTCCACTCGAATCTTGGGAGAAGAGTCAAGTACTGACTCTGGCTTCATCCTTGTTGGAGAAGGTCAGCCACCTCCTGGTCCTCGTAGGCCTGGGGCCGGGAAGGACTTATCTATTTTGCCCAAGCCTTCCGACTTTACCGAAGATATTGACCTTGGTAATGCTTTCGACTATATGCTTGATGATCAGAACGTGGCTTCCGAACATGAGGGTTCGGAGGCCACTGATGACGACGAGGAAGATGTTGAGGAAGACGTCGAGGAAGACGTTGAAGAAGACGTCGATGAGGACGTTGAGGGAGACTCAGAGGCCACTGCCTCGGATTCGACTGCCTCTGTCGAGGCCGCTCCCAGTAAGCTAGGCGCGGGGTCATCTAGAGGTACCTCTCGAGTACCTTCTCAAGGGAAAAAGTCTAGGGATGGTAGAGGCAGAAAGCCTACCTATACCACTCGAAGCGGGCATCCTCGAGATGCGCTGTTTCCTACGGCCTCTGGTATTCCTCCGAAGAAGTCTTTACTACGCCCAACGGAGCGATCCAAGCTCATTTCGAGCATGAGGAAAGGGTTGACAGCGCTTGCGTCGAGGGATAAGTTGTCACCCTCTGTTTTATCCTTGTCAGCACCTCAGCGCGAGGACCGTGCCATCGATCACCACAAGGGAATGTGTATTTTCTGGAAAATGTCCCAGTGTGGTTTTAAGCTACCTTTGTCTGACTTCGAGATGGAATTACTGGGGTGCTTAGACGTCGCTCCTGCTCAGGTAGCTAGCACCTCTTGGTGCACTATTGCCAGCTTTCAAGCTCTATTCGAGCAGTTCAAACCGCCGAGAGTTTTCGCACCGACCATTAATCTTTTCAGCTACTTCTTCCAAGCTTCAATCAGTAGTGATGACTATGTGTCGTTTAAGACTCGTTCTATTCCGAACGAGTCGAGGAGGATTTTTGCCCCGAGCAAGGCGCTAAGTAGAATTCATGCCTGGAACGAGGGCTGGGTTTACTTGCGCC
>CAYOJU010000565.1:0-1242 GCA_964404355.1 uncultured Sideroxydans sp. | reverse complement strand
TTACTTCCTTGGAAAAAGCGATGTTCTCTATCGTGCCTTTCAACCGGCCCTTGACGGGAGTGTTTCCGGCGTTCTTCACTTCCGCGATCACGGTGAGTCTGGCCTGGTCGGTTGACGGTAGATTGAGCTTGGTTTTTACGAAGGGATGGTCGATGGCCACCGGGCCGCTGGCAGACAGGGTTACATCGTACCAGATGCCCATGCCATGGTCGGGCGGAGTGGGATTCCAGTCAACCCATGAGATGCTAAGGTCAAATCCCCTTGGCGGAGAAATCTCCAACGCGAGGCAATTCTTTTGCCCGGCCTTCGCGTAGGGCGCGATATCAAAGGAATACAGCCGGTAGGCGCCCTCCATGGTGGCATCAGCCACCATCTGACCGTTCACCCACAGGTTGGCACGGTAATTTACGCTATGAAACTTCAGCCACATGTGCTTGCCCGCAAAATCGGAGGGAAGATCGAACTCGGTACGGTACCACCAGGACGATTCGAAGGGATTACCCTCGGGCTTGTCCCACCTGCGCACGCCAGGCAGTTCCAGGTAGTTGTTGCCGAAATAGGGATCCGGACACGCCTTGTTTGCCACGAGCGCCGCCAGCACGGTCGCGGGAACCGAGGTGGGATACCAGTCCTTCGCGGCATAACCAGGTTGGGATATGACCTCGCCATCGTTAGTGAGGTTGGCTGATGACTGGATGGACCAGTGGTCGCGGAGAACCAGGCTGCTTCCGGCGGGCGTTTGCGCAAAAATATTCCATGACAGGAAAACCGACAGGAGCAGCAACGCTGAAAGAGAGACTGGCTTTGTGCAAATCTTAATCATGGCTGACCAACAAGGTTGAGGGTTGGTGGGCAAAAGGTTCGCTTGCAGCTTTGCGCCCTGCCACAAGGAAGGACCTGAAACAGAAAACCGCACACAAGCCGACCGCCAATAGTTTCTTGCTCTTGCACCAACTGTGCAACTTTATTCCGCCAAATCTGTTGCCCCAATTGGCTCGCCAGACCGGCGTGGAATACCGGGCACTCGCCTCACCTTCTCAATATCACGGCTACTCGTGGTTAAAAACAATTTCAACTACATGGTTCCGGCTAAAATCCCCATCTCCGATTCCACCAAAAACAGCGAAGAACCAATTTGTCGGGTGTCAGAGTGATCTTTTTCAACGATGCTTTCGATGATTCGGCGCTTTTCCTTTTTTTCGAACTTGGGCCAGCGCCGTTGCAAATCCGACGCCCCCGCAA
>CAYOJU010000564.1:0-1245 GCA_964404355.1 uncultured Sideroxydans sp. | reverse complement strand
GCCAGCAACAGCGTGCGCGGCCGCGCCGCGCGCGCCTCCGTCCGCTCCGCGCGCAGCCCTTCGAGCTGCGCTCTTCGCGCGGCCGACCACGCCGGCGGCACGACGGCAACCAGCGCCGCGACGACGCCCGCCGCCATTCCGACCATCTGATCGACAGACCTTTCATCTCTCAGCACGTTGATGAGAAATCCCGGTAGCAATCGCTCGGGTTTGGCCCGCAATACGGCGAAACCGGTAGAAGCGATAGCGCGTTCAGGAATCTCTGTAAGAAGCGAGAAAGCTTTCAGATTTGGGCGGACAGTAGACATTACTCAGCAGTCGCCAATATAGGCAACAAAAGGGGCTTCGAAGAATGAGCGAACAAGGTCAGGCATTCGCTTCAGGTTGGCAAGTTGCTCTTCGATCTTGTCGCGTAGCTTCTCGCCTTTTTGCAGAGGGCGCCTTGCAGTGCCAGTTCGTTTGACATGACTCCACACCAGTTCGTCAGGATTCAATTCAGGCGCATATCCGGGAAGGAAGTGCAGGGTCAAGCGGCCCTCTGTGGATGCGACGTGCTTCTTGACGAGTGCAGTCTTGTGGGCAGGGAGACTATCGAGCACGAGATGCACGGGCTTCCTGCGGTACTTCATCATTTGTTGCAGCAACTCGACGAACAGTTCCGCGTTGAGGGCGCCCTCGTAGGTGCAAAACCAAAATGCTCCCTTGGCATTCACCGCCGAGGCCGCGCTGACGGATTGACGCTGTCCGGGGCGTTGTACGACTGGCGTCTGCCCACGAACACCCCATGTCCTGCCATGCACCGTGTCGGCACGGAATCCAGATTCATCCCAGAAGTAGATCTCGGCACCTTCAGCCCTGGCCCGCTTTGCAATGGCAGGGAAGGTCTCGCACTGCCACATTTCAATGGCTTCCGGGTCGCGTTGATAGGCCCGTTGAAGGGGCTTTTGCGGGGTCAATCCCAAACGGGCAAGAAGTTCGCCGACAGACGTTACGCCAAGCGAAATATCGAACTTCTTCTCGATCAAGTCTGCCACCACCCGGCGTGTCCACAACCCAAAGTCCAAGCCGTACTGCCGAGGATCGCGGCCATTGACCCAGCGAAAAACTTGCTGCTCTTGCCTTGGCGTCAAACTGCGCGGCCGACCTGTCGCCAGCGTAGATTTCAGCATGCGCAGTCCGCCGCCAGGGCGCAGCGCTGTCCTCAACCATTTGTAGATCGTCGTGCGATGGAAGCCGTAGGCGTCA
>CAYOJU010000563.1:0-1249 GCA_964404355.1 uncultured Sideroxydans sp. | reverse complement strand
CGGGCCGGGGGGTGATACAACTCGCCGGACAAATGCAGCTCCATTGCAAAATTCTGGGGGAAGGCCGGCCGGTCGTTTTATTGCACGGCCTGTTCGGGGCCTCGGACAATTGGCTGGGCATCGCGCCCAAGCTGGCCACGCAGTTCCGGCTCTACCTGCCGGATTTGCGCAATCACGGCCAATCGCCGCACCATGCGGAGATGACGTATCCACATCTGGCGGCGGACGTGGAACGGTTCATGACGGCGCAAGGTCTGGCCTGCGCCCCGGTGATCGGGCATTCCATGGGCGGCAAAGTGGCCATGCAACTGGCGCTGCAATATCCCCAGCGCGTGACCAAGCTCGTGGTTTCCGACATGGCCCCGCGCGCGTATCAGCCGGTGCATGACAAAATTTTTGCCGCGTTGCTCGCGCTGGATTTGCCGGCGTTCACGAGTCGGACGGAGATTGAAGAAGCGTTGGCCCCGGAAATTCCCAATTTGGTGCTGCGGCGTTTCTTGTTAAAAAACCTGGGGCGCGATGCGACCGGAAAATTTTTCTGGAAGATGAATTTGCGCGGCGTGGCGGAGAATTACGGGAAGTTGGGAGAAACGTTGGTGGCCTCGGCGCCTTATCCCGGTCCGACGTTGTTCGTGCGGGGCGGCCGGTCGCGGTACATTGCGTCCGCGGATGAAACGCGGATTCGCGAGTTATTCCCAGCGGCCGTGATCCAGACGATTCCTCAGGCGGGCCATTGGATTCACGCCGATGCCCCGGACGAATTTATCCGCATGGTGCAGGAATTTTTATGAGCGTAAAAGTAGCGCAGGCGTCTCGCCTGCGAGTTTCAATATGCTTTGGTGGAATTAAATCCGGACTAGCGGCGAGACGTCGCCCGAGCTCGCAGGCGGGGACGCCTGCGCTACCCGGCATGGAATATTCCCAATCGTATGAACCCTGAACCGGAACCGCTGGCGGCGGATCAACCTGTGGACTTGGACAAGTGGGCTGAGCAATTTCTCGTACACTTGGCCACGGACCGGGGGGCGTCGGAATATACTCAGCGCAATTACCGGCAGACGCTGGTGGAAGTCACGCGCTGGCGGCGGCAGGAATGCCACGCCGCGCCGGAGTGGGAGACGTTGCGGCGCGATGATTTTCGCGCGTATCTGCGCTATCTCGGGCGTCAGCAATTGGGCCGGGCCGCCATTCAATTGCGGTTCTCGGCGTTGCGCACGTATTACAAATTTCTCATGCGACGCGGTTTTGT
>CAYOJU010000562.1:0-1252 GCA_964404355.1 uncultured Sideroxydans sp. | reverse complement strand
ATGCCTATCCTCATGTTGACAGCACGCGGCGACGATACCGACCGAATTGTCGGACTGGAGTTGGGGGCGGATGACTATGTTCCCAAACCCTGTACCGCCAGAGAATTGACTGCGCGCATTCGCGCAATCCTTAAGCGTTCCGGCGACAAGGTGGAATCGTCGTCGCGCGAGATTAAAGTGGGCACACTTTCCCTGTGGCCCGAAAAACGCATGGTCGAACGAGCGGGAAGTCCAATCGAATTGACCAGCACCGAGTTTGGTTTGTTGGAGGTGCTGGTGCGCAATGCCGGACAGATCGTGAGCAAGGAAGAATTGTCGCAACATGCGATGGGGCGGCCGCTGATGCGCTTCGACCGGTCTATCGACATGCATATGTGCAATATTCGCCAGAAACTGGGCGAAGCGTCGGACGGGCGACCGTGCATCCAGACCGTCATCCGCAAGGGCTATATGTTGATCAAGGAGTAAGGAGTGGGCAAACTGTTCTGGAAGTTCTTATTTATGTTTTGGCTTGCTCAGGCTTTCACCGGCCTGGGGGTCGGTCTGGCGATTTGGGGGCAGACGCACATGCATGCTTCTTCATTGCGGGTAGAAACGCCACCGCCTCCATTCGCACCGCCCGAAGCCCAATACGGCATACCCCCCTCGCAGGGAATGCCGGGTGGTATGCCTCCGCGCGCAGCAGAGTCAATGCCGCCGCATCATGGTAGATTGTTCTCGCCATTGTTGCCGATCTATGCCGGAAGCATCGTGAGCTTGATCTTTGCTGCCTTACTGGCATGGTATTTCGCACGTCCAATTCGCAGCCTGCGTTCCGCCTTCGATGCCGTAGCAAATGGCAAGTTGGAAACGCGTATCGGGTTTATCATGGGTGGGCGCAAGGACGAACTAGCCGACCTCGCGCATGACTTTGATCGTATGGCGGCCCGACTGCAGGCATTGATGGAATCGCAAGGTCGCCTGCTGCACGACGTGTCGCATGAACTACGCTCGCCTTTGGCCAGGCTGCAGGTGGCCGCTGACCTGATGCGACAGCAACCGGAGCGCGCTACCGAATTCATTGCCAATCTGGAACGCGATACCGGGCGCATGGACAATCTTGTTGGCGAGCTTCTCAGGTTGGCGCGCTTGGATTCAGGCATGGCAGGCCGCATGGATGAATGTGTCGACTTGGCCGATGTGCTGGAACATATCGCCGAGGATGCGCAGTTTGAGGCCGGAACCCGGTGTTTGCTGGAAACTCATCTGCCGG
>CAYOJU010000561.1:0-1253 GCA_964404355.1 uncultured Sideroxydans sp. | reverse complement strand
TTCAATGGCGTCTCCTCTTTTCTTGCCAAACAAGAAAGTGTTTCCGGGTAGTAACAAAACCGCTACTTGAGCAGTCAGTAATCAGGGATAGACTGACCTGGATTACATCTGTCTGATTACGAATTGCTGCCGGTACCTCACGCCGTCTGCGGCACCCTGTGATCTTTAATCAAAATGTCACGCACCGCAGCCTCATACTCCTCATGGCGCCAGGGCTCTTTCAGCGCCGCCGCGTACCAATCCAGCATAGCCTCCAGTTCCAGCAGGCGCGATACATACTGCATGGCGGCTGGCTGCAATTGCAGGCCATAGGTCTGTACGCGGAAAGCGACCGGCGCATAGAAGGCGTCAACCGCAGAGAATTGCGGTCCGGCCAGAAACGGACCGCCGAATTTTTCCAGCCCATGCAGCCACAGCGCATTCAGGCGTTCCAGCTCAAGCGCAAGCGGTGCGCCAATATCGCCAAATCGGACGCGGATGCCGCAATTCATGCCGCATTTCCCCCTCAGCTCAAAAAAGCCGGAGTGCATCTCTGCCGCAGCGCTACGCGCAAAAGCGCGCGCCGTTGCATTCGACGGCCACACATGCTCGTGCCGCTCGGCCAGATATTCAACGATGGAAAGCGAATCCCACACGCGCAGTTGCCCGTCTCGCAGGCAGGGAACCCTCCCCGACGGCGATACATCGGCAATGGACGTCCCGTCCGGCAAATTGCCAAAAGGAATAAGCGTCTCGGTGAACGGAATGGCAAGCTCCCGCATCAGCACCCAGGGGCGCAAAGACCACGAGGAATAATTTTTGTTGGCGATGAAGAGTTCGTACATAGTGCCAGGCCTTTCCATGTATTAGGCGGAAAAAAGATCATTGAATCTGGAAATCAATTATCGTGGAGCGAGAATCTTGCATCAAGTCGCGTTCGCCTTCAATTGCCATTGTGTGGGTGATATGCCGATGCGCTTGGGGAACACGCGCGTCAGCGCCACCGGGTGCGAGTAGCCGACTTCGGGCGCCACACCCGTCAGCACCTCGAACCTTGACCAGCCTTCATCAACGTGCGACCGGATTTCGACAACTCCACCGGCTTTCCCCGTCAGAACACCCCGTTTCGCAACGCTATCCGCTCATTTTGCAGGCATGGATATTGCTGTTCATTCCTCATGCAACCCAAACGAATGTGGCAGCACAGGCTCGATTTGGAGAGAGTACAGGAGCAGAGTTATGCAGGACGCAATATTGGAACTCGTTTACGGGAT
>CAYOJU010000560.1:0-1254 GCA_964404355.1 uncultured Sideroxydans sp. | reverse complement strand
ATTCCGGGCTTGGGACCGGCTATGTAAAATAACATAGGCGGAGTTCTAACTTTTTACCGCTGGCTCGCTAAGCCTATCACGAACCCTCCTCCTTTTTCCTGGCTTGGGACATGCTGTGTAGAAACTACACAAGCGGAGTTAAATGATTGATTCATATGAAAACAAAATTGAAATGTGATACTTTTTTATGAGCACATAGATAAAATAACATAGATTACATTTAATGATTTTATTTTGATGTTTTTTATTTAAATTTTGATTTATTAATATTTTTAAAAATGGAGATACAATAGAGGCATTTGAACATTTCTCTTTATTTAAGTATAATAGTGAATAACACAGTTATTTTCCTAATATATATTATGGATATGGATAATTCAAAGTTAAAACCATATCCGTAATACGGATCAAATATTATTCGCTCCGTTTTCATTAATTATACAATAGTGTTGTTTTGATTATACAGTTCATGCTCTGAGTCATAACCGCTTTGTTAAAATCTTTAATTACTCCCGGTGGTGAAGTCTCAATGGCTTACAATCGAGAGGGTTTTTTTATTTATTTATTAGAATCCAATCCGTTCGTTTAGATAAGACCTTGTATAGAAATTGATCTGATCAGTCCAAAATACACTTTATAATAATAATTGAATTTCAAGTTTTTTTAAATAAGTCAAATCACTAATATTTTTAATTTTGAAATCTAACGTGAATATTCATTGTTAAATTTAATTATATGACTAAAAATAAATTATTCTTTTATTAATAAATCTTTATCAAGATGTAGAGTATACTTGATGCAACATATGAAATTTGTTACAAATATTGTATGATCATCTGTCGGAAGTTTATGTAAATTTTGATGTTGTATTGTATTTCATAGCATTTGTCTCAATTTAAAATTTTGGCATTTTCTATTACACAATTTATTTTGAGAGCAAAGATAAAAAATAATATCGGTAATTATGAATACATAGACATAATGAAGTTTTGAATTTTAATAATGGCACGTCATCTATTTAATTTCTAGGCTTTATTTGTCTCTCCTCGCTTATTTTAATTGGACAATTGCTATATTTCCAATTAGAATGTATTTGATATGTTTACTATGCAAGTAATATTTTTAAATCAATATATTATTTTGTGTTCCATAACGGGAATTCCTGTGCGACTATTTATCTTATTTTTCAATTTTTTTGCTTTTTTTTTTTTTTTTTTTTTTTTTTTTTTTTTTTTTTGTTTTTTTTTTTTTGTT
>CAYOJU010000559.1:0-1254 GCA_964404355.1 uncultured Sideroxydans sp. | reverse complement strand
TACTTGTTATTGAATTAAATTTAAATTTAGCCACAACTATCCAAGATTGGGTAATTGATACCGGATCATGTGCTCATTTAGTTTCTAATGTGCAAGCACTAAGGGATAGGAGATCTCTCTCGAAAGGAGAAGTTGTGTTGAAGGTCGGTAATGGTGCAAGTATCCCTGCGGTTACTGTTGGCACCCTTGACCTTCATTTATCTAGTGGTTTATGTTTAAATTTAAAGGATGTTTATTATGTTCCTTCTATTTTTCGAAACATTATTTCTGTATCATGTTTGGATGCAGAAGGTTTTTGTTTTGTAATAAATAACTCACGTATGGTTATTAAGAAGAACGATCTATTTTATGCAAATGCTTTCATTTCAAATGGGTTGTATTTGCTTGATTTAGGTGAGGATAAACATGTATTGAACATCAATAACAAGAGACTCAAAATGTCTCATACGAATGAGATACTCTTATGGCACTATCGCCTTGGTCATATAAATGAGAAACGTGTAAAGAAATTGCAACAAGCCAATCTTTTAGGTTCGCTTGGTAGTGGAGCAATTGGAACATGTGAATCTTGTTTAACAGGAAAGATGACCAAATCACCATTCAAGAAGAAAGGTGAAAGAGCGAGTAGCTTATTGGAATTGATACATTCAGATGTATGTGGTCCAATGAGTAAGAGTGCGAGAGATGGTTATAGGTACTTCATTACATTCATAGATGACTATAGTCGATATGGCTATGTGTATCTTATGAAGCACAAGAGTGAATCTTTTGAGAAATTCAAAGAATATAAGAATGAAGTAGAGAACCAACTTGACAAGAGAATTAAAGCCCTACGAAGTGATCGTGGTGGTGAATACTTGAGTAATGAGTTTAACACATACTTGAAGGAGCATGGTATCATACCACAGCTCACTCCACCCGGGACACCACAATGGAATGGTGTCTCTGAGAGAAGAAATCGAACCTTGCTTGATATGGTTCGTTCAATGATGTGTCAAACAGAACTACCTTTATATTTTTGGGGTCATGCACTCCAAACTGCAGCTCACACACTAAATATTGTTCCATCTAAATCCGTTGAGAAAACTCCACATGAGTTGTGGATGGGTAAACCACCCAACATATCTTTTCTCAAAGTTTGGGGTTGTGAAGCATATGTCAAGCGTATGATCTCAACAAAACTTGAACCCAAAGCGGATAAATGCTTCTTCATTGGATACCCAAGAGAAACAAAAGGGTATAGCTTTTGGCACA
>CAYOJU010000558.1:0-1260 GCA_964404355.1 uncultured Sideroxydans sp. | reverse complement strand
ACCTGTTCGTGTGGATACTGATAGAGGCGTGATTGCTGGGCTGTCGCGTGGATCTGACACGAAGGAAAGAAGAAGAAGGCTACTGCTAGACTTGAATCTTCCGCTGCGCGTCTAGTGGTAAAATCTGTTTTAATCCTAGAATTAGTTTTATACTTGGATTCTGGTTTTCGGGTAGTGAACAAACCTTGAACTGTTTCGAATTGTTGCACTATAACCTGCCCGAAATCCCTTCAGTGGTATCAGAGCCACTTGTGTAGAATTAATTCTGGATTTCTGATTGTTAATTAGATTAACGTATCAATTTAATCGATTGGATTGATTAAAATTGTACGAATTAATTTAGCGGTTTATGGGAGGGTTAAGGAATAATTCAATAATCATATCAATTAGATTGTTCTGACAGAATTGAATCAGTTGGATTGATTCGAATTTTAGGTTAATTAAAATTAATCTGAAAGTTCTGTTTTATGAAAACCGAATCAGTTAGACTGATTCTGATATATGATTATTTTATGAATCTGAAGAGAAATTGTTTAAGTAATATATACTGTATTGTTTTATACATGAGCCCATATATTCTATATCTAACTTTGTTTTGCAGTTATGGAATATGTGAATAGTATGATCCCGTTGCCTTGTGTGTGTATGTTGTAATGAATGAATGAATGATGTGTGTAAATGCGGCCTAAGGTGCCCCGTGAATTAATTTATTATATAATTAAAAGTGACTTGCATGTCGCTTATTATGTATCATTTATACGGTCTACGAACCGTTAAAATTAGGACATGTATGTATTTTCTTTATTGCCATTAGAGTAGTTATTTTGGTTAGAATAAAGAAGATTACATGAAGGATGGATGGTGGCTATTGTCAAGTGGAGTCTTACAATGGAGATTATCATGCCATGGATCATACTATTCCACTTATGAATTGGGCTCATGTTATTATTTAAATTGTTTATTACATAGCATGTTTTCAAAATAAACAACAAAGTCCCTTAAAGAAAAATTGAGTTTCATGCCTTTCCAAAAATCTCTAACCTATCAAGGTTTCGATCGCTAATTGATGGGCTTGCCAAAGCAAGGTATCATTAGTTATCTTAATGAGGTAGGATATAAGTGTTGGATACTTATATATAGAGAATTGGTTTCACTTAACTAGGCTATCAAAACGTTTTTGGGCCTTGAGGCATAGGTTTGAGGAGCCGGGACATAGAATGTCACTTCAAACAAACCAAGAGTTATATTAGATATAATTAG
>CAYOJU010000557.1:0-1261 GCA_964404355.1 uncultured Sideroxydans sp. | reverse complement strand
CCATTAATGATCAGTAGCAGGGTAAATGAGATCACCAGCATGGCAATCGCAATCGCAGTCGCTCCTGCATAGTCATATTGTTCCAGCTTGGAAACGATGAGCAGCGGCGCGATCTCGGAGATATATGGCATGTTGCCCGCGATGAAGATAACCGAGCCGTATTCGCCAATTGCGCGCGCCAGGGCCATCGCAAAACCGGCGAGCAGCGCGGGAAAGACCGCCGGAAAGATCACCCGACGAAACACATCCCAGCGGCCAGCACCCAAACTGGCAGCTGCTTCTTCAACTTCGGCTTCGACATCGGCCAGTACAGGCTGCACCGTACGCACCACGAACGGCAATCCAATAAAGGTAAGCGCCAGCACGATACCCGTCGGAGTGTATGCGATCTTGATTCCATGCTCGGCAAAGTAGTGACCAATCCAGCCGTTAGGTGCGTAGATCGTTGCCAACGTGATGCCGGCTACTGCCGTGGGTAGCGCGAAAGGGAGATCAACCAGCGCATCGATGATACGTTTTCCGGGAAATGTGTAGCGCACCAGCACCCAGGCCACCAAAAGGCCAAAGACGGCGTTGATACCCGCGGCAATGAACGAAGCTAAAAATGTTACACGCAGGGATGCAACGACACGGTCGCTCGTGACGACACCCCAGAATCCGCCAAACCCCAGCTCGGCCGTCTTGAAGAACAGCGAAGACAGCGGGATCAGCACGATCAAGGAGAGATAAAGCACCGCAAAACCCAGCGCCAGATTGAATCCGGGCAGCACGGTATGAGCCTTGAACTGCGACATCGCTTATTCCTTTTATTGGATAAGGATGCAGTCTATAGAACAAGACTTAGCTATAAAAATGAATAATTATTCTTTCTATAGCATAAAAAGGAATATAGAGCAAAAAGGGCGGTTACCTGCCCTTTTTGTCCGTAAAACAAACAATCTACTTCTTTATATAGAACTGGTCGAATATACCGCCGTCCTTGAAGTGTTCCGCCTGCGCCTGTTTCAGACTGCCGAATACCTCTTCCACAGTGAATAATTTGAGAGCCGGCAACGTGCTCGCGTACTTCTTGGCAACCTTTGCATCACGCGGACGCAGTTCGAATTGAGCAGCGAGTTCCTGCGCTTCCGGCGAGTACAAATATTGCAGATAGGCTTCGGCCACTTTGCGCGTGCCGCGTTTGTCCACCACCTTGTCGACCACGCTCACCGGCAAGTCGGCCACGATACTGATAGGCGGATAGACGAGATCGAACTTGTCC
>CAYOJU010000556.1:0-1267 GCA_964404355.1 uncultured Sideroxydans sp. | reverse complement strand
TAATTCCATTAAGCCTTCAAGATGGCATTAATCCATGGCCAATTCGAGAGGCTCTTCATGCTCGGTTTATCTGATGCCATTTGTGTTAAGCCGTGCTCTGCTTGTTCAGTTGCGGCATCCAAGGAATCGAATACACGATTTGCAAAGTAGTTTCGTCGTAGTACGTTCCAGATCTGTTCGGCTGGGTTCAGTTCCGGTGAATACGGCGGCAGCAGTACAAGAGAAACGTTTCCCGGGATTTTGAGATCCTTACTTTTATGTGAGGATGCCCCATCCAGCACCATGATAATAAAATCGTCATGATGAGATTTGCTGACCTGCTCCAGAAAAAAGCTCATGTTTTCTGTGTTCATCTTTTCGCAGGTCATGTAATCAAGGCTGCCATCCCAAGGGCTTATGGCGGCGTACTCATACCGATATTCACGGATCAGAGCTAAGTTTACCACTGGTCGGTGTGGTGCAGGAGCCCAGCAAGCACGGGGATCACTCATCCGACCAAAGCGTGCCTCATCTTGAAACATCAATCGGACTGGAAGGCCGTCCTCATTTTTCAGGCAGGCGGCATCCACAATTTCGGGGAGTTTTTTTTGAACTCCTCCTGAGCAACCGGATCACTTTTAGGATGTTTCGTATCGGGCTGAACCTTGCGCCAACCATGTCGCGCCAGTAGGCGATATGTTGTTGAAGTAGGAGTTGCGTGACCCAAGCGTTTCACCAGTGCAGCATGTATGGGCGGGACAGAGAGAACTTGTCCTGCTGTTGCTGAATCAGCCCATTGAGACAGGAATTCACGTTCCTCTTCAATGGTCATAATGCAGTTCCGACGGCCTCCCCAGGTTTTACAAGAAGTGCCATCTTGACTGCAAATATTACGTCGATTGCGAAAGACAGTTCTTTTGCTTGTTCCAAGAATATCCGCCGCTTTGTCAGAGTCAAGACCGAGCTCAGCTATTAACAACACTGACAAAGCCTTGCGCAGCTCCGAAGCTGACTTTGCTTGTTCCCGAAGAAGACGTGCTTGAGCAACTTCGATATCGCTGATACAAACTGTTCTCGCCATGGCTCACCTCCATGCCGAGAGTATAAATTAATGACAACTTGAATGCAACTTGGAATTACCACCAAGGAGGTGGGGAAAGGGACCGGCCTCGGCCTTTCCATGGCCTACGGCATCGTCAAGCAGCACAAGGGTTTCATCAACTGTTTTTCCGAACCAGGGAAAGGGGCAACGTTCAGCGTATATCTGCCGCTAATAGAGGGGTAAACC
>CAYOJU010000555.1:0-1271 GCA_964404355.1 uncultured Sideroxydans sp. | reverse complement strand
GCATAAGCACGCAACGTGGGCGATACCAGCACACGGCCTGCGGCATCCATCACCGTATCTTCAGCATGACCAACCAGGAAACGCTGCAGCGCGCGGATGCGCGGATCAAATGCGGAGAGCTTCATCAATTTTTCGCGGATGGGCTGCCACTCGGGTTGCGGATAGACCAGCAGGCAACCGTCGGCATCGGCAGTCAGCACTAGCTGACCTGCACAATGCGCAAGCAACATGTCGCGATACCGCGCCGGTATCGCGAGCCTGCCCTTGCTATCCAGATTAAGTTGCGTTGCCCCTTGGAACATCCCGTTTCCCCACCTTTACCCACTTTTTACCACCTATGCCCACTATATTGAAAAAACAAGGGGTGGTCAAGCATGAAAATGGGATTTCTCTTTACGGGACAATGAGTTAGCACACTTAGTTAATGCAAAACAAATGTGCTTAAAAAGCAATGGATTGCATTGGCAAGCTAAAGTCGTTTGTGATGGAAGGTCGGATATTCTGGCTGATTGCCACTGTTCCGGGGTTCGAGTAAGGTACGAACGGAAATTCGGATATTGTTATATTCCTCACCGCGAAATTGTTTGGATAAATTTTGCATAATTGCGTCGCCGGACAGGCGACTTTCAAATCACTTGATTCAATGGAGAACACCATGCGATCCATTCTGGCATTCCTTCTGACACTCACATGCCTCACCTCTCCGATTCGGGTGTTCGCCGACCCCGCGTCGGATTACCAGCTTGAGCAAAGCAAATACATCCAGCGGGTTGCGTTCCTGATTCGCCAAAATCTTGTCCAGCAACATGTACAAATGGAAAATCCGGAAGTGACAGTCGCACTTCGTTTTTCGGCAGATGGAAAATTCGAGACGATCCGGATTGAAGAGGGAAGCGGCGATCCCTCATTCGACATGTCAGTAGAGCATGCTCTATCAAAGTCAATTCCAATCCTCCCTGTACCACCGATACCCCCAGGCACCACGGGACCGTTTACTTTCCCGGTCCGTGTTTGCGGTGGCATATGCTGAGAATAAACAGGATTCGGGGCTGAATTTCAGAAAGAGGTGAAGCTAGCCGGTAAGCCGGGTTCTGTCGTGGACAGTCATTCCTCTAGGCGTTTCGTTACCTGACGCTCAAGCAACCTACCCGCTGGCGACGCGAGCAACGTCATAGCCAGCCTATTTGGTCTTGCTCCGGATGGGGTTTACCCTGCCACTGATGTTGCCACCAGCGCGGTGAGCTCTTACCTCGCCATTTCAACCTTACCTG
>CAYOJU010000554.1:0-1272 GCA_964404355.1 uncultured Sideroxydans sp. | reverse complement strand
GGCGCGGAGATACGAGGCCAGGGCGCGTTCGCGGTAAGTCTGGTTGATATGTGCGCGCAAGGCGTCATCATATTTCATCAGGTCCCGCAGGCCCTGCCAGCGGATTTCCAGCAGCTCGGCCTCGTCGGTATCGGCGAAAATCGTGGACGTGCGCGCCATGCGGCTGAGCGCGGCGATCTCGCCAAAAAATTCCCCGGCCGTCATTTCGGCGGTGCGATGTTCGTCCAGAATGCGGGGAATATCCTGAAGAAAAACGCGGGCTTCGGCGGCATCGGACCGGGCACCCAGACCGGCAGGTTCCCCGCGCTGGCCGGACGCAAAACTTTCCGGCGGGCGCAGGCCGTTCCAGAGCTGGGCCAGGGTGCGGAACAGGCCTTTTTTGCCACGCGCCTGCCGGCCCAGTAGCGCGGGCGCGAGATCCGGTTTCAGCACCACGCGGGTGGCACCGCTTAATATGAGAAACGCCGAGGTGCCGTAATCCCCTTGCCGCACAATGATTTCGCCCCGACGAAAGCGCAGGACACGCGCGTCATTGCGCAGGATTTCGCGGAGCGGCGTACGCCGGGGAAATTTCCCGGCATCCATGTCGCGGAACGGCGCGGTGGCCAGCAACCGATCTAGCATGACGTCCGTCATGTTCGCGTCAAACGCGGCGTCCCAGCGCTGCGGACGTTCGAGAATGGTGGGGGCGGCAGGCATTTCAGGCGTCGAGAACCAAATGTTTTTTGGGCCGGCAAACGCACGTCAGACAGGTGCCGGCATCCGGTGGCGCGTCGGGCTGCTTGAGATAATCCACCTCGCCCGATTTGATCGCCACAACACACGAACCGCAACTGCCCGCGCAGCAGCCGGAATCAATCTTGATGCCCTGTGACCGGGCAAATTCCAGGAGGTTTTCCGCGATGGGCTCCCAGCGGACGGTCTTATTGGAGCGCGCAAAGGTGACGTTGATCCTGGCCAGGTGCGTGGTTTCCTCGCTGGTGGGCGCCACGGTTTTTTTCTTCACCGTCGCGGGGCCGAACGCCTCAAAATAAACGTCCTTATCCGGCACCCCCCACGCTTCGAGGCCGTCAGTGATGCTTTTCATGAAGGCACCATTGCCGCACAGGTAATATTCAAAGTTGTTCGACGGCAACAATTCCTTCAAAAGCTCAATGCTGACGCGGCCTTCATGTTGATAATCCCGGCCTTTGACAGCTTGCGCATCCGGCTTGCTGTAGCAGACGTGCAGGTGAATGTTTTCATTTTCCGCCGCGAGCTTTTCCAATTCCG
>CAYOJU010000553.1:0-1281 GCA_964404355.1 uncultured Sideroxydans sp. | reverse complement strand
CAGCACCTGCCTGTGTGATAGTGACCACACCATCCTGACCGATGGTGACCGAGGTCGCATTGGCCGGGATGGTGATTGCGGGCTGCACCACGAAACCGTTGGCAGTGACGATCTGTCCCTGACTGTCAGTCTGGAAAGAACCGTCACGGGTGTATGCCGTCGTGCCGTCCGGCTGCAGTATCTGGAAGAAACCGGCACCCTGAATCGCCACGTCCAGTTGGTTGCTGGTTTGTTGCAGATTGCCCTGGGTATGAATGCGTTCGGCTGCGATCGGGCGCACGCCGGTACCGATCTGCAAACCGGAAGGAATCTGCGTCTGTTGCGACGACTGCGCGCCGGGCTGGCGCAGATTCTGGTACAGCAAATCTTCGAACACAGCGCGCGAACGTTTGAAGCCGTTTGTGCTGACGTTGGCGAGATTGTTGGAGATCACATCCATCTGCGTCTGTTGTGCTTCCAGACCGGTCTTGGCAATCCACAGGGAGCGAATCATGATGAGTATCCTTTAAAAAATTTAACCGGTGACGCTGAGTACGCTGCTGGCTGATTTGGCATTATCGTCTGCCGTTTGCAGCATCTTCATCTGCATGTCGAATTGGCGCGCCAGTGTGATCATGTTCACCATCGACTCCACCATATTCGTGTTGCTGCCTTCCAGACTTCCCGAAACTACCGTCAAATTGGCGTCGGCATCGGCTGGGTTGCCGTCTTTGGTGCGGAACAGAGCATCCTCGCCACGCACCAATTGATCTTCCGGCGGGTTGACCAGTTTGAGGCGGCCAACCACCACCACTTGGGCCGCCTGCGACTGGCTGGGCACAGTCGAGATGGTGCCATCCTTGGCGATCGTCACCCCGGTATCAGGCGGAATAGTGATCGGCCCGGAATCGCCCATCACATTCAGCCCGCTATTGGTCTGCAGAATGCCTTCCGGCGTCAGCTTTAAACTGCCGTTGCGCGTGTACGCCTCGTTGCCGTTGGCGTCCTGCACCGCGATCCAGCCTTTGCCGTCTATGGCCACATCAAGTTCGCGTCCGGTGCCCTGTATCACACCAGGTGTGAAATCAGTGCCCGCAGTCGAATCGACCACGAATGCGCGTGTAGGCAAACCTTCGCCCACCAGCGGCACACTGCGAAAAGCATCGATGGTCGAACGAAATCCCGGCGTGTTGACGTTGGCCAGGTTCTGCGACACCGCTGCCTGCTGCTGCAGGGTGTGCGAAGCGCCTGTCATCGCGGTGTAGATCAGCCTGTCCATGTCGTTCTCCTCGCCCTAATCCG
>CAYOJU010000552.1:0-1282 GCA_964404355.1 uncultured Sideroxydans sp. | reverse complement strand
TCCCCGATTGCTTCATGCTCCCCGCACGCACGGCAGCGATCTCGCCAAAGCCCCAGAAGAAATCCGCCCGCACCGCGCCCCTGATCGCGCCGCCGGTGTCCTGCGCAAACATCAGGCGATTGAGCGGCTCGGAGGTGTTCGGTCGTGTGGTGGCAAGGAACACCGGCACGCCGAGCGGGATGGTGTGCTGATCGACGGCAATGCTGTACTCCTCGGTAAGCGGCACATTCAACGCGCCGAGCGGTGCGGAGAGCGTGTCCGGCTGTTCACGGAAAAAGACGTAGCTTGGATTCTGTCCCAGCAATACCAACAGCCGCTCGGGATGCTTATCGGCCCAGTTCTTGATGCCCTGCATGGACGCTTCTTCCGGCTTGAGTTCGCCCATATCGATGAGCTTTCTGCCAATGGATGCGTAGCTGTGGCCATTCTGCTCGGCATAGCCGATCTTCACCCGCGTGCCGTCTTCCAGTTCGATCCGTCCGGAACCCTGTATTTGCAGGAAGAAAAGTTCGATTGGATTCTCGACCCAGAACAGTTCGCGGCCTTTCAGCGCAGGAGCCAATCCGGCATCGATTTCGGCACGGTTGAAATACGGCACGACGCGCTTGCCCTGTAAACGTCCGCGCACGTTCTGCCCCCGAAACTGCGGATAGAGATCGCCCATATCCACCTCGAGCATATCCTCCGGCGGCCCGTAGATGGGATAGGCGAAACGCTTGCTGCGTTTGCGGCTGCCTTTGAGCAGCGGTTCGTAATAGCCGGTAATCAGCCCGGTGTCGGTACCGTCCGGGTTGAACACTTGATAAGGCGTGAACCAGGTTTCATAAAAGGCGCGTTGTGCCGCCGCATCGTCGCTGTCCACTTTTGCCGCTGCGGCACAGATAGGCAGCCACACAGGCTTGTAACGAAGTGCGCGGCAGCTTTGCTGCATGGCCGGCCACGCAGCGGCCAGATCCTGCGTGGGCCAATCCGGCAACATCGCCCATTTGCTGACCATGAAATCGGGGAAGGTTTTGCCAACCACCGGGGGTTTGATCTCAACTGGGGGAGGAGTAATCTGACACGCCGCAATCCACACACTGAACACCAAGACCAGCCAAACCGACTTGCTATTAATCATCTCTGCTTTCTTCACTTAGTGCAGCACGCGCGGAACACTCAGCACGAACTGCGGGATGGGAACGGTAAACTCTCCGCCATCCACAACTTGCATCCTGTAACTGCCGGACATGGTACCCACTTGCGTCGCCAACACTGTCCCGCTGGTGTATTCGAAACTTTG
>CAYOJU010000551.1:0-1283 GCA_964404355.1 uncultured Sideroxydans sp. | reverse complement strand
CTAACCCACAAGAGACATTGCGATTTCCCGAAACCGGACGTTCAAATTTATTCAATAACTCCCAGCACAACGTTTTGAGATTTTCCGTCCATTAACAATTTCAAACCATTCTGCTGCGGATCGGCTAAAGCTAAGCCAGTCAACTTGCGTTCTATCATAATTTCCGCAAATTTCTTTGTAACGAAAATTTCCCCTCGTACATCGTCAGTAGAAATAGTAATTTTGAATATGGGCGGCAAATTTGATGGTAATGGTTCAACAAAATACGCTTGCTTCAACATGAGTGCGACTTTCGGCTCAGCAGTGCTATAAAGAATCACTGATTTCTCAATATCCAACAGATGTGTTTCAACATGAGTGACATTCATCGCATAGAACTTCTTCCCTTTAATATCAAGAAAGGGGAGAAATTGTGCATACCCGTTAAGTATAGGTTCAAGAGCTAACTTGGCTTTTTCCGATATGACTGGTGCGCTCGTCATCCAGCTCATGAAGTCTGGAATCTTTTTGCTTTTTCCGCTTAACTCAATGGGTGGCGGAGGCCAATCTTCAGGCATCGTCTTGCCAACAAAGTGGGTTTGGAAGTAGTCAAGATCATGGGGTATCAAACCAAGATACTTATTACCGCAGATGTGAAGTCGCCAGATACTATTTCTTATAGTCATATTCTGCTCGTTTGGTTTTGCCGGCACAAACGTCCGCGTCCCACCTCATAGGCACTGGTCACTCGTTTTCAAGGAAACACTCCCAGTAGTCGATGTCAATTCCTGGATTAAGCGCTGATATGGCTGATAGCGTTGCGTCTCGCAATTCATCCGGCAGAGGGTTATGTTCAATGGCCACAGGGGATTCTCGGCCGCATGCAATTTGAGCAACCGCCTGAAGGGTGGCTTGAAAGGCCACTATTGAAACTGAAATAGGATAGGGATTCCATTGTCCTTCACCATATGCCGCGGTGAGAACCATATGGTCTACTGAAGCAGAGTCCAAGATAATTGGGTCACCCACACACGAATCACGCCCGATCACAACCCATGCGGATTTCCAGGAGCCTGGTTCATTGGTGCAAAGCGATTGCCCTGTGGGATCAACTGAATATCCGGTTTGCTCTGATCCGATTGTTTCGAGTGGGAACAGTTCGATGCCGGAATAACCAAAGCTAATCTCATCAAATGGAATTTGATTCCGAAATTGACCGTATGCGTTGGGTAATTCCATATGGTTCGCCTAACGTAAACTAGATACCGAATTGGAGGGCAGCCTCGAACTTCCGCTTTTGGCCG
>CAYOJU010000550.1:0-1283 GCA_964404355.1 uncultured Sideroxydans sp. | reverse complement strand
GTTGAATTGATTAATGTGATTCGATTAGACTTGAATTGATTAATTATCGAGTGCGGGTTGTTGATTTTCCCGACTCGATCGAATTATGTTATGGATGGTTATTGGTAAAATTAAATAGAGGGGTTATTGATAAAATTAAATAATATGGAGGGTTGTATTGTGAATTGAATCAATTAGAGTTGAATTGATTAATGTGATTCGATTAGACTTGAATTGATTAATTATCGAGTGCGGGTTGTTGATTTTCTCGACTCGATCGAAATGCTTAGGTGTAATTTGAAAAATTTAGTTGACTTCAACCAATGATTTTGTGACTTTTATA
Source organism: uncultured Sideroxydans sp. (assembly GCA_964404355.1). GTDB lineage: Bacteria > Pseudomonadota > Gammaproteobacteria > Burkholderiales > Gallionellaceae > Sideroxyarcus. The sequence goes on along the minus strand of CAYOJU010000550.1, from coordinate 961 downwards.
TATTAATTTGTGAGTAACACTGGGGTGTTTATAAGTTCGTTAAACTTTTTTTTATTAATTGAATTATGAAACATATCGCCTATCAGATTGGTTTCGAACGACGAATTTAAAAAGTTTCATAAACTGATCTAACTTACGAGCGATGTGCCTACATAAAAAAAGTTAACATTTTAGAATTAATTTAATATAAAGTTAAGAGGTCAAAATTAAAAGATTTATAATTTTAATGCATTCATTTTTTTATCACATGACTATATACAACATTGAATAAAAAATTTAATTTTTTTTGCATGTATACATGTCACTTGTGAGGCAAATTTAATTTTTTTTGCATGTATACATGTATGCATGTATACAACATTGAATCAAGAATTTATTAATCAATGCATTATTTATTGCTTACAAGTGTGCATCGTATACTAAATTTCTACCTGCATAACTTTTTTTGTAGATCAAAGTTTTTGTAATTATTAAGATTATAAAAGATGATGAAGCTACCGTTTCCTAGTGATTTATAAGTTAATGAAACTTTCAATTGGCAAAAATGTTATTTTTCTGATAAAATTTTCAGAAAATTGAATAAAAATTATTTTCGATTTACATGAACGTTCAATTCAATTTAGAACGAGTATTCATTTCATTTCAAACAAATATATTAATTTTAATTTAGATAATAATGTATAGGATGTATTTTCAAAAAATGTTAAAAAAAATGAATGCATTAAAATTAATTTATTAACATTCTAATTTTGACCGATTGACTTTATACTAAATTAATTGAAATGTTTAAAATTTTAACATGTAGATGCATCACTCGTAAAGTATACGGATTTTAATAGTAAAATTTTCACATTTAAATGTTGTTTGGATTGAACATTTATAATAGCGATGGAGTGATTGAACATTTGATTAGGGATGAAATTTTATATTTTTTGGAATTTTTTTACTATTTTTTAAGATG
>CAYOJU010000549.1:0-1285 GCA_964404355.1 uncultured Sideroxydans sp. | reverse complement strand
TTTTTTTTTTTTTTTTTTTTTTTTGCAGAACCAACTTTGAAAAAAAAAATAGTATTAGAATCCGTTATTTCAAATAACCAATCCTAATACTATTTTTTTTTTTTGTAGAACCAACTTTGTGTGGTGCGCTGTATGTAGTCTAAAATGCTCTGTTCGGATTAAAAGCAAATTGGCACAGTGACAGCTTCAAAATTGAGATAGCAAATTTCATTTTATAATTAGTTTTTTTTCAATATTTTAAAATATTTATGTTTGTAATTTTAATATTGAGAAGTATATGTAATTAGGCATTTGTGTTATATGTAATTAGTGTGGTGATTAATAGAATATATATATGGCTGTTGTATATGGCATATGGTTCAATTATAAATTTTTTTTGATGAAAATTAATGTAATTTATATTATTAAAATTTATGTGATAATATAATTAATTATTTGACATTGATATTTCATTTTGAAGTCATTTTGACTATTGAATTTTTTTATACAATCATGCATGATGCATCAATGACTTGTGCCATATAATAATATACATAGGACTTGAACCCTTGTTGTGTGGGGTTGTGAAGGAACGAATACGAACATTAGCATTTGGTCGATCGGAACCGTTAAAATGAAAGAATGTCATATTAATTTCACCATTATAAAATTTGATACAATTCGGGATTCGTTTACTAGTTCATCAAAGCAAAACAATATAGCAACATCGCACGGCCGTAAATAGTTTACGTTGGATCAAAACTTACAGTTGTCGGGCCTTCGGCACTTTTACGTTATTAATGTTCCATGTTATATCTTGATCATTTTAAAAATTATTACATGTCATTTAATTACAGACCCACCGTTGGATGATCATGCAGAAATGAACGGTCTGCATTCCATTTAACAATTTGATGCCATTAATAATAATAAAATTGTACAAAATTGATCATAGTAGAGTTGATTTGGCCATACAAACACAAATAAATAATTTTTATATTTTTCACATTTTTCTTAATATTTATCCGTGTACATGCATTACCAAACAGAAAAGAAAATAAATGGTAGCCGTTTGATGGTTGATAGACCATCAATATGAGTGGGGTTTACCTCAGTGATTTTTCTTATATATAGTATCAGGATCGGTTTTTTATAAAAAACCGATCCTGATACTAATTTTTTTTTTTTGGCACCACCAACTTTGAAAAAAAAATAGTATCAGGATCGGTTTTTTATAAAAAACCGATCCTGATACTATTTTTTTTTTCAAAGTTGGTTCTGCAAAAAAAAAAAAAAAAAAAAAAAA
>CAYOJU010000548.1:0-1292 GCA_964404355.1 uncultured Sideroxydans sp. | reverse complement strand
CTTGAAATTGGTACCATTTAACATCGGAATGTCTTTTAGGCTAGTAGTAATGCTAGCTGAAAAATACGAACAAAAAACACACAAAACAACCACGATTTAGTAAACTAAATTCTGAATTTTATAAATTATGTTCAAACAAAGGCTAGACACTACCATCTTAACAAAGTATCGGTTTCCATTAATTGATTACCGGAGGGCAAAAGAATTAACTTCTTATGATACTTTGGCGCAATAATAAAGTATTGATGATTCAATAACATATCGAAAACATGTCTTCCGGAGGGCCGACATTATTGACACATGTTTTAATCACAATAATCATCACTATACTTTAATATTACTAAATTGTACATAAAATTTCAACAATCACTATCTTCCGGAGGGCCGATTAATGATTGCTTCCATTGAATGTACACATAAATTCCTTTTATACAACGAACTTGATCAATCTTGTCAAAAGAGGCACCGGAGGGTACAATAATGACTCAATTAATCAATTCAAAATATATATACAATTTACAATGCCTTTGTAAGAATCACAATCTATAACTTAATCTTTAAATAAAATTGCAATAAAAATAAATATAATTGCACCATAACAATTGCATTTATTTTTCAGGATTTTCCCGTGTCTAGTGCGGATGTATTGAGGATAATTGCGTCCGCACTACACCCAAAAATTATATATATCTTGGAAAACCCCAAAATAATTGCATTTGGTATGTTGAATTATGACACGATCTAGAGAGAGATTTTAAAATTGGAAGCACCTTAAATAACCTTTCAAATTTAGAAATTTCTTTCTAATTTTGTAAATTTCATTTTAGAAAGTTTATTAAAATAAAATAAACTTTCCAAAACCCTAATTCCAAAATTTCCCAGAAAATTGCCAAATTAATGGCTTGCGGAATTTCATGCGTGCCATGGTAGGCCACATAACCATTCCAAGACCGAATCTTGATTAGGATTTTGCGATTTCAAATGGAAATCTTCGAGCAAACCCTAACCAAACTTATAACTTAAAATCTGAGCAATTAGGATCTTAATCATAAACAAGTTTTGTGCTTCCAAACATAAATTTTCAGATCAAGAAAATCAAGAAAAATTCAACAAAATCGATGAAAAATCAATCAATTCCTAATTCTCTCTAGACCCTTAAAGACCTAATCCTTCGGCATAGGAAGGCTCTGATACCACTTGTTGGGAATCATAAAGGCCAAACAATTACGCCTTATCTAGAGATCAAACAATTACATCTCATCTAGGGGTCAAACACTTACACCCCGGGGAAG
>CAYOJU010000547.1:0-1296 GCA_964404355.1 uncultured Sideroxydans sp. | reverse complement strand
TTTTGCCCCGCTGGACTGTTTTCGGGTCACTTTTGCCACTTCCGCTTGCCGCTGGGCCGCTTCCGCTTGCCGCTGGACTGTTTTCGGGTAACGCTTGGCCGCTTCCGCTAACATTTTGCCCCGTTGGACTGTTTTCGTGTCATTTTTGCCGCTTCCGCTTGCCGCTGGACTGTTTTCGGGCCATTTTTCACCGGCTGGGGCACCGACGGGGCATCCGACGGGGCCATGTACACCCATGGGCATGTACATGAGGGGGCACCCATTTTGAAAACCTTGCCCCCCTATAGGGGAATATGCATTTTGAGGCCCTAGACACGCCCAGGGTTACCACCCCCTGAAAATCCCCAATGTCAAAATCCCCCATGTAAAAAATTCAAAAAAATTCCAAAAAATCAGAAAAAATATTTAAAATCAAGATAAATTCAAAAAATAAAAAAAATTCAAAAAAATTTAAAAAAATTTCAAAATATCAAAAAAAATTCAAAAAATCAAAAAAATTTCAAAAAATCAAAAAAATTTCAAAAATTCAAAAAAACTTCAAAAATTTCAAAAATTCATAAAATTTTCAAAAATTCAAAAAATTCAAAAAAATTCAGTAAAATTTCAAAAATTCAAAAAAATTTAAAAATTCACAAAAACTTCAAAAATTTCAAAAAATCAAAAAAATTTCAAAAAATCAAAAAAACTTCAAAATTTTTAAAAATTCAAAAAAATTTCAAAAATTCAAAAAAAATTCAAAAGTTCAAAAAAATTAAAAAAATTCAAAAAAATAAAAAAAATTAAAAAATTAAAAAAAAAATTAAAAAATTCACAAAAACTTCAAAAATTTACAAAAAATTCAAAAATTTCAAAAAATCCAAAAAATCAAAAAAATAAAAAAAAATTCCAAAAATTCAAAGAAACTTCAAAAAAATTTAAACAATTCAAAGAAAATTCAAAAATTTCCGCTTGCTCGTCACTTGCCCATGACATGCATGCATGCATACACAAAAAAATTTCCGCTTGCCCGTCACATGCATGCATGCATGTTTCCAAAAAAAAATCCGCTTGCCCGTCACATGCATGGATGCATACACTAAAAAATTTCCGCTTGCCCATGACATGCATGCATACATGCCTACATACATAATTGCAAAGGCTAACTTATAATGGGGTCATAAGGCTACATGAATTATTTTGGACTTGTTGGACATGATTAACGCCCAAGCGGTTGCCCACCGATACAAGAACATGCATGCATGCATGCGTGCGTGCGTGCATAATATTTAGGCTAACTAATAATAATGGAGTCATAAG
>CAYOJU010000546.1:0-1298 GCA_964404355.1 uncultured Sideroxydans sp. | reverse complement strand
TGACTTCCTATGTGCGTAGCCGCACGGTATGAGGCGCGGCAAAACCCTATGATTCAGCACACTTGCACAATAATTTCCGCTGACTCATTCGCACTCAAGTAAAGGTCTGTCATGAATAAAGATTTCGGCGATTCCACTGGTTCCCATTCAGCTTTCATCACCGATGTTCGAAGTCAGGAAGCATGGCTTAATACCCAGGAATCATTGCTTAAAACCGGCGCATTGCAGAATGCAATTCTCAATAGTGCCAACTTTTCCAGCATTGCCACTGACGAAAAAGGCGTGATCCAGATTTTTAACGTCGGCGCCGAGCGCATGCTGGGTTTTACGGCTGCAGACGTTATCAACAAAATCACCCCGGCTGATATTTCCGATCCGCATGAGGTCATTGCACGAGCTGCGGCCTTGAGCGCCGAACTGGGTACGCCCATTACACCCGGCTTCGAGGCGCTGGTATTCAAGGCTTCCCGCGGTATCGAGGATATTTACGAGCTGACCTATATCCGCAAGGATGGCAGCCGTTTTCCGGCAGTGGTATCGGTCACCGCGTTGCGCGATGCGCAAGAAGGCATTATCGGCTACCTGCTGATTGGCACCGACAACACGGCGCGCAAGCAGGCAGAAGAGGCGCTGCTCAAGGCGGGTGCATTGCAGAGCGCGATTTTCAACAGCGCAAACTTTTCCAGTATCGCCACCGATGCCAAGGGCGTGATCCAGATTTTCAACGTCGGTGCCGAGCGCATGCTGGGCTACACCGCCGCCGATGTGATGAACAAGATCACCCCGGCCGATATCTCCGACCCGCAGGAAGTGATCGCGCGCGCCAAATCGTTGAGCGCCGAACTCGGCACCCCGATCACCCCGGGCTTCGAGGCACTGGTATTCAAGGCTTCGCGCGGCATTGAGGATATTTACGAACTCACATACATCCGCAAGGACGGCAGCCGCTTTCCGGCAGTGGTATCGGTCACCGCACTACGCGATGCGCAGGAAGGCATTATCGGCTACCTGCTGATTGGCACCGACAACACGGCGCGCAAGCAGGCAGAAGAGGCGCTGCTCAAGGCGGGTGCATTGCAGAGCGCGATTTTCAACAGCGCAAACTTTTCCAGTATCGCCACCGATGCCAAGGGCGTGATCCAGATTTTCAACGTCGGTGCCGAGCGCATGCTAGGCTACACCGCCGCCGATGTGATGAACAAGATCACCCCGGCCGACATTTCCGATCCGCAGGAAGTGATCGCGCGCGCCGAGGCACTCAGCGCCGAACTCGGCACCCCGATCACGCCCGGCTTCGA
>CAYOJU010000545.1:0-1299 GCA_964404355.1 uncultured Sideroxydans sp. | reverse complement strand
TTGTTGGTCGGGTTGCCGATGTTGTAGATCTTGCCGGTAGCGATGCCGTTCTTGTTGTCGATGATTTTCATCAGCGCGTCGATGCCGTCGTCGATGTAGGTGAAAGCGCGTTTCTGGTGGCCGCCGTCAACCAGGCTGATGTTGTTGCCGCGGATGATGTGACCGAGGAACTGGGTCACCACGCGCGAGCTGCCTTCCTTCGGTGTATTGATCGAATCCAGGCCTGCGCCGATCCAGTTGAACGGACGGAAAAGGGTGAAGTTCAGATTGTCCTGCATGCCGTAACCCCAGATCACGCGATCCATGAGTTGCTTGGAGTTGGAGTAGATCCAGCGCGGCTTGTTGATCGGGCCGCAGATCAGTTCGGAGTTTTCCGGGTCGAATTCCTCGTCGTGGCACATGCCGTAGACTTCCGAGGTCGAGGGGAACACCAGGTGTTTGTTGTACTTCACGCAGGCACGCACGATGGGCAGGTTGGCTTCAAAGTCCAGCTCGAACACGCGCAGCGGTTGTTTGACGTAAGTGGCCGGCGTCGCAATGGCAACCAACGGCAGGATCACGTCGCACTTCTTGACGTGGTACTCGACCCACTCCTTGTTGATGGTGATGTCGCCTTCAAAGAAATGGAAACGCGGCTTGCCGATCAGGTCGCTGATGCGGTCGGTACTCATGTCCATGCCATAGACTTCCCAGTCGGTGGTGGCCAGAATGCGGTTGGACAGATGGTGACCAATAAAGCCGTTCACACCGAGAATCAGGACTTTCTTCATTTTTATTTCCTCAACGATTGAATTCAAATTTTGCCGTGCCGTACTTCGCTGCAAACTCCGCCGCGGTCATTTCCACCCCGTCCAGTTCGAAGCGCACTACACGCAGCACACCGCTACCGCAGATTGCATAGGCCTTGCCTTCCTTGACATAGAAGGCCGCTTGTTCTTTGCCGGACGCCGCCTCTTTGGCCTTCAGCGTCTGCAAAATACGCATCGCCTTGCCCATCACTTGCGTCATCGCCCCGGGATACGGCGGTGCCACCGCACGCACCAGGTTATGTATCTCCAGGGCCGACTGTGACCAGTCGATGATGCCGTCTTCCGCCTTGCGGCCGCCAAAATAGGCGCCTTTGCTCAGATCCTGCTTCACCGCCGGTGCCTTGCCGGCCAGCAGCGCAGGCAAAACATTGTTCAATGCCATTTCCGCGGCGATGGTGACCTTCTGAAACACTTCATGCGCCGTATCGTTGGGCAGGATGGGAACGGCCTGCTGTGCCACGATATCGCCGTTATCCGGCTTCTCGGTCAT
>CAYOJU010000544.1:0-1303 GCA_964404355.1 uncultured Sideroxydans sp. | reverse complement strand
TGCAGAATGGTGAATTTGGCAAGGTGAACATGATGCGCGGCCATTTCGGCGGCTTCAAGCGCCCGCGCAATGACAGCGGCGTGATGTTTGCCGACGGCATTCACTTCGTCGATTTGTTCAATTTCATTCTCGGGGCTCTGCCCAAGAGCGTGCTCGCGATCCATCATGATTTCATGGGGCGCGGCATGGATGACGTTTCGCTGGTTTCGCTCGAATACGAGACCGCCCATGGCAAAACCTGGGTGACGGTGGAAAATGATTATTTCATCCCCGGAAAATTCCGCGAAGTCATTGTTTGCGGTGACAAATTGAGCGCCGTGTGCGATTACAATGTGGCGCAGTACAAGATCAAGACCTACGAGAACAAGCACGTTCCCGAAGGGAAGGATTTCAAGGGTATCGAAGGTGCCGTGCACCAGATCGAATGCCCGCCGGAAGAGCCGTTGCAGGCGGAACTCCGCGCGTTCATTGATTCCATCAAAACCCGCACCGCGCCGCGCGCCGATGCGTGGTCCGGCTACGATGCCGTGCGCGTGCTGAATGCCGCGCTGGAATCCGTGAAAACCGGCAAAGCTGTCCAACTGTAAATAAACAACCTGAGCGAGCTGCATTTCGCTCCCGTGGTCTCGTCGGCTTCACCGGCGAAATTGGCGGGACGTTTTCGGATCGCCGGAGAGAACGATTTTTTATTATGAGCAAAATCCCGTTATCGAAATGTTTCGTGAATGCCGAAGTGGAAGAGGCCGCATTGCGGGCCATCCGTTCCGGCCAGTATATTCTCGGCAAAGAGTCCACCGCGTTTGAGGCCGAACTCGCCGCGCACACCGGCACCAGCCAGTGCGTGTTGGGCAGTTCCTGGACGATGATCGTTTATCTCCTGCACCAACTGCAAGGCATTGGACCGGGCGATGAAATCATTGTGCCCAGCCACACGGCGTTCCCCTCGATGGAACCGTTGATCCACCTCGGCGCGAAGCCGGTGTTTGCGGATATTGATGAAACCTTCGTCATGGATCTCGACCACGTCGAATCCCTCATCACGCCGCGCACCGTTGGTATCATTGGCGTGCATCTGTATGGTCACCCGATCGATAACGACCGCTTGCTGGCCATCGCCAAGAAGAACAAGCTCTGGGTGATCGAAGACTGCGCGCAGGCGCAGGGTGCCAAGTATAAGGGCAAGACCGTCGGCAGCATGGGCGACTTCGGTGCGTTCAGCTTCTTCCCCTCGAAGAACCTCACCGTGCTGGGTGACGGCGGCTGCATCACCACCAACAAGGCCGACTATGCGGATCGTCTCCGC
>CAYOJU010000543.1:0-1303 GCA_964404355.1 uncultured Sideroxydans sp. | reverse complement strand
TCAGGTGGAACACCGCCACCGAGTAGGCCGAGGCGCCCAGCGCCACGGTCATGTAGCCGAGTTGCGACAAGGTGGAATACGCCACCACGCGCTTGATGTCGTTCTGAATGACGCCGAGGAAGCCCATGAACAGCGCGGTGATCGCGCCGATGACCATCACAAAGGACAGCGCGGTCTCGGACAATTCAAACAGCGGCGACATGCGCGCCACCATGAAGATACCGGCGGTCACCATGGTTGCCGCGTGGATCAACGCGGAGATCGGGGTCGGGCCTTCCATCGAATCGGGCAACCAGACATGCAGCGGGAACTGCGCACTCTTGCCCATCGCGCCGATGAACAGCAGGATACAGATTGCGGTCAGCAATCCCACCGACATGCCGGGAATGGGAGCCATGTCATTCACGTAACGGTGGGCATTGTTGAATACCCACTGGTAATCCAGGGTGCCAAACACCATCAGCACCAGGCCGATCCCCAGCAGGAAACCGAAGTCCCCCACGCGGTTGACCAGAAACGCTTTCAGGTTGGCATAGATCGCCGTGGGGCGCGTGTACCAAAAACCGATCAGCAGGTAGGACACCAGGCCCACCGCTTCCCAACCGAAGAACAGTTGCATGAAGTTGTTGGCCATCACCAGCATCAGCATGGAGAAGGTGAACAGCGAGATGTAGCTGAAGAAGCGCTGGTAACCGGGATCCTCTTCCATGTAGCCGATAGTGTAGATATGCACCATGAGCGAAACGAAGGTCACCACCAGCATCATCATCACGGTCAGACGGTCGATGAGGAAGCCGACTTCAAAGGTGGTATCACCTGAAGACATCCACTTGTATACCGTGCCGTTAAAGATGTGTCCTGCCATTACATCCTGGAAAATTGCCAGCGAAGCAAAGAAGGAGACCGCGACCAGAATGATCGTGATGCGATGCGACCAGGCGCGTCCCAGAACCTTGCCAAACAGCCCGGCAGCGAGGGCGCCGACCAGCGGAGCAACGGGAACCAGCAGATACAGACTGTGCATATCCATTATGGATACCTCGAAAAATTCAAAGTTCTAAGCAAGACAAGGCGCGAGCGAAAAATTGCGACGCTGCATATATCCAATATGTAAGGAGTAATTTTTTGTGCGCAACGCGGTATTGCGACGAAATTTGGATTTTTAGAGGTATCCATGTGCATCAACCTTTCAGGCTGCCCAGGTCATCGACGTTAATGGTGTGCAGATTACGGAACAGCACTACCAGGATGGCCAGGCCGATCGCCGCTTCCGCAGCCGCCACGGTAAGTATGAAGAACACGA
>CAYOJU010000542.1:0-1311 GCA_964404355.1 uncultured Sideroxydans sp. | reverse complement strand
GATCATGTTGCCGCCGCCTTGCCATGCGGGCATGTCCTCCAGCACTTCCGGTTTGCCGTAAAGCGCGCCGATGCCGGTAGGACCGAACACTTTGTGGCCGGAAAAGACAAAGAAGTCGCAATCCAGATATTGCACATCGGCTCGCATATGCGAAACGGACTGCGCGCCATCCAGCAGCACGCGCGCGCCAACGCGATGCGCCATCTCGATCATCTGTTTGGCGGGCGTCACCGTGCCGAGTGCGTTTGAAACCTGGGTAAACGACACCAGTTTTGTGCGCGCATTGAGCAGGCGCTCATACTCGCCCAGCAATACCTGGCCGTCGTCATCCACCGGTGCCACGCGCAGCTTCGCACCGGTTTCGGCACACAGCATCTGCCAGGGCACGATGTTGGCATGATGTTCCAGATGCGAAATAACGATCTCGTCATCCTTGCCGATGTGCTTGCTGCCCCAAGCTTTCGCCACCAGATTGATCGCTTCGGTGGTGCCGCGAACGAATACGATCTCGCTGCTGGAGCTGGCATTGAGAAAATTCGCAATCTTGTCGCGGGCGCCTTCATAGGCGTCGGTGGCACGAGCCGCGAGCTCATGTGCCGCGCGGTGGATGTTTGAGTTTTCGTGCTCGTAGAAGTACGAGAGGCGGTCAATCACCGACTGCGGCTTCTGCGTGGTCGCGGCGTTGTCCAGCCACGCCAGCGGGCGACCGTTTACCAACTCCTTCAGAATCGGAAAGTCGCGGCGCACTGCCAGCACGTCAAACGCCGGATGGGCGGAAGTGGCGATCTGACCAATGTCGGGCTGGGCCAACGACGTTACTTGCGGCGCGTTGGCATTGGCTTGCGTTGGCTTCCGGTTAAAGCGTGCTGCTTCATCCAGAAAATACAGCGTCGCACCCGTCATCTTCGGATGTTCTTTGGCATTGTCCTTGAGCAAGTCGCGCAATACGTCTTCACCCGGATAACTGGTATCCAGATTCGGCGACACGACGAAATCGGCACCTGGAGCCCAATCGTGATTCACCGGCAACTTTGGAGCCGATGTGCGCGGAGTATCCAGATGCAGATCGAGCGGATCGCCTCCAGTCAGCGGGAAGGCCAGATCGTTGGTACGCGGCGGCTTGTCCGAACCCTGCGAGGGTGCATACGCCGACAATTGTCCCGGCACGCCAGCGAACAACTCGTTCGCGATGCGTTCGATCATGGCGACATCCGGCACGAAGCCTTGACCGCCGCTCAACGCGCTCACATCGCCATGAGCGGGGATACTGGCAGCGCTGATACCCGGAATGCTGTCTGGATTGGGCAGATT
>CAYOJU010000541.1:0-1313 GCA_964404355.1 uncultured Sideroxydans sp. | reverse complement strand
TGCGCAACGATGTCGGCATGTTCGACGTGTGCCACATGCGCGTGGTGGATGCCAAAGGTGATGGTGTGCGCGCCTTCCTGCGTTACCTGCTGGCCAATAATGCCGACAAGATCACCGTCCCCGGCAAGGCGCTGTATTCCGCCATGCTGCGCCCGGACGGTCACGTGATCGACGACCTCATCATCTATTTCATGACCGAGCAGTGGTTCCGCATCGTGGTGAACGCGGGCACGGCAGACAAGGATATTGCGTGGATGAAGGAACAGGTGGAGAAATTCAAACCCACCCCAGCCCTCCCTTGTCAGGGAGGGAGCGAAATCGCTGCATCTCCTCCCCTGACAAGGGGAGGTCGGGAGGGGTTTGCGCCTCTGACCATCACTTCGCGCGACGACCTGGCGATGGTTGCCATTCAGGGCCCCAATGCCCGTTCCAAAGTATGGCAAGTGTTGCCGCAGACCAAGGCGGCAACCGAGAATTTGGTAAATTTCCAGGCTGCCGATTGCGGCGAATACTTCGTGGCGCGCACAGGCTATACCGGCGAGGACGGCTTCGAGGTGATGCTGCCGAAAGAGAAAGTCGAGAAATTCTGGTATGACCTGAACAAGGCAGGCGTGAAGCCCATCGGGCTTGGCGCACGCGACACCCTGCGTCTGGAAGCGGGCATGAACCTCTACGGGCAGGATATGGACGAGACCGTTGGACCGCTGGAGTCCGGCCTCGGCTGGACAGTGGACCTGAAGAGCGAGCGCGATTTCATTGGCAAGGCGGCATTGCTGGCGAACCCGCCGAGCAAAAAGCTGGTTGGGTTGGTACTGCTGGATCGCGGCGTGCTGCGCGGACATCAGAAGATCAAATCGGCGCTGGGCGACGGCGACATCACCAGCGGCAGCTTCTCTCCCACGCTGGAAAAATCCATCGCACTGGCACGCGTACCGAACGGAGTGCAGGTCGGCGACACCGTGCAAGTAGAAATCCGTGACAAATTGTTGAATGCAAAAGTAGTGAAGTATCCGTTTGCCAGAAACGGAAAGGCAGTTGTTAGTCTCTAGTCGGTAGCGACTAGTTAACAACCGCGTAGCGACAACCCAACTATCGACTAGCCACTAACGACTAATAACTGAAGGAGATTTTAATGAGCAACCCAACCAACCTGAAATACACCACCTCCCACGAGTGGGTCAAAACCGAAGCTGACGGCACGATTACCGTCGGCATTACACAACATGCCCAGGAACTGCTGGGCGACATGGTGTTCGTTGAAGCGCCTGCGGCAGGCCGCAAGCTGAAAGCCAAGGAAGAATGCGCCGTGGTGG
>CAYOJU010000540.1:0-1319 GCA_964404355.1 uncultured Sideroxydans sp. | reverse complement strand
CATGAATGCTACGGGCGATCTTGCGAATCGACGTATTCGGACAGCACTGATTATTCATCGGGCATTTGGCGCAGTCGATCTGACATGAGCGATAGACAACGGTGTCCATCTTCGTAAGATGGGTGCGGGGATTCTTGAAGGGACGCCAATTCGAGCGAAGTGGCATGCCTGCGGGGCAGCGGAATTCGTTGGCCTGATGATTCCACTCAAACTCGGTGGATGAGAATGTTCCATCCTCACGCGCGGTCTTGTCCCAAATCGGCGCATGCGGTTCGATCTGCTTCTCATTGACCAGCCAGCCAAGCATCGCGGCTGAACCGTAGTTGGTGTCACCGACTAGGCGTTCTGGCTTCAGGTCGAACTTGTCCTCGACCCGCTCGATCATCGTCTTAGTCGCATCAACCTCGGCTGCCGAATTGACGGCCGACGCTTCGACGTCGACGATGATGCCGGCCTTAAGATCGATCAGATAGTTTGTCGAATAGGCAAAGAAGGCCGGACCGCCGGGAGCAGAAGTCCAGGAGGCCGCAGGATCTGTCAGCGAGATCGATTTGCGCGGTGTGCCCGGATCGTTCATTTCCTCAAGTGCGGCCAAGTACTCGCGTACCGGTCGAGTTGCCTCGTCCGGGTTGCCCCAGTCAATCGGCTCATTTCCCGGTACGCCACTCTGCCGCTGAGCATCGGCTTTGATGATGCTGGCGTCGGTCGCAAAGCCTTCGCCGCGCACCAGTCCTTCTGCCATGCAGCGCTGAAGGACTCCTTCGAACAAATGGCGAAAGGCTTCGCTGTCCCGAAAGCGACCATGTCGGTTTTTGGAGAACGTCGAGTGATTCGGTACTGAATCTTCCAGGCCCAACCGGCAGAACCAGCGGTAGGCCAGGTTGAGATGGACTTCCTCACACAGGCGCCGCTCGGAACGAATCCCAAAGCAGTAGCCGACGATCAGCATGCGGATCATCAGTTCCGGATCAATCGAGGGACGACCGATGTGACTGTAGAACGGCTTGAGGTGTTGCCGGAAGGAACTCAAGTCTAGGAATTTATGAATTCCACGGAGCAGGTGGTCCTCCGGCACGTGATCTTCCATGCTGAAGGTGTAGAACAGTTGCTCACGGCCTGTTGCTTGGCGACCCATCATGGCAATGCATCCCCCTAAACAAGGCCACTATCATATCAGCAATGCCATTGGCATGTCCAGGGGTTTTTCAACAGAATAGGCCGATTGCCGACGTTGCGTCGCTATCCCTGACGGCTGCTCCTGCCGATAAGCAGCCCGCAATCCGAACCTCGCAAGGCCTCCTCCCCTCAGGTCAAGGGCA
>CAYOJU010000539.1:0-1326 GCA_964404355.1 uncultured Sideroxydans sp. | reverse complement strand
ATGCTGCGTGAGCGCCGTACCAAGCAGAACTACGAGCGGAGACAGCGAGCTCTAGCTGAGCAGCAGCGCGCACGTACGCCCACTCCCTCGCCATCTCATCCCTCCGCACGTACACCCACTTCCTCATCTCAGCCTACCCCTTCTCAGCAGCCCTCCTCATCTCAGCCTACACCGTCAGAGGAGCCCTCTTCATCTCGGGTACCATCTGCTCGCTCCTCATCCAGTGCCTCTGCCTACGTTCCTTCTCAGGATGGCTCTGGATCGAGCCAGCACTCCTCCGACACCTTTGACACTGAGGAGCGCGATGCTCCATCTGAGGAGCACACCGACGAGGCGGAGGAGTACGAGGCTGAGTTCTTTCCCATCACCACACGCCGTCAGCTTCGCTACTTCAAGTTGCTCAACCGGAGGGAGTTCCAGAACACCCGAGTGATCGACTTCTCTGCTCTCAGCGCTCTCGGCATAGAGGAGGAGTTTCGTAGCCTCACCACCAGGATTGGCATCACGCCAGCCTTCTGGGCCATCGATTACCAGGGCTACAAGAAGTGGACACACGAGTTCCTCTCTTCTCTCGAGCTCAAGAAGAACAACAATGATCGGCCATACATCAAGTTCCAGCTCGCCCATCAGACTTACCGTGTCTGGGTCTCCACCTTGCGCGAGTGGTTCGGATTCGAGGACGACCCCGACACTGAGACTCTCTCCTTCCACGACGAGTTAGACAAGGACCACTTCTGGAACCTCATCTCTGGCATGGAGACGGGTTCCGTGGTCAATCGCCATTTCAAGAGTCTCAATGTCCCTCATCCGGTCCTTCGCATCACTCTGAGGATCATTGGAGCCACCGTCTTCGCACGAGGCGAGACGGTCGCGCGTGCCAATGTTGAGGATCTCCAGTTACTGGATCACATGCTGCGCCCCTCTGGCCAGCTACAGCGGCCCGACCTGATGCTGATTATGATCCGACACTGGCTCTATCTGCAGAGCTCCACGAGAAAGGGAGGCGTTGTCAGCGTTAGCGCCTATGTTACCCTCATTGCAGATAGACTGGGGATCCCGACCCCCGGGACTCAAGACAGATGCAAGGGCCCTCGCTATTTGGATCTCGATTCTTATCGATCCTACAAGTACATAGCGATCGAGCATGGACTCACCGGCCGCATCTTATCCTGGCGCATGCCTGATGACAGGACCTTCTACCGCATGCCCTTTCCTATCCCTCTCTCTTACACAGATAGGAGCACGTGGTTCTTCTTGCAGCCACCTCAGGCAGCCGATCCACCACGATCACCTACTCCTGTCCAGGTCCACACACCATCTCACCAC
>CAYOJU010000538.1:0-1328 GCA_964404355.1 uncultured Sideroxydans sp. | reverse complement strand
GGTTATACGCAAAAACCACTGAGACGGGAAATTGGACAATTGCAACAAACCCAGACGAGCATAACTGTTACGGTATTGCTTGTAAAGTAGACAGTCGTCAGCTGACTGCCAGGATGATTGCAGATATTATAAAACCTGGTCTAAATGAGAACCTGGAGATGTCAATTAAAGCATGTCAGTTTGTAGTTAGAAATCAATACAAAATGGTTCAGCCTTCATACAACAAGATTTGGAGAGGGAGGGAGTTGGCTATTGCTGATTTATTTGGTTCTTGGGAAAAAGCCTACGAACTGCTACCTCCTCTGCTCGGTGCAATCCAGATGTCTACCCCAGGCACAAAATACGTAATTGAGCACGAACCATCTACAAAAATGGGTATCCGTATTTTCACCCGTGTGGCATGGGCTTTCGGTCCATGCATTGAATCCTGGCCATATCTCCGACCAGTTATAAGTGTAGATGCTGGACACCTATCCGGCAGGTATAAAGGAAAATTATTCATGGCATGCGCTTATGATGCAGAACAACAATTATTGCCAATTGCGTTCGGGATTGCGGATGAGGAGAGTTCATCCAATTGGGGCTGGTTTATGCAATTTGTACGTGAAAATGTTGTCGGTCCTGGTCGGATATGCGTTATATCAGACCAGCATGCTGCAATCCGTTCAGTGTTTGATAGACCTGATTTAGGGTGGTGTGAGGAAAGGGGTGAAGCAGTTCATCGATTATGTTCTCAACATATTGCGTCAAATGTTTACAAGTTGTGCAAGGACCAAATTATCAAAAAATTATTCAAGAAGTTTGTGTGCAAGATGAAACCTTGGAGGTTTTATGAGGGTATGGATTTGATAAAAGGCAGAAGTATTACTACTCATCAGTACGTCATGTGGTGTGGTAAACGGTTGCAAAATCTCGAAGAAGAGCCTTTGCAACTCCATAAATGGGCACAATGTCATGATGGAGGCCTGAATAGGTGGGGTATAATGACTACAAACGGATCAGAATCCTTGAACAACGTATTTCGAGTGGCTCGCCAGCTGCCTGTAACAGCAATAGTTGAGCGCACATTTTACAAAATTGTGGATTGGTATGTGAAAAGAGGTAAGGTCGCTCAACAGTGGGTTCAAAGAGGAATGGGGATTTTCAAAAAACATATTATCAGTTTTACAATATCGGACTTCAAAAGGATTAAAGCATGAAGTGATACCAATGGGACCCAACATTTTTGAGGTCGTAGTTCATGATGGGGTCGTCAAAACGGTATGTCAGCTGTTTACTTAAATTATCAGTTTAAATTTATAGATGGTAACATTTAATTATTTTAATTT
>CAYOJU010000537.1:0-1329 GCA_964404355.1 uncultured Sideroxydans sp. | reverse complement strand
TTTTTATGACAATTAGACTATTTAATTAGTGCTAATTTAATTGCACAAGTGTTTAGTTAACTATCTCTCAAGTTTCTTGTTCATAGATCTGTCAAATTTTGTTCTTAAGGCATTAAATTATTTTGGTACTGTTTGAATCAAGACTTTTTGTGGATCTAAAATTCCTACATTAGTTTATGATATGTAGATGGAGATTCTAAAATAAAACAGGGAGTTTAGACCGTTTTATTAAGATAAACAAAAATAACAAAACAGGTACAGCGCAGTTTTTTCTGTGCTCTGTTTTTCTGTTTTTGTTAAGATTCAAAATATCATATCTAGAATTTGGCTGAATGGATTTTTGTGTTCCACCTATCATTAGAAAGATAGTGAAGTCTAGTTTCTGAAAAACTATATTTTGCAATACAAAAATATTACGGATTTTGTGTGAAATTAAAAATTACAGAGATAACTACAATCTGTTTTCAGAATTGAAATCCGAGATTGAAATGTAATTTTCTCACAAAATAATAAACAATTTTTTTGTGTTCTTTATATTTCCAGAAAGGTGCTTAAGTCTAGTTTTCAAAAATGTATGACTTGAATTTTAATTCGAAACACACAATCTTGGACATAGAAAACACTGACTGGTGCGCAGCAGACCAAAACTGTAAATTTTATAATTTTGGTCTTACCATCTTGAAATATTATTTTTTCACAAGGGCTATTTTGTAAAATCTGTAATATTAGATCTCATTATTTAGGACAGATTAAGAACGAATTAATTATGAATTAATGCCATTAAAATTTTTAATTAGCTATAATGGCAATTAAGAATGAGTTAATGACATTAATGATAATTAATTGACAATAAATGACAATTAATGACAATCAATGACATTAATGACATTTTATTGACAATAAATGAAATTTAATGAATAAATATTTATTCAATTGAAATCATTTTTAGGATTTAAAATGATTTAGATGAATTAAGAAATTGAGAGATATAGGATTAACTAAATAAGATTGAATGGTGCGGCAAGATTGCACATGTGTACTAATTTTGTTTTGCAGGAGGATTGTGGGTTTGTATGGCTCAAGATTTTCAATGCCTTGTGTGTTGTAATGAATGATGTGTATGAATGTTTGTAATGCGGCCTAAGGTGCCCATTGAAAATTAATTAGAATAATTTAATTATGGCAAAGATGTTAGGTTGCCATTTATGTATTAATTCATTCATGGCTTGCATGCCACATATAATTTAGGATTGGGTAATTCTAAATGTAAATTTCATTTTATTTTAGAGTAGTTCTAAAGATAGAATGATAAATGGGTGGATGCTTGTA
>CAYOJU010000536.1:0-1331 GCA_964404355.1 uncultured Sideroxydans sp. | reverse complement strand
CTTGCAAGTAGCATTGTAAAATGTTATAAACAGAGCTTTAAATGTTTGGATATTAATGCGGAAAACGGAAGTTATATAACATTGGAAGTTTTTTCTGTTAAACTACTTGGGGGACACGCTCGGAGATTTTGTTTGGGGTACAATTATCAGGCTCCTTTCACTAGTGGAAAAACAGGAATCAGGATCGGCCTATCTGGATCGGCTATATGAAACAACCGATCCTAATAAGTATCTGGATCGGTTTTTTTTTAAAAACCGATCCTAAAAACTATTCAGAACGGTTTATAATAAACAACCGACCCTAATAATGAACTATTAGGATCGGTTGTTTATTAGAACCGATCCTGATAGTATCAGGATCGGTTTTAGGAAACAACCGACCTTAATAGTTCATGTATTAGGATCGGTTGTTACCTAAAACCGATCCTGATAGTATCAGGATCGGTTCTAATAAACAACCGATCCCAATAGTTCATTATTAGGGTCGGTTTTTTATTATAACCGATCCTGATACTATCAGGGTCGGTTTTAGGTAACAACCGATCCTAATACATATGGACAGTAATAGATATTTTTTAGGAAACTAGAAAGATAAAAAAAAAAATTGATTCCATAGAATAAACATATGAGTTATACACATGGAATGCAAAATTGGCCGATATCATGCACATACTTCACTTGCTCTCTCTCTCCACACTTTGAATGGTTGCAATGGCGAAAAGATGCCGTACTGCTGCAATTGAAGAAGTTAATTAAGAAGGGATCACTGGAGTGGATGGGGTCCCATAGAGAAGCTAGAGGTATAAACAACCAATCCTAATAATTCATTAATTAGAATCGGTTATTAATTAGCCGATCCTAATTGCCGTTATTTTATAAATTATTTGAATAAATTAGCTTATAAATTATTTCGATATAGCATTTGGCAAACTGGAAGAAGAAAGAGATACATTTCGGAGAATAACATTGGAAAAGAAATTATTTGATTAACTGGAGAGTACATGAGATTGAAGCAAATTGAGCACTCCAGGAAGTCGGTATGGATTGTGGTTATCTCATTTTCTTCTCCAGTCATGTTTTGAGGAGATGTAGGATTCAAAGTACTTACTTTTTTGTTTTAGTATCTGAGAAGACGGTATATTGAAAGACTTTCCTCCTTCGTTAGTCTCACTAGTGGAAAAACAGGAATCAGGATCGGCCTATCTGGATCGGCTATATGAAACAACCGATCCTAATAAGTATCTGCATCGGTTTTTTTTAAAAAACCGATCCTAAAAGTTCATTATAAGGGTCGGTTGTTTATTATAAACCGATCCTGATAGTATCAGGAT
>CAYOJU010000535.1:0-1336 GCA_964404355.1 uncultured Sideroxydans sp. | reverse complement strand
GTCAGTTGCCGTCACTTATACAAATCAAGCAGGGACAGCAGGAAGAACAACAGGCACAGTTGCGCTGGGCACTGCACCAACCATAGGTCGATTGATCCAGCTTCCATTACAGGCTGGCGATAGCGGTGTACAAAAGATCGAAAGCGTTGCAGCTACGGTATCTACCGTAGGCACATTCAATGTGCTCGTACTTCGGCCACTTTGGACCGGCCGAGTAAAAATCGCCAACGACGGCGATATACACGGCCTGGATAAGACAGGCATGCCTCAGGTGTTCGACAGCAGTTGTTTGTACATGGCTGTCTGCGCCGACTCTACCAGCTCTGGCATTCCGGAATGCGAGTTTGAGGTAGCCAATGGCTAACCTTAGACGCTACCCACAGCGTGGCAGATGGAATCCATTAGGCGCGCTGACCACCAAGGCATCGACTAACTCTGCATGGCGTGTTATCGGGCCGTCGCTTTTGTTTGGCGTACAGAGCGCCGCACTGGCAGGCGATGCCGCAGCCCAAGCCACAGCCTCGGGCGATCTGACGTCAGGCGTAGCACCTGCTGCGGCCCTTGCCGGTGCGGCTGCTGCACAGGCAAACGCAACCGGTACGTTGAACACCTCCATCAACATGGGCGGCAATGCCGTCGACCAGGCTACGGCCAGTGGCGTGCTGACAACGGGCATCAAACTAACCGGAGCTGCACTTGCCAGCGTAGGCGCTACAGGCGGCCTCACCTCGCAGATATCGCTGACCGGTGCGGCAATTGCACTTGTCGCTGCTAATGGACAATTTACTGCACAGATAAAGCTGGCAGGCAATGCGCTAGCGCAAGCAGTAGCTGCTGCTGGTCTGACAAGTGCCATACGCATCACTGGCGCTGCATATTCTCAGGCCGCTGCATCGGGTCAACTTACCAGTTCCGCGCAGCTTGCGGGCAATGCGCAAGCATCCACGCAGGCTGTAGCCGTACTGAGCGTCCAGATCAACCTCGGCGGGCAAGCTGCATCATTGATCGGCGCATCAGGTGATCTGACAGCCAGCATTACACTCTCTGGGTCGACATTGTCAGAAGCGCTTGCAACGGGGGAACTGACCGTCAGCATACGGATGTTGCCCGCGCGGATCGTGACAACTATCGCGCCTGCTGCATATCTCTACACGCGAATTTCGCGCAGCTGTTCTGCCACACCATCGCTGACTCGCGCAGCCTTGCTTAAGGCGGAGATTGCGCATGTCTAGTTGGATCGTTGGCGAGGTGGCTCGCTGTTCTGTGAAAATCAGCGATCCGGCTACCAATTTGCCTGCCGACCCTGGGTCGGTTGCGTTCAAGGTTAAATCTCCGA
>CAYOJU010000534.1:0-1336 GCA_964404355.1 uncultured Sideroxydans sp. | reverse complement strand
TAAATGAAGTATGAAATTATGTATATTAAAATTTAGAGACTTAAAATAAAATAAAATATAGCACTATGAATAAAACTATAACTAGTCGGTAAATTAGTAACTTAGAAAATCCGTTATAAATTCCTTTGAATTTTTTTTAGAAAAGAAAGAATCGAAAACCGTGCTAATGAAATAGAAACTTAAAACCCTAAATAATGCTTCTCTAAATAAGTAAGTCAAGCGTGAATCGAAACCGCGTCGAAATTTCGAGTTTCTGACATTCTATAGGCTCAGTGCGGATGGGATTGACCCGCACTGCGGGTGGGCTCAGCCGCACTGATGAATTTCTGTGTTTTGAATTTACTGAAAAATCTGTCTAAGTCCTGAGTGCGGATGGGTTGACCCGCACTGCGGGTGGGTGATCCGCACTCATGCACTACTAGAATTCTGATTTTTTGCATGAGTAAAAAGAATTGTTGCATGAGTAAGTAGTGTCCATGCAACAAATATTGGCATTTCTGACACAGTTAAACTTGTTGCATGGGTAGTCCCATGCAACAGTTACTCATGCAACAAGTTTGATGGTTATCCATGCAACTACCTCTTATTTATCCATGCAACAAATATTTGATGACCCATGACCCGCCAGCAAGGATAGAAAGTATATTTTAATGAATGTCCATGCAACAACTCATCTCATACCCATGCAACAAATCTCCCAAATTTGGACTAAACAGTTGCATGAGTAACCCATGCAACAAGTTTGGACATGTTTGGAGGATTATTTGCAAACTTTTTGTTGCATGAGTTACCCATGCAACAAGTTTTCACGATTTTTCAGAACTATTTGTTGCATGGGACTACCCATGCAACAAATATTGAATTTCTGGACATTGACTTTCCTGTATATATTTGATCTCTCCCTTCAAATTGAATATATTCTTGTAAATTACAGAAAGGGATACATTACAGCAGTATATTAATTTGTTCACATTCTACTTAATATTGTTCAAATTTAGAAGGAAATTTGATCTCTCCTTTCAAATTGAATATATTTTGTAAATCATAACAAAAGGAATTAGAGCAGTATATTACAAAATAAAAGAGATACACAAATAATACGGAAGCTTAAATTATAGAATCTTGAAAATTTGGTCTTAAGAATAAACATTAGAAAGTTATTGAGAGGATGAGCGAGCGATGAGTAGAGCCTTCATTAATTGCCTTCGCTCCTTCATTACTTGCATTCTCCTGTAAGTATTTCAAATATTAACCATCTTAATCAACTTGCTATTCTTTTCAACCATGCAGTTCTACTTTAACAAGTCCCATATCAAATATATATTTTTGTTTTTTT
>CAYOJU010000533.1:0-1338 GCA_964404355.1 uncultured Sideroxydans sp. | reverse complement strand
GCAAGAATAGAAAAACCTTCTATACCAGCCACAACAAATTGGAAGGCACATTAAAGATTCTCGGCCTTCAGGTTCATCTGAAGAAGTTTCATTCTTGGGATGACATTTCCGGCAGCGCCATCATTCCGGTTAATCACCGATGCCAAGGCCGGAATTTCCACTGGGTTGTGTACGACCGCAAAGCAATACTCGACCCAAACCCCAACCGCCCCGCCAGACAGAAAGCACTCAGTCGCTATCGCTCATCGGGCTGGTATTTACAGGTAAACATAAATGGGGGCGATGATGCCAAAATCAAGAATTGATGGGATCAACCTCTTACTCGGCTTGGGTCAATTCAGTCGTAAATCCACTTTACGGCTAAATCATTTATCAGATGAAGAGTTGTTTGAGTTGTGCGTTAGACGACCCGAAGACATGTGCGTTTGGCCTGATTATGGTTCTGAAATTCAGCATCTGTTAAGCAAAATTGATGCTGCTCGTAAGCAAGAGCCGTTTCTGAGCAGGCCTCAAATAACGGCGGAACTCGCTGCCACGATATGCAAGCTGTCGAGCCTGAAACATCTTTTCAATAACGGTTTCAAAAATCAAATCGGCAGAAAAGTGCGGGCCCTGCTATTGCAAAGTGTTGGGCCAGCGTTTTTTGAACTGTTTTTTGAAATAGAGCAGGATGGCCCCGTTCCCGCATCGACCTGGACAATCCCAACTCAATCTGCAATTCAGTTGTTGGCGCTTTATCGTGATGACCTCATTGCGTTGCCGCGCATCAAGACCAAGAAAACATTCGATGAGTTTGCACTCCATGATATTGAAAGCGGGAATTTCAGTTGGATGGATGATGATGGAGAGTCGTTCTTGGAAACTATTCGCGATATGCCTTTCGAGTCCTCCTACGACGAATTGCCATTACTACAGCCAGTACTGGATTGGTTTGTCGCTACCAAGCCTGTTTTCGACAAAAACCAAATTAGGCAAGGCTGGAAATATTTTGAGAGAGCAAGCGAGGCATGGCATCAGCGTATCGGGACAGGCGAATACGTTGAGGTTGATATTTCTGCCTATCCCAGTTGGCATTGCATCGTTGAGACAGGCATGGATGCATGGATGGCAGCGTTCCCCAAAGAAAGTCCGTACAGGATTGTTCCATTGACCACACCGCAACAAATGCTGGAAGAATCGAAAGCCATGCGCCACTGTGTAGTGACCTATATCGAAAATTGCATTGAAGGTGGAACTCGGATTTTTTCAGTACGCGATGCGGGCAGCAATCTTCGTTTTGCTACCGCCGAGTTATCGTGCCAAGCAGGTCAATGGAAATTGGTTCAACTAAAGGGCGGG
>CAYOJU010000532.1:0-1344 GCA_964404355.1 uncultured Sideroxydans sp. | reverse complement strand
GAAAGCCGTTACACCGTTATGTGAACGCCAAAATATCAGAAAGTCGCTGCTGACCGCAAGTGCAGAATTTGTATCCGTCGTGTGGTTTTCAAAAGTGGATTTTTGCGTGCGAGCAAAAGTGGACGGGTTAAAAGACTGGGACGTGGAGGAGGGTGATGGGTTTGGCCTTTGGGTTTGGGGCGTGTTGGAGGTAAAAGATGTCGCCATCCGGGCGCAGGCAGCGAATGACGGAGGAACGCGGCGGGGCATCAATGGGTTGGCGTTGGGAGCCGACGGGGACTTTGCCGTCGTCGCCGACGCGGACGCGGGCTTGCTGGCTCCAGACAAAGGGCCACCAGGGACAGGCAGGGGCGGGCCGGAGGACGGAGCGTTTTTCGGCGAGCGCTTGCGCTTTGGCGGCGTTGGGAGTGGTGCCGAGTTCGCGGTGGATTTCGTGTTGGTTGGCGTGCGGCAGGAGTTGGTCGAGCAAGCGGTTGGCCCCGTCGAGTTCAAGAATGTGGTCGGCGGCCAGAAGGGGCGGGAGGCGTTTTTGCCAGTAGTCATGGCGGCGTTCGATTTTGCCTTTGGCTTGGGGGGTAGGCGCATAGCGAAGTTGGATGCCGTAAAAGTGGAGGGCCTGACCGAGTTGGGTGAAAGCATCGGGGTTGTGGGTGTAAAAGAAAGAATGGAAGTCGACATACAGGGCCAGTGGCAGGCCGTGGGCCTTGAAGACGCGGGAGAGAAAGTCGTAGTGGGCCAGCAGGGTTTCGGCGGGATAGAGGCGGGCGCCAACATTGAGGCGGGTGGCGTCATCCAAGATGTCGAGGAGGGCTTGTTTGTCCGGGTTGCCCGGCAACCAGGCATGGGGGCTGGCATCATATTGCCAGAGGGCACCCAGATCGCGGGCCTGCCAGCGTTTGACGGGCTTGGGTGCGGCTTTGTAGCGGGTGTCGGGCGCGAGTTGGTTTTGGATGGCCCAGCGGCGCACGCTGGCGCGGTCGGTTTTAAAATTCAATCGCCGCTGAAGTTCGCTGGCGCAAGCGCTGTAAGCGGACGGTGGTTTTGAGGCGAGGAGTTTTTTGAGCAAGGCGACCGCTTCTGCGGGCCAGTCGGGCTGATGATCGCCGCCGGATAGACCAGGCGACCAGGTCTCCGCCTGACCTTGGGCGCAAGCGCGGAGATACTGGCTGTAGAGCTTGTAAAAACCGGCGCGTGAGAGTTCCAATTCGCGGGCGGTTTCCTGGGCTGAAAGTTCATTTTTACGATGACAGGCGAGCAGGTGGCGGATGATGGGAGCGGGCTGACGTTTGATCAGTTGTAATTTTTCATGGCTGCAAGGATGACAAAGAAGAAGGGATTTATCGC
>CAYOJU010000531.1:0-1347 GCA_964404355.1 uncultured Sideroxydans sp. | reverse complement strand
AGCAGATGTCGGAACAACAAGCGGAAACAACAACTGATTACGAGCCCAGGATAGTTGCCTTCCTGTGCAAGTGGTGCTCGTCGGCGGGCAGCGACTTGGCCGGGGTGTCGCGCATCCAGTACCCGGCCAATGCGACGCCCATCACCGTTCCCTGTACGGGCAGCATATCGCCGAATTACATCCTGTCGGCATTGAAGAAAGGCGCCGATGGCGTGCTGGTATCGGGCTGCCATATAGGCGATTGCCACTACATCGAAGGCAATTTCCTGGCGCGGCGCAAGATCCATCTGGTCAAGGAGCTGCTCGGATTTGTCGGCGTGGAGCAGGACAGGTTTCGCATGTCCTGGGTATCTGCGGCAGAAGGCGCGAAGTATTCGCAGGTCATCAAGGATTTCGTTGACGACCTCAGGCCGCTCGGTCCACAGACCAAAGTGAAGGCGGACCGCTCATGATCAATCTTCAGGATATCCGCGATACCGCGCGCAACATGCTCGCCAAGAACGAAGTGCGCGGCGTGATCGGTTACCGCCGCAGTACCAATGGCATGCTGGCGGAACCCGTCATCATTACTTCGCCGGAGCAGGCGGACGAACTGATATGGGATCCCACCTGTTTCCATAATCTTTCGCTGTACCTGGTCGAGGACCGCAAGTTCCTGGCGCATACCCGCGCCAAGTCGGATAAACCCATCGCCATCATCGCCAAGGGCTGCGACGCACGTTCCACCGTGGTGCTGATGCAGGAGAACTATTTCGAGCGCAAGGACGTTTACATCATCGGCGCATCCTGTGAAGGAACCGGCGTAGTAGACGAGCGCAAGCTTGCCAAAAAAGGAATCGTGGCGACCAATTCCGCCTTTGACGGGGACGACTTCGTGTTTACCACCGCTCAGGGAGAGCAGCGCATTCCCGCTCGCGAAGTGATGGCGGATCGCTGCCTGGAATGCCGCGAACCTTTCCCCAAAGAGCACAACATAGCGCTTGGCGAAAACAAGACCGGACGCCAACTGGACGCCCCGTTCACCGCGCTCAAGCGCTTTGAAGAGCTGGAACCCGCCGCGCGCTGGGAATTCTGGGATCACCAGTTCGATCGCTGCATCCGCTGTTTTGCCTGCCGCTCGGTATGTCCGATGTGCTATTGCGACGAATGCGTGGTGGACAGCACCAGCTTCCCCGTCACCGGACAGACCACTGCAGAAGAAAAAGCCAATCGCGTGCGCTGGATCGAGCGCTCGGCAACGCGCGCCGAGAACATGACCTACCACATGACGCGCGTGCTGCACCTTGCCGGACGCTGCATTGATTGCAACGAGTGCGAACGGGTCTGTCCGGTCAATATCCCGTTGCG
>CAYOJU010000530.1:0-1349 GCA_964404355.1 uncultured Sideroxydans sp. | reverse complement strand
GGAAGAACATGTTCATGCCTGAAGAGAAAACACCCCTGGCGGTCCTGCTCGAAATGCTCTCCTTCGCTCGCCCAGCTGACAGCGCCATGGAGAAGAAGTGGGTTGAAGACTACATCTACCCGGTTGTCATGGCGCACAAGCCGCTCACGTACACCGACGAGAAGAATGTCGGCTGTACCGTCGGCGAGGGTAGCAAGGTCTTGTTCAGCTGCCACACCGACACGGTCCACCGTACCGAGATGCGCCTGCCCCTACTTGTTGATGCAGCGACCAACATCGTATACGCCGACAAGATGGTGCTTGGCGCTGACGACGGGGCGGGTGTGTGGCTCATGCTCGAGATGATCAAGGCCGGTGTGCCAGGCACTTACCTGTTTCATCGCGGCGAAGAGTGCGGCGGCCTGGGCTCATCCGCCATGGCTGACCAGTTCCCGGACTATCTGAAAGGTCATGACTTCGCTATCGCGTTCGACCGCAAAGCCGATTGCAGCGTGATCACACACCAAGCGGGGGGCCGGTGCTGCTCAGATGAGTTCGCTGACCAGCTGTGCGGCCTCCTGGGCGGGAATTTCGGGAAAGACACTGGGGGCTCGTTCACGGACACAGCGAACTACACGCACTTGATCGCGGAATGCACGAACCTGAGCGTGGGGTATTACGACCAACACACGGCCAACGAATTCCTCGATCTCGAGTTCTTGCTCGAGCTGCGCGAGAAGTGCATCGCCCTGCCCTGGCATGAACTCAAAGCGCATCGCGTTCCCGCCAAGCCGGTCGTTGTGTCGTACCGGCGCTCGAAGGGCTGGAAGCCGTGGAAGAACAACGACAACAGCTTCGGCCTGTATGGCAGCGGCTGGGAGACCGACTACGACAGTGATTGGTGGAACACCGACAACACAAAGACGGAGAAGAAACCCAACAAAAGCTACGAGAAAAAGCTCGACATCGCCGCACTCGTCAAAAGCCGGGATTACCTGGCGTACACAGACTCTCAGATCCTCGATCTCAATTACGCGGATCTGGCAGACCTCATCAGCGAAGACCCGTACTGGGCCGCTGATGTTCTTCAAGCAGCACTGGCAAAAACCCACAAGGAGTAATGAATGCAGATCCAGCTCACCGAGACCGAACGTCTCCAGTACGTCTTCCTGTCCACCAAGGCCAAGCTCCTCAAGGCCGACCTCGACAACATCACAAGCACCGCCGACAAGGCCGCGTGGTTCGCAGCCATTCGCGACCGTTACGACATCCAGACGAGCGACAAGCTCAAGGTCAAGCTGCAGTCCGGCGTGGTGCATGACGGCAAGCCGGCCTTTTATTGCGGCGTGATGATGATCGTGTCGGACCTG
>CAYOJU010000529.1:0-1358 GCA_964404355.1 uncultured Sideroxydans sp. | reverse complement strand
CCGCGATGCGCAGTTCCTGGGCGAAGTCATCGCCCTCTTCACCGATCCGGCCAATGCCGCCACCCTCCCGCACGTCCGCAGCGGGCAGCTCCTGATCAAAGCCGATCCCCAAGGCCGCGCCAGTCTCACTAGCATTGCCCAAGCCCTGAACGATGCCTGCAAACCCGGTGAAAACTGATTTTATGGCCACTAAAACCGTTACTAAATACACCGTTGAAGTCCGCTATTCCTGCGGCACATACGCCTGCAGTGCGGGAAACCAACGCGCTAGCGCCACCGGCGGCCCCACCGATGCCGTGAAGCGGCTGGCGGGCAAGCTCTTTCCCGCCGGATTCACCACCCGCGAGATCCGCCCGAACATCTGGAACATCGCGGCTACTCCGTTGAAAATCGAACTCCAAGAAAAGGTCGATGAGCTTAAATCGAACTGGTTTGAGTGGGCCTGCATCGCCGTAATGCCAGACGGACAAATCATCGACGGAACAGTTCAGGCCGATGGCAGCGGAGACCTGATCGCCAAAGAATCTTTCACACCGGATAACCCCACAAAAATCTAAATCAACCATCAACCCAAAGGACCAATATGGCCACCATCACCAAAGAAGAACTCCAAGAGCGCGCCCAACTCGTGCGGGTGCACGAAGCCAACTGCAAGCTCGAATACCCCACCAAAGACGAGGCCAATTTCCGCCTCGCCATCATGAAGAAACTCGGCTCGGGCTTCGGCCTGCGCGAATTGCGCGGTGCGACCATCGAAGGACCAGTCGTTGCACCCGCCCACCGCCGCACAAATTAACCCATGACTGTCGCCGATCTCATCGCCGAACTCCTGCTGCTGATCCGCAATCATTTCTATGCGGACCGGGTGCGTGAGTATATGCGCGATGAGCGGGCCCTGATGAAGGCCATCGCCCGTTACGGCTACGAATGTGAGCGTCGGCACTGGCAATTCCAGGTGGACCACATCCGGCGCGACATCGCCGAGGTGCTGCGCTCCATGCGCGAGAAACAGGCCGCCATCCAATACCTGCCCGTGTATCTGGAAGGCGCTATCGACCGCCACATCCGCCTACACGCCGAGGAACTCAGCCGCGCCGCCAAAGACATCACCAAAGTCACCCGCCGCGCCGTCAACACCGTCGCCTCCGTGGCAGTGGTGGAAAAGACTGCCGTGGAAACATTGGCCGCACTCTACACCGACCTGAAACGGCAGCGCCGGTGCCGGCGCCCGGCCAAAATCTTAAAAGATAGCCCTCCGGTGCAAACTGCACAGCCAGCTTTGTTGTGAAATCTGATGCCGCCAATCCAAAGACCCGCGCCCCCGTGGAACGCTTCCGCGTTCTGATGGCCCGGCTATT
>CAYOJU010000528.1:434-1365 GCA_964404355.1 uncultured Sideroxydans sp. | reverse complement strand
CACCTGGCTGACTTTTATATTCCCAATGACCGTCCCAAGCGACTGTGGTTGCGGCCTTTGGTGCCCGAAGCGCGCCAACTACTGCGAGCGCTCCAGGTGCCCGAAGCGTGTCGGGGTGGCCTGACCACCCCGCCTGCGGGAACGCTGCCGGTCAACGCCCCGCAACAGGACTCGTTATTGGACGTGTTTCGCCAAGCTCCTGACCCGCGCAGGGCCAATACCCGCTATCGCATTGGGCCGGTGCTGACGATCATGGCCATGGCGTTGTTGGCGGGTCGGCGGGAGATCGCCGAGATCGCCCGTTTCGCCACCACGCTCAGCCAACCGCAGCGCCGGCGCTTGGGCTTGCCGCGCAAGCGGGGCACCCGGGCCTTCTGGGAGGTGCCCGGCTACGGGGTCTTCTATCAAGTGCTGACCCGGATGGATCCGGAAGCTTTTGCCACCCGGCTCAACGGCTGGCTCCAAAGCCTGGCTGGCACCTTGCCCCAAGCACTAGCCTTGGACGGCAAAATGATTCGCGACCACATTGGCCTGCTCACCCTGGCCCAACATGAGGATGGCGCCCCGCAAGCCCTGGCCGTTTACGACCAAAAGGAAGGCACGCCCCGCTGCGAACAAACGGCGGCGGTGGCGCTGCTGGAAAAGCTCCCCGCTTTGGATGGCAAAATCATTACGGCCGACCCCTTGCACTGCCAGCGTCACCACGCCCGCACGATCGTCGAAAAAGGCGGCGATTACCTCTTCCAGATCAAGGGCAACCAGCCCCACTTGCTGAAAGCGGCGCAAAGCTTGGACGCCGTGCCCAACACCCCCTTTTTGCCGACAGCCACACCGGTCACGGCCGCGTCGAACTCCGGGAAATCCACGCCTTCGCCATCGAACCCCTCACCGCTGACTTCCCCTTTGCCCGCACCGTGATCGTGGTGCGGAG
>CAYOJU010000528.1:0-424 GCA_964404355.1 uncultured Sideroxydans sp. | reverse complement strand
GCAGTCACCGCACCCAGAAACGAACCGGGATCACCACTACCGAATCCCGGTATTATCTCTCCAGTGCACCCCCGGAGCAGCATTCTGCCCCGCAATGGTTGGCTTTGATCCGGGGACATTGGGGCGGGGTTGAAATCCGCAATCACTGGCGCCGTGACGTGCTGATGGGGGAAGACCGTTCGCGTTCCCGCCAGCCCAACCTGCTGGCCAACCTCGCCCTCCTCCGCAGCGCTCTGCTGGCGATCCTGGCTGACCGCCTTGGGCAAGCATCCCTCCCGGCGTTTCGTGAACGACTCCATTCCAATCCCAAACAATGTCTGGCCATTATCGCCGCCCCATGAACCTCAAAACAAAAGACCCTGCAAATCATCGGCAACAGAACGAGGACCCCCAACTGATTGTGAAGCCGATTGGCGGCTTTGAA
>CAYOJU010000527.1:0-1365 GCA_964404355.1 uncultured Sideroxydans sp. | reverse complement strand
CCGCTACCGCAGTCCGCCCCAAAGTCGACTGGAATTGAGTCGGTGGTACTTCGGGCACCTCAACAACAGGCTCCAGCCTGGGTTCGAGGGTATGTCCGACGCAACCAGACTGAAGTACCGCGACGATCATCAGCAAGATCGCCGTCATGCAAAGTGAATATTTTTTGCTGCTGCAAGACAGTTGATTTGGCATAAATGTGGTCAAGTTATATTTACTTGTTGCGCAAAAAATTTGGCGCCTCTGGTTCTGGTCCTTAGAAATAGAAGGCCAGTCCTGCAAAGGGGCCGCCAAGGGACTCTTCGGGACTGTTCACTGTGCGGTACCCAACCTTGAGCGATCCAAACTGCCCGCCATAGTGCAAAGCCAATTCATAATCATTCATCTTGTCACCCCAGACAGGCTGAAAATCCACCGTAAAGTTTTCGCCCAACCTGAATCTGCCGCGTACGGAGAAAGCGTTAATCACCGTGCGACGCGCGCCAACGATGACAGTTTGGCCAAGTCCGACATCGATTTCAGTTTGATCGCCGGCCATGCGATACAAAAACATTTGCCGCTTGATATCAAGCTTGCTGGCCGGCGAACTTTCGCTAAAAGCATAATCCTCCAAGTACAGCGCCACCGGACCATATCCGCCTTCAAACCTGTTGCTGTGTGCAGTTATATCGGCGGACAGCCGTTGAAAAGCAAAGTCATAGCGCACAAAGGGAATCAGAGGCTCCCCGTTCTTTCGCTGTATCGAAGCATCCACGCCGGAGCTGATACGCTGCATGGACGACCTTCCCCCTTCAGAGAACAACGCGATGGCCACATCCACGAAACCGACCGCGATATCCTCACCAAGTTCGTTGGCTACCCCATTGGTACGCGCTCTATCGTGCCGCACCTCGTGATGAGATTCTTCCCTCCTGCTATCTTCCGGCGGCGACTGAACACTTTTTTCAAAGCTGTGCAGCTCGCTGGTATCCGCGCCCTTCTGACTTGTGGAATGTCGACTCGAATTATCTTCTTGCGCCTCCGCAACACCAGATGCCATCCCGTATACGGCCACCAGAAATACAGCAACAACCAATGGGGCCGAGCTAAAACCTTTGGTTGTTATAGCGGAACTGCCGATGCGCATATTGCGTGTCAAAGTACTCATATCTATTCACTTATCGTTTGGAAACCCTGATCAAACTCTTTTTCATTCATGCCAAACAGATGAAAAGAACAACTCGATTCCGGTTCCTTTTACTCCCGGAATTTCTTTTGTTCATAATGGCGGGCATCTTAATCCGTTTTCTGCTCCGTCGCGGCAGGGCTGAGTGGTGGCACTTGCTTCTCGGCACATTCCGGTGCTCGCCAGGTCTTCACGAACGTAG
>CAYOJU010000526.1:0-1367 GCA_964404355.1 uncultured Sideroxydans sp. | reverse complement strand
GGCAAGACCACCATCGCGCGCATCTTCGCCAAATCCCTGAATTGTGAATCCGGCATTACCGCTACCCCCTGCGGCGTGTGCGGCGCGTGTACCGAGATCGACAGCGGGCGCTTCGTCGATTTGATCGAGCTGGATGCGGCGTCCAACACGCAGGTCGACAATATGCGCGAATTGCTGGAGAGTGCGCTGTATGCGCCGACCAGCGGGCGTTTCAAGGTGTACATCATCGACGAAGTGCACATGCTGTCGAAGTCGGCGTTCAACGCGATGCTGAAGACGCTGGAAGAGCCGCCGTCGCATGTGAAGTTCATCCTCGCCACCACCGACCCGCAGAAGATTCCGGTCACGGTGCTGTCGCGCTGCCTGCAGTTCAACCTCAAGCAATTGCCGCCCGCATTGATCCTGACCCACCTGCAATACGTGCTGGGGCAGGAAAACATCCCGTTCGAGAACGGTGCGCTGAATCTGGTGGCGCGTGCCGCACAGGGCAGCATGCGCGATGCGCTGAGCCTGCTGGATCAGGCCATCGCCTATTCTTCCGGCAAGGTCGACGAGGCGCTGGTGCGCACCATGCTGGGTGCGATCGACCAGGGTTATCTGTTCGACCTGTTGCAAACATTGCGCGCCGGCGATGGTGCCGGGTTGTTGCGCATTGCCGACGATATGGCCATACGCAGCCTGGCGTTCGAGGCTGCGCTGCAGGATCTGGCGACATTGCTGCACCGCATTGCGCTGGCGCAGACCATTCCCAATGCCATCCCGGACGATGAGCCGGAACGCGCGCGCCTGCTGGAGCTGGCGCAGCAGTTCACGCCGGAAGAGATTCAGCTGAATTACCAGATCGTCATCCATGGCCGCAACGAGATCGATCTGGCGCCGGATGAATATGCCGGTTTCACCATGACGTTACTGCGCATGCTGGCGTTTGCGCCGCAGGGGGCGGCGGCGAGTGCCGGTCAGGTTGCACCGAAACCCGCACCGGCAATGGCGCCCAAAGCAGCGGCAGCTGCGGTCAAGCACTTAGTCGCCGAACCTGCACCTGCGAGTCAGTCCGCTCCGGTAAAGGTGGCAGCAAGTGGCACCGACTTGGACTGGAATACCCTGCTTTCGCAACTCAATCTGCAAGGCATGGCGCGCGAACTGGCCAAGAACAGTGTGCTGGCGAGTTTTACCGAGGGCCGTGTGGTGCTGAATCTTGCGCCGCAACACAAGCATCTGCAGAGCAACAAGATTGCGCAGGACAAGCTGCAGACGGCGCTCAGCGAGTATTTCGTCAAACCCATCAAATTAACCGTACAGCTCGGAGAAGAAAACAGCGTGGCAACACCCGCTGCCGTTGAGCAGCATGAGAAACAGACGCGCCAACA
>CAYOJU010000525.1:0-1368 GCA_964404355.1 uncultured Sideroxydans sp. | reverse complement strand
AAAGGCGCGCCCATTCCCCTACAGAGTGTCACCGAAATGCGGAGATTTTGCCCGCAGGCGGCTTTGTATGCCCAAAACGGTGATTAATTATTCTCGAAAGCGTGGATTGCGGCCTTCTGTTGCCGTCAATTCCGAAACCAAGGAGATATACATGCCAGTAAGAAAAGTTGTGACGCCCTCAGGGCGGAAAGTTAGGGGGTACTTCCCATCAAAGAAAATGGGTCGGATGGTCGCATGGGAATCGCAAATTGAATTGGACGCGATTCTGCTGTTTGAATTTTCGCCAGGGGTTATTTCATTTCAGGAACAACCCGAGAAGATTCAGTACTACGTCAACGGCTGTTGGTACGCGATGAATATTACCCAGAAAACATAGCCACTGCGCGCTGAAAATTACCCAGGTGATTAACCTCCTCCATTCCGATTTTCGGAATGGAGAAACCAAGGAGATGATCACCATGAAATTACTGGGTAAAGTAAGACGTTTGTATCACCGGGACAGGCTGTCGTTATCGGAAATCGAGAGGCGCACGGGCCTGACGCGCAAGACGATCCGGAATTGGCTCAAGGCACCGGAGGGTACTGAACCGAAGTACCGTCGGCAGAATGCCGGGAGCAAGATTGCGCCGTATGCCGAGCGGTTGTTGAAGATGTTGGAGATTGATGCCAGAAGGCCAAAGCGGGAGCGTCGCACGGCCTTGAAGCTTTTTGCCGGGCTTCAGGCTCTGGGATTTGATGGTGACTACAGCCGCGTCACCGAATTCATCCGACGCTGGCGAGAAAACGGAGGTGCTGCTGTTGTGAAAGCCTTCGTGCCGCTGCGATTCGAACCGGGCGAAGCACACCAGTTCGACTGGAGCGAAGAACATATCGTCATAGGCGGCGTCTATCGCAAGATACTGCTGGCCCACCTCAAGCTGTGCTTTAGCCGTGCATTTGTTGTGCAGGCATACCCCACCCAAAGTCACGAAATGCTGTTCGATGCGCACACGCGGGCCTTTACCGCGCTGGGCGGCATTCCACGCCGGGGCATTTACGACAACATGAAGACCGCAGTGGACAAGGTCAAAAAGGGCAAATCGCGCATCGTCAACACGCGCTTTGCCGCGATGGCGTCGCACTATCTGTTTGATCCGGACTTCTGCAACGTCGCGTCCGGCTGGGAAAAAGGTGTCGTCGAGAAGAACGTGCAGGACAGTCGGCGGCGCATCTGGCAGGAAGCGGTCGAAGAGCGCTTTGGTTCCTTTGCTGAACTAAACCTATGGTTACTGGCGAAGTGCCGGTCACTTTGGGGCGAGCTGAAGCACCCGGAGTTCGACCTGACACTGGCGGAAATGCTCGAACAGGAACAGCCCAGCCTGATGCCCA
>CAYOJU010000524.1:0-1370 GCA_964404355.1 uncultured Sideroxydans sp. | reverse complement strand
GATTCCCGGACAGGATCATCCGAAGGTGCTGAGTTACATCGACGTGCTGCGTGGCGAAAAAGAAGTTGGCGCTAGTGTCGCGATCATCGGTGCGGGCGGGATCGGTTTCGATGTGGCCGAATATCTGGTGACCGGCGGACATTCCACCACACTGGATGCCGCCGCGTGGCGTGCCGAATGGGGCGTGGCCGATCCGTCCGTCGCTCGCGGCGGAATCGACCCGGCAGGTCCCAGGGTCGAGCCGCCAACACGCAAAGTGTTCCTGCTGCAGCGCAAGTCAGGAAAACCAGGAGCGGGGCTGGGCAAAACCACCGGCTGGATACACCGTGCGACGCTGCAAGCGAAACAGGTGAAGATGATGAGCGGCGTGAATTACGAGCGCATAGCCGACGAAGGCCTGCTGGTCTCCTTCGGCGAGAAGCGCGAGAACCCGACCTGGATCGCCTGCGACAATGTCATCCTGTGTGCAGGACAAGTACCGCTGCGCGAACTCGCAGACGAATTGTCAGCGCAAGGCAAGAGTGTGCATATCGTCGGCGGCGCACTGGAGGCGGGAGAACTGGATGCCAAACGGGCGATTGACCAGAGTGCTCGGTTGGCTGCGCGACTATAAGTCGGAAGAAGTTATTGTGATGATTACGGTGTCCAGCTTCTTTGCTGAACACCGCGTTTTTATTGATGGCTCTCGCGGATTCGAACCGCGAACCAAGGGCGTGTCCGGCTACCTGCTTCTTCCCATATATTTGAAGATCAACGGTGTGTATTCCTCGTAACGTCCGTCTTCCGCATGCACATGGCAGGCGCTGCAGTTTGCCTTGCTGCCCACCAGCGGATATTTGAACAGCGTTTTCACCCTGCCGTGTCTGCGATGGAACCAGAGCGTATCGGTGAGGCGCAGGTGATCGCCATTTCTCTTGGTGCCCAGCCCATGGCCTGCATAGCGGACGAGAAATTCTTCGATTTCCGCATGTTCCCTGGTGTCGATAGCGGCATCCACCCCGTAATGCCGCCCCAGCCCGACCATGATCTGGCGCCAAGTATCGGCCGGCAACAAGTCTGGTGCGAACGGCACATGGCAAGTGCCGCATTCAACACGGTAGCTTTTCGGCACCTCGGCGGGAAATGCGCCCCGTTGCTCCTCGTTCGCACTGGCTGAACTTGCCAGGACGCACGCAGCCAGAATGAGACTAAGCAAATTGGCGGCACTGCCCCAAGACAGGAGTGTCGCGGCGGTGGCAGGATTCTGTTTGTCGGTTCTGTTCATCGTCGATATTGCAGCGCACAAAAAAATAAGGCTCACATCACTGCAAGCCTTACTTTTGTTGGTGGGCCCTCGCGGACTTGAACCGCGGACCAAAGGATTATGAGTC
>CAYOJU010000523.1:0-1372 GCA_964404355.1 uncultured Sideroxydans sp. | reverse complement strand
AGCCCCATAAGCGCTAACTTGTTTGAGGGTTTATTGCATTATATTTCTCCGTCTGAGATTTCCGTTTTCGGGTACTTTCCGATAATCCCAAGGCGATCTCTTTCCAATTCTTGAGGATGGCCCCCAAGGACAAGACTGGCTGAATGGCTTTGGTTACCTCATTGAAAGCAAACTGGAACTCGCGCCACTGGCTGCGGACGCGCTGGGATTTGGAAGGGGTAGCCCCAGGGGGAAAGTGCGTTTGCCTCCTGCATTATCTTCTCGGTCAGCAGGGCGACCAGCAGTTTTCCATAAAGCCAGGATTTGGCGCTGTCGTCGTGGTGCTTGGGCAGATGGCCCAGTTCAGCGATCTGCTTGAAGCGTTTGAAGACCAGTTCGATCTGCCAGCGGAAGCGATACCATTCCAAAACCGCATCCGCTGGAAAGCGGTCTGCTGGCCAGGTCGTTAAGACCATCACATAGCCGGCATAAACCAAGGTTTCCGGCTGCAGTTCCATGCCCTGTTTGCTGGCCCGGCGTTGGAGCTTTTTGACCGCCGCCGCCGTGGCGGCCTGGCTTTTGCGCAGGACACATAGCCGAGCCACCACAGTTGGACGGTTTTCCAAAGGGATTTCGACATTCCAAACGGCCACCTCGCCGGGATGTTGCAAGAGTTTGAGCCTTTCCTGTAAAGGGAACGCATCACCCGACTCCGTTTGCAATTTTATGCCCTGCGGGTTGAGCCGCACCGTGGTCCAAGCTTTTTGCCGGGCGGCATAGTGCAGGCTGCTGGCCTGTGAGTAGCCCCGATCCACCAATAACAGGTCGCCGGGGTTGAGGGGGTATTGCTGGAGTGATTCGCCGGTGCCCTTACCCTCGGTGGCGGTGACCTTGAAAAAATCACATTCCAAGGAGGGCCAGCGCAAACTGTAATGAATCCGCCAATTGCTGCCCGTTTGACCAGGTTCTTTAACCACAGTGCTGTCCATCAGACGCAACTGCGGGCTGGCTGCCGCGGCGGCAGGAATCCCGCGCTCGGCAAACAACGCGCAACAAAGCTGGTACAACCACTCTTTACTTTTACGCAACCGTTTCAACAGTGCCACGTCGGAGAGTTCCGCCAGCTTGGCTTGCTTGGCACGAACCACGGTCTCTCGCATGGAAAAACCACAGCCCAGGTGCAGCAACAGCACGCGCAAATAGTTTTCCTCAGACTTGTCCTGGCGCAACCCTTTCAAAGCGCCACTGGCTTGGGCCAGTTCTTTCCAGTTGGCCGGGAAAAAGGAAAGAAGCAAGTTCCAATCCTCATCGGCAGCGTTGATTGTTTCCATGCGGCTATGATGGAAAAGTCAAATAAAGTCGTCAATAAAACAAGTTAGCGCTTATGGGGTGA
>CAYOJU010000522.1:0-1378 GCA_964404355.1 uncultured Sideroxydans sp. | reverse complement strand
CCACCAGGCAAGAAGGCTGTTGGATGCAAGTGGGTCTTCACAGTAAAGCAGAATCCAGAGGGTCTGGTTGAGCGCTACAAGGCTAGGTTGGTAGCGAAGGGGTACAGTCAGACCTATGGCATTGACTATGATGAGACCTTTGCACCCGTGGCGAAGATGAGCACAGTGAGGACACTGGTTTCCATGGCAGCGAATGGAGGATGGAAGTTACACCAACTCGACGTGAAGAATGCGTTTCTTCATGGTGACTTGTTAGAGGAGGTGTATATGGAGATTCCATCAGGGTTTGGCACGAACCAGACAGTGGGTAAGGTGTGCAGGCTCAAGAAGTCGCTTTATGGGTTGAAGCAGTCTCCCCGGGCCTGGTTTGATAGGTTCAGGAAGGCTATGGTAGGCATGGGCTATCAGCAGATCAATGCTGATCACACGGTGTTTACTAGACAACATGGTGGTCACATTACTATGCTGGCTGTGTATGTCGATGATATGATCATTACCGGGGATGATGAGGGGGAGATTGCACAGTTGAAGGCAAGATTGGGGAAGGAATTCGAGGTGAAGGATCTGGGACAGCTTAGGTACTTTCTTGGGATTGAGGTGGCTCGTGGAGCAGAGGGGATTGTTCTATCTCAAAGGAAGTATGTCCTAGACTTGCTCACTGAGACAGGCATGTTGGGGTGCAAGCCTGCAGTTTCTCCAATTGATGTGAAGGCCAAGATTAGTGCAGAGGCAGGAGAACAGGTTGATCGTGAGAGGTACCAGAGACTGGTAGGCAGATTGATCTATTTGACACATACACGTCCCGATATCTCATTTGCAGTGAGCGTGGTGAGCCGCTACATGCATGACCCTAGGAAGGGCCATATGGACGCAGTGTATCACATTCTGAGGTACCTGAAGAGTGCACCAGGGAAGGGCTTGATTTTCAGGCAGAATGGACACATGAACATTGAGGGCTATTGTGACTCTGACTGGGCCAGTT
Organism: uncultured Sideroxydans sp.; assembly: GCA_964404355.1. Taxonomy (GTDB): domain Bacteria; phylum Pseudomonadota; class Gammaproteobacteria; order Burkholderiales; family Gallionellaceae; genus Sideroxyarcus. Next base: position 396 of record CAYOJU010000522.1, on the reverse strand, counting down.
GCCAAGATGACAGGAGGTCCACAGCTGGCTATTGCATGTTCGTAGGGGGCAACTTGGTCTCTTGGAAGAGCAAGAAGCAGCCAGTTGTTGCGAGATCGACAGCAGAAGCCGAGTACAGGGCTATGGCATTGGGAGTTGCTGAGATGGTGTGGCTGAAGAGGTTGTTGGAAGAGCTCAAGGTGAATCACGGAGCTCAAATGAAATTGTGGTGCGATAGCAAGTCAGCGATCAGCATTGCCAACAATCCTGTGCAGCATGATAGAACCAAGCATGTGGAGATCGATAGGTTCTTCATAAAGGAAAAGCTAGAAAGTGGACTATTGGAGCTGAGTCATGTAGCTACTGGAGATCAAGTAGCTGACTGCCTCACCAAAGGACTTAGCTCAATAGATCTAG
>CAYOJU010000521.1:0-1380 GCA_964404355.1 uncultured Sideroxydans sp. | reverse complement strand
GCGGAAGCGCCAAGCCACAACAGATGGTTCAGGACGCGCGTGATCTCGTCGAACATGACGCGTATGTATTGCGCGCGAACCGGCACGTCGATGCCCGCCAGTTTTTCGATCGCCATCACATAGGCATGCTCGTTCATCATCATGGACACGTAGTCCAGCCTGTCCATATAGGGAACGGTTTGCAGGTAAGTCTTGTGTTCGGCCAGTTTCTCGGTCGCGCGATGCAGCAAGCCGATGTGAGGATCGGCGCGTTCGACCACTTCGCCGTCCAGTTCCAGCACCAGGCGCAACACGCCGTGCGCAGCCGGGTGCTGCGGGCCAAAATTCATGGTGTAGTTCTTTATATCCGCCATAACGATGCCTTTATTATTCGATCAGGAACGACCGTAGTTTTCTTCGCGCATCGTGCGCGGCGTAATTTCGCGCGGCTCCACCGTCACGGGTTCATACACCACACGTTGCTGAGCAGCGTCGTAGCGCATCTCGACCGTACCTGACAGGGGGAAATCCTTGCGGAACGGATTGCCGACGAAACCGTAATCGGTAAGGATGCGGCGCAGATCGGGGTGTCCGACAAAGATGATGCCGTACAAATCGAATGCCTCGCGTTCATACCAGTTGGCGGAAGGCCATATTTCCGCAACCGAATTCAACACCGGAGTCTCGTCGTCCTCAGCGAACACGCGCACTCGCAGACGGATGTTGTGGGTCACCGACAGCAGATGATAGACAGCAGCGAATCTGGGACCTTTGCGCGGCACATCGGGCAGGTACTTGCCATCCTCGCACAACTCGCTGCCATAGGCGGAATAGTCGATGCCGCATACATCGACCAACTCTTCAAAGCGCAAATCGGCATCGTCTCGCAGGCGGGTGAACACGCTGGTCATGTCGTTCGCCTTGACCACCAGCGTCAGTTCGCCCAAATCCTCCGTCAGGGTAACTATCCTGCCCGAGAAGGCCTCGTTCAGATTTGAGGAAAGTATGTTCAGGTCGGTTGCCATGGTCATCCTAGCGTGCAATGGTGTTGGTACGTCTGATCTTGTTCTGCAACTGGATGATGCCGTAGAGCAGCGCCTCGGCAGTCGGCGGGCAACCGGGAACGTAGATATCCACGGGAACGATGCGATCGCAACCGCGCACTACTGAATAGGAATAATGGTAATAGCCGCCGCCGTTGGCACAGGACCCCATGGATATCACAAACCGGGGCTCGGCCATTTGATCATAGACTTTGCGCAATGCCGGCGCCATCTTGTTGCATAGCGTTCCAGCCACAATCATCAAATCAGACTGTCTTGGGCTGGGGCGGAAAACCTCGGCTCCAAAACGCGACAAGTCGTAACGGGGTGCCACCGCATGCATCATTTCCACAGCACA
>CAYOJU010000520.1:0-1381 GCA_964404355.1 uncultured Sideroxydans sp. | reverse complement strand
TTTCGTATATGGATTGCGGGCCGCAACCCTTTCCTTGCGGGCCGCAACATCTTGAGGCAGTGGGGTTTTGAGGCTGTGAAATTGCAATGCTGATTGCGGGCCGTAAGAGGGTTGGTTGCGGGCCGCAACACCTTGAGTCAGAGAAATTTCAGAGTGAAAGAGGAAATTCGTGTAGGAGTTGCGGGCCGTAATGGGCCCTATTGCGGGCCGCAATGGGTGTTCTGAATTTACTGTTTTGAGTGCAATTGGGTCAATTTTAATCGGATTTGAACCAAACTTGTTTTAAATCAAATCTTATGAATTGTACGAATTTTCAAAGCATATATTTGGTATTATAAAAATGGAATTGAAAGTATATAGTGTTATATTGAATAAATAGCAACTCTGATTGAAATTAAAGTGTTTGTTGGAGTAGATATTATCGTACATGCCTTGTGAATATACGGGCAACCGTATATTCACGGCGAGAACTGCGCGACCCCCTGTTCCGGGGTGTGACACAACCAGATAAACATTTTTGTGGACCATGAAAGGAATTACTAGATCAAATTAAAAACTAGTTGAAATTGAACATTTGAATTTAAAAAAGGAATGTTGTTTTCTTTCAAAAATAATGATTTTATGTGAGGAGGTGGATGCTTCAGAGGGGGAAATGATAATTATATTTTTGGGTAATTACCAAACGAAAATATGTTTTTAAAAATGATTGTTTTTGGGTAATATATAAAAGGGGAATGTTACCTATTTTTTATCGAAAAAAATGATATTTTATAACAAGCATCCTTCAAATTTTGGATATTTGTACATTACATTTTATAATTATCATTAATTTTTTTTTTCAAAATTCTCATAGTTTGTACATCTATTATTTTCACGATATAAAATAACATATACAATTTTTCATAGTTTTGTAATTGTATATTTTTCATGTTTATCTGTAAAATAAATCCTAAGCGCATCCATAAAAAGTAACCATAACATTAATAAAAATAATCATTTACAATATATAATACCCAACAATGTTTAAATTTTTTTTAACAATATGTTTCTATTTTTAAAAATCTCATGATCAATCATAATCTATATCACTACTGCTTATTAGTACATATACATTTTAATATTGCTTGTATTAATTACCACGTACTAGTTAATTAGAGACCAGTAAAAGAAAATGGAGGCACACAAAACCTTTAATGTCATGTAAAAAAAATTGCTCACACATACAAAAAATGCTCATTACAATTTATGTTGGCTCATACATAAAATACTCATGATTACTTAAAATCTTTCAAGTGAAGTATCATGCTATTTGCATTTTTTTTCATTTACATATACCATTCAATTTTTAAAACAAATACTACTTTTTTTCACAATAATATTT
>CAYOJU010000519.1:0-1385 GCA_964404355.1 uncultured Sideroxydans sp. | reverse complement strand
GAAGAGCCTGATCAACTCGTCAAGCAAGCGGATGAGGCCATGTATCTGGCCAAGCAAAGCGGGAAAAACACCTGCAGATTCTATCGGGAAATAGCATCGGATCGGCAAGGCAAGTAATGCGGCCAAGGTGAATCGAGTAAAACCGAGAATGCTTGGTTCAGCACAATGCCCTGATGTTTGGTCAAGGCGTTTTATTGCCAAGTGAAACCAGGCTCAGTGAAGCGTGATCGCCAGGTAACCAACAACATGCGAGACGGAAAATGCGGCCCACCAGCTGGAAGCTTCGATCGCCGACGACACCAGGTTCTCCCCGGCGTGCAGACACATTGCAAAAACGCCAAATCCGTACAGGAACAGCAACCCGAAACCGAAATAGATGATGGACATGGTGGAACTCATGATGAACTCCCTGTGTAAATCTCCTCCTGTGCCGCAATGAAACTAAGCTTGTTGTGCGGTTTGCCCGTAGTAGTGGGGGTCAAAGCGCTGGTGCAGATTCTTTTCAAGGACTTTCAGTCCATCTTCCTCGAAATGCAGAAACTCGATCTCGGTCAGGAACATTCCTTCCTTGACCATGGTGCTAATGCTGTTGCCGATGATCTTGACGATTTTTTGCGGGGCATCGCTTAGCAGGGAAGGAATCATCACATGCATGGCGATTTTCTTCTGCTGGCAGATCTGGTGATCGCTCAGTATGCATACGCTATTGGAGGAAATTTCGCGGGCGATGCCCTTGTGGATGTTGATGGCCTTGTCGAGCTTTTTGCAGTCGCACAGGAAGCGCACTCCCCAGTTTGCCGGGTAACGCGGGAGATTCGGTTTGCTTTCCATGTGCTTCTCCGTTCAATGTGCCGAACTTGCTGGCATGAAACGGAGTATCCGCACGGCGAGTAGGGGGTCAATATGCCAAAAGTACTAGCCGACGGCAATAAAGATATAGATATTCATATATACCTTTTAAATGCGGAGCTTGGTAACGGTATAATTACAAAAGGTAACGAGGCTCTCGTTATCCATATCGCCAATAAAATATCCGGAGAGTAAAAACATGCGTAATCTGATCGTTGTTGTTATTGCCTCGTTGTTCTTTGCTACCACTGCTTTTGCCGCCGATTCCGGTTGCGAAGCGAAGGCTGTCGACAAGAATGGCAAGGCACTGGCAGGTGCTGCCAAGGCTGCTTCCATCAAGAAATGCGAAAAAGATGCCACCGCCGCTCCTTCTTGCGATTCCAAGGCCATCGACAAGAATGGCAAGCCTCTGGCGGGTGCCGCCAAAGCTGCATCCATCAAGAAGTGTGAAGCGGATGCAAAGAAATAAGCAAAATAACTTGATGTAGTCGATTCCGGCGGGTATATCCCGCCGGAATCATTTAGAAGATCGGTTT
>CAYOJU010000518.1:0-1387 GCA_964404355.1 uncultured Sideroxydans sp. | reverse complement strand
CGCCGGGAAATATCAGGTGTCATATTGAAACATTCAGGGAACTTGAAAGCAGGCGCGGATTTTAACCCAACGATCATTGCGCCGGCTCGCAGATTGACGAATTTCCTGCGCCATGATCGTTTCCCTCACCCCCGTCCCCCCTCTGATGCCCGTCCCCCTCTGATGAAACTACTAGCCAATCGACTTCCACCCCGACACGGTGCGCGAATGCGACGGGTGCGGGAGGGGTGGAAGGCGACTGTTCCCGCAATCGGCTGCTACGCAGTAACGTGTCGCAGTCGCTACCCGCGAGCGGGCAAGTCGCTGGTTATCCCCGAGGGCGAGGGGTACAGGCGGACGCTTCGCGGGATTTCGTTACTTGCCGGTCAGGAATCGCTCTTTTCCTGCACCACGGCACGCGCACCGCCTTGCGCGAACCTGATATCCAGCTTCTCGCCAAGCTTGATGCGTTCGCTGCTCACAACGATGTTGCCCTGAGCATCGCGCACCATGCTGTAGCCGCGCGCCAGCACCTGTTGCGGGTCGAGATGTTGCAAATGCTGCTGCAAGGCCACCAGCCGCGCATCATGGCGATCCAGCATGCGCTGCACTGCCGCACTCAAACGCAGTTCCTGGTTCGCCTGTTGCTCCTGCAGCCGCGTTACGTCCGGGCGCAAGCCGCGCAGCCTCTGCCACAACGTATTACCGCGCCCTTTCCGTTGCTGCATGCTATTGGCATGGGCGAGTCGCATGCGTTGCTGCAACGCATCCAGACGCTCGCCTTGTTGCTTTATGCGCTTGGCTGGATGCACCAGACGGCGCTGCAGAAAATCCACGCGCTGCATACCCTGTTCAAAACGGCGCAACGCAGAGCGAGCCAGATGTTGTCGGAATTGCGCCAGGCGCTGGCGCAGTTCCTGCCTGTCCGGTACCACCGCCTGCGCCGCCGCCGTCGGCGTGGCCGCACGCAGGTCGGCAACAAAATCGGCAATGGTGAAATCGGTCTCGTGCCCCACCCCACTGACCACCGGGATATGGCTGGCCGCAATGGCGCGCGCCACCACTTCTTCATTGAATGCCCACAAGTCTTCGATACTGCCGCCGCCGCGACACACGATGAGTACGTCACATTCGGCTCGCTGACTCGCTGTCTTAATCGCCTGAGCGATCTTTTGCGCCGCGCCCTCGCCCTGTACCGGCGTTGGATACAGCAATACCGGCACATTGGGCATACGGTTCGCCAAAGTGCGCAGCACATCGCGCAAGGCCGCCGCCTGTGGTGAAGTCACGATGCCGATCTGCCGCGGCAGCAGCGGCAAGGCGCGCTTGCGCTCGGCCTCGAACAACCCTTCGGCGTCCAGCTTGGCCTTCAGGCGCTCGAATGCCTCATACAGCGCCCCCAGCCCGG
>CAYOJU010000517.1:0-1388 GCA_964404355.1 uncultured Sideroxydans sp. | reverse complement strand
CAGTCAACCGCCGCTTATCTTCGTTTAAATATCGAAGACCTGCGGGCTGTGGCCTTGCCGGTTCCCAGGCAAAGTCAGGGAGATGCAGTGCGAAAGTTGTCGCCCATTGGCCAATCGCCACGGCGGCACATTGGTGCGCGGACGGCTCCCCCTGGGTGGAAGTGGCGTAGTTTCCTGAAAAAGCACATGACTGAGTACCTGGCACTCCAGCAGGCACTTGGGCGCAACTACGTAACGCCCGAGCACACCTTGCGTGGCCTTGACTTTTTCTTGGTCCGTAATTATACGAAGTCCAAGAGTTTTACTGCCGCGATGTTTGCGGATTGGGCATCCGGTCTGCACCAGCTTTCTCCGACCACGGCACGGATACGGATGTTGTCGGTCCGAAAGTTTTGCATTCATCGAGCGCGTTCTCATTCTGGTGTGTTCATCCCCGACTTGAGGACATTTCCTAAAGAGCTACCGCATCAAGCCCCATATCTGTTTTCGGAGTCAGAAGTGGCGCGGGTGTTGGCGGCCACTGCTACACTTTGTGCCCGTTGCCCGCGCATTAATCCGCTCCATTCAAAAACAATCCGGCTGGCATTTTTACTGCTGTTCTGTTGCGGCCTGAGACGCGGCGAAGTCCTCAATTTGCGCTTGGCGGACATCGACACAAACGAGATGGTACTGCGGATCAACGAAACAAAATTTTACAAGTCACGCCTCGTGCCGGTTTCGCCGTCGGTAGCCGAAGAACTGCGGCAGTATATTGCGCAGCGCGGGCAAACAAACATGCCGACGGAGCCTGGCGCACCGTTGGTCTGGAACGGATACTCGCGCCGCAATGGCCAAGTATTTGCCCTTACTGCCACGCCATTCTGGATCATTTGGCAACGCGTCTGTCGCGAGGCACAAGTGTTTGACCATCGTGGCAGGTCGCCACGAATCCATGATCTGCGTCATAGTTTTGCCGTGGAAGCACTGCGTCGCGGTTACATCGCCGGACAAAACGCCCAGGCTGTGCTGCCACGTTTGGCTCGTTACATGGGGCACTCCGGCGTCCAGTTTACCCACTATTATTTAAAATTTACCGAACCGTTGCGCTGCGTTGCCAGTGACCGATTCCGGCATCATCTGTCGGCTGTCATTCTGCCAACGATCAGCCTCAAGAAAGGCGGTGTGTCATGAATAATCCAAATGTACTGGCATTGGCCATCCGCCGCTTTCTGGGGGATTATTTGCCGCAGCAACGTGCTTTTAGCACCAACACCAATCGCGTGCTTCGCGTCGATATACGTCGGCACGTCGGCGTGAAGCAGGAAATCGGCCTCGGTGTACTTTTCCTTCCGCTGGCTCCTGTCGAGAATTGCATGAACTTTGACACCTCTTTTTTGGGCGTCCACCAG
>CAYOJU010000516.1:0-1389 GCA_964404355.1 uncultured Sideroxydans sp. | reverse complement strand
CCGTTTGAAGTGCTGGACATCAAGGGCGTCGGACAGATCATGAAGATGGCAATAACTCGGGGCCGCGAAACCAACCCCGACCTGAAAATGGGCATCTGCGGCGAACACGGCGGACACCCCGGCTCCATCCACTTCTGCCATCACATCGGACTCAACTATGTCTCCTGCTCCGGCCCGCGTGTGCCCATCGCACGTCTGGCAGCAGCACAAGCCAAGTTGACGGAAGACAAGTATCAGGAACCGAACTAAACCGGTCGTGCCATGTTTGAAAGATAGACAGGCATCAAGAACCCGGTTTTGAAACACGCTCCCAATGGGAGCGTGTTTTATTTTGTAAAACGAAATCCGGAGTTGAATAAAAGCTGAATAGAACGGACTGAAATCGGCTGCGCGTTATCAGCTATTGGCATCATCCAATTTCAAGGTATCATGAAGTGCAGGTCATGTACGTAACTCGTGGAACACCAATCATCATAGGAGAATCAAATGACAACTCGTACATCAACAGTTTTCAGTTCTGCCGTGGCGGCCGCTGCTCTGGTTATCTCGCTCAATGCCTTCGCTGATGTTGATGTCGATGCAGCGAAAGCAGTGGCACGCGAACACAACTGCTTCAAGTGCCATGGCGTCGACAAGGAAAAAGATGGGCCTGCCTGGAAAAAAGTTGCCGAAAAGTATCGCGGCAAGCCCGAGGCAGAAGAGAAACTGATACACCATTTAACATCAGGCGAAACGGCCAAGTTCGCCGATGGACATGAAGAAGAACACAAAAACATCAAAGGTAAAGCTTCGCCCGAAAGCATCAAGAACCTCGTGGACTGGATACTTTCGCTCTAGCATTTGAAGAGACAAGTTTGAGGTTGACAAGGTGGATTGATGGTTTCATTGGTTAACACATCGATCCACCGAACAATCTCGACGTTGTCGGCCATAAGCAATCGCAATGCATGAAGCGCGAAACCGGCAAGCATCAGACTTCGGGCGCAAAGAATCAATTCTCTGTAATAACTAATTACCAGGAAATAATCCAGTCAAAGCGCCCCCTAGGCTTCCGATAGGCAACCGTGCAATTAATGATGCCAGCGCTACAAGTCTGCCGATAAACGAGATCAAGAAATCGCTTCTCAACATGATGCCCTCCCTCGATAGTCCAGAAAATTTCCGGGTTGATATTCCACACCCACTTAATAGCAGCTTGCGTGCCATGACAAACTATTCCTTATTGAACAGTTAGTTAATTAACCAGCGGGAGTGCTTCAGAGAAATTTCGCACCAATACGAGGCGTGATTTAGTTCAACTGCACAATTAAGCGAAAATTCGGATCGGTAATGCATGAAGGAAACGCACGCGGGAAGAAAGCTGGAATGAAAATCAAATGTCCGAAGTTA
>CAYOJU010000515.1:0-1390 GCA_964404355.1 uncultured Sideroxydans sp. | reverse complement strand
TTTTCTAAATTATTCTTTGGGCATTGGCTGAGACTGAATTTGTCTCCTTTTGCCACAGGGGTATGTCCTGGTTTACTGTCTTGCATGCCATATCTTTTCAGAACCTTTTCGATATAATTCCTTTGGGATAAACCTAATATACCTTGGGTTCTATTCCTCAGTATTTCAATCCCTAGGACAAATGATGCATCACCAAGATCTTTCATCTCAAAATTCTTCATCAGAAATTTCTTGGTCTCATGCAACATATTTATATCATTGCTGGCAAGCAATATGTCATCCACATATAAAACCAGGAATACAAACTTACTCCCACAGAACTTGAGGTATATACACTCATCCACAAGATTTGCCTCAAAACCAAATGAGATAATCACATTGTGGAATTTGTAGTACCATTGCCGAGACGCTTGCTTTAGCCCATAGATGGATTTCTTGAGTTTGCATACCATAGACTTTGCGTCTCCTGACACATAGTTTTCTGGTTGCACCATATATATTGTTTCCTCAATGTCACCATTGAGAAACGCAGTCTTAACATCCATCTGATGAAGCTCTAAATCGAAATGCGCAACTAATGCCAATATAATCCTTAAAGAGTCTTTCAATGAAACTGGAGAGAAAGTCTCTTTATAATCGATGCCTTCCTTTTGTGTAAAACCCTTAGCGACAAGACGGGCCTTATATTTCTCCACATTACCTTTCGAATCCCTCTTGGTTTTAAATATCCATTTACAACCAATGGGTCTCGCTCCTTTAGGTAATGGGACAATATCCCAAACGTCATTGTCAGCCATAGATTTTATTTCCTCATTCATGGCATCGATCCACTTGTGAGAGTTAGAGTCTTTCATGGCTTGTTGAAAATTTATGGGGTCATTTTCTAACATGCCAACATCAAACTCATGTTCTTGAAGGTAAACTACATAATCCGAAGATATTGCAGCTCTTTTCTCTCTAGTGGACCTTCTTATTGGCACTTCTGAATTTTCTTGAGGGTTTCCAGCATTGTCTTCAACAATCTGGCCTACAACAGCATCATCCGAAATTTCTGGAATTTGACTTTGTGCTGTTTGTTCTTGTTGAGTTTGGTCTTCAATAATGGTTTCATTTTCGACAATTATATTTTAAGTTAAACTGGGTTAAATATCTACAAAACTCTCAATACCTGTGGGAATGTTTTCACATTCCTCTTCGAATTCAAAATCCATTATTGTATCTCCCCCCACAAACTCAACATCCTCAAAAAATTTTGCATTTCCCGTCTCAAAAACTGAAAATTCTGTAGGATTGTAAAATTTATAGCCCCTTGACCGCTCGCGATACCCAATAAAATAGCAACTAACTGTTATTTCATCCAGTTTCTTTTCGTATGGCCTATAAGGCTTTG
>CAYOJU010000514.1:0-1391 GCA_964404355.1 uncultured Sideroxydans sp. | reverse complement strand
GATACAGCGGAGGACGGGATGAGGGACATTCAGCTGCTTGAACTCCGGATTGAACGCGGAGCCTGCCTTCTTGCCAGAGATGAGCTCCCAGAAGTGGGCGCGATCGAGGTCCTCAGCGAAGGTGAGGGAGGAAGTCGTCGGGGTCGGGTGAAAACCAAACCACTCGCGCATCTGGGAGACCCAAACACGGTGGATCTCCTGACGAAGGCGGAACTTGATGTAGGGAACGGCCTTCTTGTTGTACTTGAGCTCCAGAGAGGAGAGGAACTCAAGGGTGAGACCCGAGTATCCTCTCTGGGCGATGTCCCAGAAGGATCGGCCAATCCCAATCCGACTCGTGAGACGGAGGAACTCCTCCTCGAGTCCCAGAGTCTGGAGAGCAGTGAAATCGACAACCCTGGTGTTGCCAAACTTCCTCTTGCTCAGAGTGGCGTAGTACTGCGCGGCGCGCTCAGTGGAGTCAGAGACAGCCTCATCAGTCCCGTAGGAGTCGGAAGCGTGAGCACTGGAGGCTGTGCCAGAGGGCTGGTAGTCTGATCCGGATGGGCTCTCGTGCCCATCTCCAGAACCTGGCTGAGAGGGGGTCTCAGACGATGACTCTCCTCCATCTCCAGACTGAGACGTAGTCTTGGAGCTACTTCGGTCAGAGCGACGAGATGACGTGGGACCAGAAGCGGAGGGGACGGAGGACTCCGACTCAGATCGAGAAGGCGTGGGGGTGTGCGAGAGTTGCTGACTCATCGCGCGGAGACGCTCTTGGCGTTGCTGTTGCTCGTATTTGCGTTGACGTTCCGTGTGCGGGTCGGACATGCACGGCCCTCACGAGGCGTAAGCAAAAAGGCCTGAAGAGTCTGGTACGGGTAGGTCAGACCAGTCAGGTACGGCCAGGCCGTACGATCTGGTACGGGTGGGCCGTACAGGACCTGGTACGGGCCGTACCAGGACTTGTGCTTAAGGGTCTGAGTTTGGTACGGGGCCGTACAGATTGGTACCAACACTAAACTGGTAGAAACAATGCTCAAAAACTCTTAAACAAGCACAATACACAAAAATTGGTCAAGTGACAGGGTCTGGTATGGCCTGATAAGAGTTCTGGTATCTGTGTTGGTACTGGTACGGGGCCGTACAAACCTGGTACGGGTAGGCCGTACCAGGGTTAGGGTTTGCTGAAAAATGGCAGAACAGGTATGGAAAGGAAGAGGAGACGAAAATGAAAAGGAAATGAAGAGAAAGAAAGAAAGAATGAGAACTTACCCGAAGTGGAGAAGTGGTACGGCCGATGGTGGTGCGGATTGTGCTTGGTGCGGGGCCGTACTTGGTGCAGCCGTACGAGATGGAGTGGAGGCGGCTGGGAGAAGGAGATCGGCACAGGAAGAGAGAAATGGCAGATG
>CAYOJU010000513.1:0-1396 GCA_964404355.1 uncultured Sideroxydans sp. | reverse complement strand
TTATGGACCACATCCTATTGAATACATAGATTGTCTAATATCTTTATTTGATCACTTTAATTGTGACAACCATATTTGACAGTATACAATTCATAATTATATTACATATATGCTCAACGTTGGATTAAGATCCAACAATCTCCCACTTGAGCAATATGTTATACTCTTTTAATTATGTATTGTCAACCTTATGTGCGCACATACTTTTCTGTCATCCTTATGTATTCCCAAACCAATTCCGTCCATCAATTATATTAGCAAAGGACTAAAGCAGCTTTCGTCACATTTATTTTAGTCGTGACTAGACCATCAATAATCTCAGTACTAACATAACCAAATGACATGAATCATGATGTGGATGTGTAGCATAGAAATTACACGCAATTGTGATCTTACGTGCCAATTTCTAACTAGGTCTCCCACTAAAATCTTGAAACTTAATTTCATAAACTTGTTGTAAAATGCAAAAACTTTAAATAAATAATTCGCAAATCACATACTCAAATGTAAGGTCAAAACAAAATTAGAGATAGAATGCATATAACAAAATTAACTTGTTTTCTGTCACAAGTTTCATTATCCAAAATTACAATAAGTAAATAGAACATCAAAATTAAACAACTAATGGACTCCCACTAAAACTGAATTTCTCTAATAGAAATTACCCCCATATGAGCAACATGCTCTTCAAACTTATTGGGTGGTAATCCTTTAGTAAGTGGATCCGCTAACATGGAGTCCGTCCCTATATGTTCTATGGATAATTGACCATTCTGCACTCTCTCTTTTACAACCAAGAACTTGATGTCAATGTACTTGGACTTTGACGAACTTCGGTTGTTGTTTGCGTATAGCACAGCCGAATTATTGTCACAATACAATTTTAGTGGTCTCTCAATAGATTCCACTATACGCAGCCTAGTGACAAAATTGCGCAGCCATACACCATGATTCGATGCCTCATGACATGCTACAAATTCTGCGGCCATTGTGGAAGATGCTACAAGTGACTGTTTAGCACTCTTCCATGAAACAGCCCCTCCAGCTAACATGTAAATGTAGCCGGATGTAGATTTCATGCTATCTTGACATCCTCCAAAATCAGAATCGGTATACCCAATGACCTCTAACTTGTCCGATCTCCGATACGTGAGCATGTGGTCTTTTGTTCGCTTCAGGTACCTCAAGACCCGTTTGGCTGCTTTCCAATGATCTAGACCTGGATTTGATAAGTATCGGCCCAACATGCCAGTGATGAACGCAATATCCGGACGCGTACACACTTGTGCATACATAATGCTCCCAACTACTGAGGCATATGGATACTTTTGCATTACTTCCTTTTCTAAATTATTCTTTGGGCATTGGCTGAGACTGAATTTGTCTCCTTTTGCCA
>CAYOJU010000512.1:0-1398 GCA_964404355.1 uncultured Sideroxydans sp. | reverse complement strand
AACTATCGCAGAAATATTGCTACCCAGAGCAGCGGCCAGCACCCGAATGAATTCTGAGGTCGGTTGAAATACTTCTATTTTTAGTTTCCAGCGACTGTTATGCCGCATCAGCTTCGGGTGTACATCCAATTTCGTGCAGTGCTCTTTCAGCAATTCTTCCTCAATTGGCAATTCAGGACGGTCTAACCACAAGATTACCTTGTCAAAGTCGGTAATCACATTGATGGCAGTGTCTGCGCCCTCTGTTGCCGGGGTGGTTCGGTCGATTGTCGGGGTCATGGTTTTCTTTCGTTGCCGGACATGCGGCATGTGCTGTTTCATAAAATTAGTGATGCAGGGGGTGCCGCACATATCAGTCCCTGCATCACTATTCCAAAAGTTGCGGAAGTTGCGCAGTTTGCGCGATAGTGGCGCAACGCTCAGGCAACTCTAACCCTGTGCTCTTCTAATCATCGGCATCCACTTCTTCCGCGTCGTCGCCATCGTCGGAACTGGGGCTCACGTCGCGAGGGGATGCAGAAGTTGATTCGAGATAGCGTTTAACCCAACCTTCTTCGACTATGTAATGCGGATGTTTGGGCAATCCTTTTAGACGACGTAAGACATTCGACTTGTGTATGCCCAACAACTTTCCGATTTCTCCCAGCGTTTTCCCCTCTCTACGCATAATCCACATGGCGCGAGTCTGGCAGTCGCTTGCAACAAATGGCCTGTAAAGGCGGAGGAACCTCCCTTCGGACGCTTTCACCTGGCACATGGTCTTGCCAACTCCTAAGAGGTGCATGTCCCTAAGCCCCACAAATTCAATTGAAAATGCAACTTGACAGCCAATGTCCGGCTCGCACAGCCCGACTTCGATATACTCGTCGCACAACTCTTGAAGATTGAGTTTTTCCATCCCACCTACGCACACCAGAAACAGCAGGACATAGGTTTTCGCCTGCTTTGCTGCGTTTCCAATGTTCGTCAAAGCGACTGACATAGAAGGCGTGATGGGGCCTGAAATTTCTTGCGTCAGAGTCAGCACGCCGCATCCCGTCTCTTCTATAAGAGGCAACAAAACGCACAATCCCATATTGCTGAGCCAATTGGTATCGCCATGGGATGGGAACTCCTTGTACGTGTGACGCACTTTGGAATCCAATTGAATTTTCGCCTCCATCAATGCAACAGCTTGTTCCAATTTCCTTTGCGATCCGGTATGCAGTGAAAGCATCTTCTCTACAGCAGGCATGCAAACTCCCAGCTTGTTACTTTCTCTCGGCCATAACTGCTCGAAGGCATTTTTTACTTGTGCTGCAAGCGAAGGCTCTTCCATCGCAACGATAATCAAACCCGGTTCAAATTTACTGGAACCAGCTAACGCAGGGTTTGCCGTGGCGATTTTCTTTGCATTTT
>CAYOJU010000511.1:0-1402 GCA_964404355.1 uncultured Sideroxydans sp. | reverse complement strand
ATTTCGGTTGGGATCATAGGGAACGTATTTTTTTCAATAATGCGGTGGTGGAGCGTTCGTGCAGAAATGGAATGCTGTGCACTTTGCCGCCCCAGATCTTCACTTCCTTGTTGCCGACGATGTTCTCGGGTTTCCAGTCGCCGCCCTTGGCCAGCACGTCGGGCTTGCAGGCGAGGATGAGGTTGAGTGGGGTATCTTCATCGAACTTGACCACCAGACTCACCGACTCCAGTGCTGCCAGCACGGCCATGCGATCCTGCTCGGCGTTGATCGGTCGATCGTCGCCCTTGCCTTGGCGCTTCACAGACGCATCGCTGTTCACGCCGACGACGAGAGAGAAGCCGAGTGCCCGAGCCTGGGCCAGATAGGTGACATGTCCGCGATGCAGCACATCGAAACAGCCGTTGGTGAATACCAGCGGTCGTGGCAGCAAAGCAACCTTCGCGGCGAGTTGTTCAGCCGTGCTGATCTTGGATTCAAAAGTGGGGGCAGCGTATTTCAATTTAATCGATGTATTCAAAGACTCGAACTACCTTCTGCACGTTTGCAGTCGTGCTGGCAATTTCGGAGGCCGCATCCGCTTCGGCACGGGTGACCAATCCCATCAGGTATACCACACCATTTTCGGTGACCACCTTGACGTGGTCGGCCTTGAAGGCGGGGCTTTTGACGAAGCGCATTTTTACGTTGGCGGTGATGCGGGTGTCGCTGGTGTTTGCTCCAAAGCTGGCCGGGTTGCCGACAGCCAGTTCGTTGGCAATGCCCTTGACGTTGGGAATGGCGCCGATAATGCGCTCAATGTCCATTTTGGTTGCTTCATTCGATGCCGTGCCGGTAACGAGCGCGAAACGGTTGTAGGAGGTCACGCTGGCATGCGCGGTATCCTTGTATTTTTCGTCGATGCGTTTCTGTGCCTTGTTTTCAATGGTGTCATCCTCAACCATGGCGCCCGCGCTGCGACGATCCGAAGAGGACACCATCATGCCTGCGCCCACGCTGGCAGCAACCACGGGTACGCAGCCCTGCAACAAGCCAAACACCCCTAGCAAAAGCACGAACGAATAACGCATCACTCCCCTCCCAAAATAATATGGTCGATGAGGTCGCACAGACAGTGCAAAGCCAGCAGGTGTACTTCCTGAATGCGTGCCGTGCTTTTTGCCGGAACGCAGATGTGGAAATCGGTGGGTTTCAACATGGCGGTGATTTTGCCGCCGTCGCGGCCGGTCAGGGCGACCACCGGCATATTGCGTTCATGTGCGGCTTCGATGGCTTCCATGACGTTGGGCGAATTGCCGCTGGTGGAGATGGCCAGCAACACATCGCCATCCATGCCCAGCGCGCGCACCTGCTTGGAATAAATCTGCACGTAATCGTAATCGTTGGCGATGGAGGTGAGCAC
>CAYOJU010000510.1:0-1403 GCA_964404355.1 uncultured Sideroxydans sp. | reverse complement strand
CTTTGGGCCTGCGCTTCGTCAGCTCGATCGATGAGGTCGCTCATGATGTGAATCGATCCGTTGGAGTTGGGATGAAGACCGCCTGCGCTTGCGCAAGCGTCGAAAACGCGTCGGGCTTCGCAGCCCCTGTGGTGTAGCCGTTACGCACGGTGGCGACGAGCGTGCCGTCGGCGAGCGTCATGTAGCGGTCAGCGAACACGGTGAAGCTCGTGAACTTCGGGATCGACACCCACGCCAGCGAAGCCGCGGCCCCGTTGAGCGTGTAAGCACCGGGGGTGGCCTGGAGCAAGCGGCTGAGCGCGCCCCCCGCCACCGTGCCGGTGAACGTGTAGCTGCCGGTGGCAGCGGCCAGGATGTAGCCGAGCGCCTTGGACAGCGTGGCCGCGCTGCCAGTGACCACGTATGCGCCGCCGCCCGAGCTGAACAGGTAGAACGCCGCCGCCGCGCTGCCAGCGACCGTGTAGGCGCCCGTGCCCGAGTTGAACAGGTACTTGGCCCCCGCCGCCGTGCCGGTGACGCTGTACGCCCCAGTGGCTGCCGCGACAGTGTATGACCGACCGAGCCCTGCCGCCACGCCAGTGAAGGTGTAGGCGCCTGTGGCCGAGCCGAACAAGTACTGCGCGCCTGCGGCAGCGCCCGTGACCGTGTAGCTGCCAGGGGCCGCGGCCAGGCCATAGCCATGACTGAGCGCCGCAGCTGTGCCAGTGAGTGTGTAGGCGCCTGTGGCTGAGCCGAACGACCACAGGGCCGACGCAGCCGTGCCGGTGAGCGTGTAGGCGCCTGTGGCTGAGCCGAACAAGTACTGCGCGCCAGCAGCCGTGCCGGTGAGCGTGTAGCTGCCGGTGGCAGCAGCCAGGGTGAGGTTCTGCACACCCGTCGGCGTGTACGTGAGCGTCGCGGCCACGCCTGTGTAGGTGTATGCCCCGGCGGCTGAGCCAAACGACCATAGGGCCGCGGCGGCAGTGCCAGAGAGCGTGTACGCGCCTGTGGCGGCGGCTAGCGTGTACCCGTGCCCGAGCGTGGCAGCCGTGCCAGTGACCGTGTACGCGCCCGTGGCAGCGGCGAGCGTCGGGCCGTAGGACAGCGTCGCGGCGGTGCCTGTGACAGCGTAGGCGCCCGTGCCTGAGCCGAACGACCAGAGCGCCGCAGCGGCTGTGCCGGCGAGCGTGTAGCTGCCAGGGTCAGCCGTGAGTGTGTATCCGGCAGCGCCCGCCGAATACGATAGCGTGGCCGCCACGCCAGCGAAGGTGTAGGCGCCTGTGGCCGAGCCGAACAAGTACTGCGCGCCGGCAGCCGTGCCGGTGAGTGTGTATGCGCCTGTGACTGAGCCAAACAAGTACTGCGCGCCCGCAGCCGTGCCGGTGAAGGTGTAGGCGCCTGTGGCCGAGCCGAACGACCACAAG
>CAYOJU010000509.1:0-1410 GCA_964404355.1 uncultured Sideroxydans sp. | reverse complement strand
AAAATTTACATACCTGAGCGGGACGACTACTGGGAGCTGGAAACTCCTTGAAGGCAGCTCTCAGCTTGTGCAAGCTGATGATACCTGGGGAGATCTGTGTCTTTGTGCCTCTCTTCTTCTCTTTCTGCAGAGCAGCGTGCGGCATCCCCAGCAGGTCCTGACACAAGTCCCTGAAATCTCCATACTCGACGCCCGTCACAGGGTCCCCGACAATAGTCATGCCCCACAGACAGCTGACATCCTGTAGGGTGACTGTCATCTCAGCGTGGGGGAGATGAAATGAGTGGGTCTCGGGACGCCATCGCTCAATGAGCCCAGAGCACAATCCCGGATCGGCAATCTCCTCGGCCATCTGGGATAGCTGGTACAATCCCATGGCACGCAACGTCCCTGCATAGGCCGTCTGGTACTGAAGGTGCATCTTGTTGTGGCGTACCGTAACTGCATCTAGTCCCTAAATTAAAAAAAATGTCAGATCATTCAAATATTCATATAAATAAAATTTGTTATAATTATAATTTTATTAATAATATAAAACTTACCCCAGTGGCAGCCTCTAAGATACGGTGCTCCGCGTTCGGGTACCAGAGAAAGTCTGATACCCGATCAGTGCGGTGCCGGATACCGGGGACCACAGATGTCAACGCCGCGTCGACATACTGGGACATCTCATATGGAGTGGCTATAACTGGTGCACCTCCACTGGAAGAAGGTACATCCCTACTAGAAGACGGTCCAGATCTCATAGATGCCATGCTGTATTTTATATTTTGGTCTTATTAGGATTTGAAATTAAATTTCATAATAACCTAATTACAATTTCGGTATTACTTATTTTGGTCAATAACTAATTTTCATTTTTATTTTGGTGTAATCTGGTACAATTCGATAACCATTGAAGATAATAATCAATTTTGGTAGAATTCCATAATTATTTTTGGTCAATGGTACAATTCCATAATTATTTTGATAAACCCTAAATACCCTAGGCCTACTCCTACTCCTACGCCTACTTCTACGCTACTCCTACTCCTACTCCTACTTTAATCTAAAATTTAAAATTAGAAAGAAGAAGAAAATTACCCGATTCGAAGGGATGGACTCAAATGAGATTGTTGTGAAAAAATGAAACAGCGGCCACTATTTATAGTACCATGGCCGCTGTCCCGCGTGCAGGCCTTGGTGCCCTCTTCCCTCCGCAGCGGCCAGGGTGCCCGCTGGCCCCCGAAGCGGCCAAGCCCGCTGGGCCTAGCAGCGGCCCAATATATCTACCCGCTTTGGTGGGAAGCGGCCCGATTCTGGGTAACCGCTTCGCGGGGTAGCGGCCATGCGAAATTTGTAAAATCCGGCTAAAAATGGTGTTTTGGTTTATCAATTTTGGAAAAATGGTATATTTAAAAATTTCGGCTT
>CAYOJU010000508.1:0-1417 GCA_964404355.1 uncultured Sideroxydans sp. | reverse complement strand
CATCTCGCCCGCGCGATGGACACGCCGGTGATTGGCCTCTACGCTGTCGCTTCTCCCGCATTGACCGGCCCTTACCGGCAAATGGAATATTGTGTGGATCGTTATCCGCAAGCCGTGGAAAAATTTCTGGGCAAGGACAGCACCCAACTCCCCTGGAACACGCGAGTGCATGATGCCAATGCAATGGCTCTGATTGAGGTTGCCGATGTTATGCAACAGCTGGAAATATTTTTTGGGCAGCCAATATGAAAAGGATCTTCGATTCACGTTTTGCCTACACCTTGCTGCTTTGGCTGCTGCTGCCCTACGCCTTTCTTCATTTGTGGTTAAGGTCGCGCAAGCAGCGCGAATACCTTGACCACATCGGCGAACGTTTTGGACGCTATCCCGTCAGCAGCGACAAACCCATCATCTGGCTGCACACCGTCTCCGTCGGCGAGACACGCGCAATCGTGACATTGGTGCGCAACTTGCGTGAATGCTATCCCGCCTACCAGATTCTGCTCACCCATACGACGCCAACCGGACGTGCTGCCAGCGAGCAGCTGTTTGGTGACGATGTCATGCGTGTGTACCTGCCTTACGATTATCCGTTTGCAGTGCAGCGTTTTTTGCGGCACTTCCGCCCCACTGTTGGCGTGCTACTGGAAACCGAAATCTGGTACAACCTGATCCACGCCTGCCATGACAAGTTGATTCCCTTGCTGCTGCTCAATGCGCGTCTTTCCGAGAAATCCGCGCGCCGCTATGCCGGTTTCCCAGGACTGACGCGCAGCGGATTGCATGAGCTTTACCTTATGGCCGCGCAGACAGAAGATGACGCAATGCGTCTCGCCAGCCTCGCCAATCGCGCCGTACCCGTTATGGGTAATTTGAAATTCGATATTGAGCCGCCTCCCCCCATGCTGGAATTGGGAAAGCTGTTACGTGCGCGTTTTGGAGAGCACCGCCCGGTATTCCTTGCTGCCAGTACCCGCGAGGGCGAGGAAGCCCTGTTGCTGCAAGCCCTGCAGCACGCCGATATCGAGGACTTGCTCGTCGTGATTGTTCCCCGTCACCCGCAGCGCTTCGACGAAGTTGCCGCCCTTATCGGGAAGCGCGGCTTGCGCATGCAGCGGCGCAGTGCGAGCGAACCTGTTACTGCCGACACGCAAGTGTTACTGGGCGACAGCATGGGTGAGATGTTCGCTTACTACGTGGCATGTGATATCGCCTATATCGGCGGCAGTCTGCTCCCCTTCGGCGGGCAAAACCTGATTGAGGCTTGCGCAGTCGGTACGCCGGTACTGATCGGCCCGCATACTTTCAATTTCGGACAAGCCACAGAACAGGCTGTCGCCAAAGGTGCCGCCATTCAGGTCAGACATGCCCATGAGCTCGTGAACCAGTTGAACATCCTGTTTTATGACTCGTTACG
>CAYOJU010000507.1:0-1418 GCA_964404355.1 uncultured Sideroxydans sp. | reverse complement strand
CCTGTCATAGATGGTCGCCCCTAGTTTGCCAAGCTCTCAATCAATGACAGTAAGAAGGTTGAGATTGCAGTCATAGATCCGGACTTTCTGTGAGGCAATGCCTCTGTCCCTGATGGAATATGCTGACTGGCTCCTCTAACAGATGAACGTGCTTTTTAAGCACCCTGACAGACTCGGGTTTTGCCAGTCACGGTCTGACCTATCTTGCCATCACGTCATGATCGCCTGAGCAATCGGTGGAGTACCTCCTCTTTGAAACTTGGACTGTTGTGTAACTACACTGTGGGAAACACGCGTTTATATTGCCATCCCATAGTCGCCCTCGTAGTTCCGGTCATGCGCCAAGAGCGCCCAAACCGTGCGGGCGTTTTTGTTCGCCAATGCGACTGCTGCCACGTTCTTGTTTCGCCGCCCCATCAAGCGCGCCAGCCAGCTTTCCGCATGGTTCGGCTTATATTCCGCCACCCGGATCACTGCTCTGGCACCATGAATTAGCAGTGTCCTCAGATAGGTGTCGCCGCGCTTGCTGATACCTAAAAGCATTTGCTTGCCACCTGTGGAGTGCTGCTTTGGAACCAAGCCCAACCAAGCAGCCAACTGACGTCCATTCTCAAAACTCTTTGCATCCCCAATCGAGGCCACCAGGGCACTCGCCGTGATAGGGCCAATGCCAGGAATTTGCGCCAACTTCCTGCTGGCATCACTTTCCCGGTGCCAGGTCTGGATTTGAATTTCCAGCTCGCCTACTTGACGGTCAAGCTCTTTCAGGTGATCCCCCAGTCGCTGCAGCAACTGGCGAAATGCACCGGGAATACCGTTCTCGCCATCTTCTAAAATCTCAGGCAGGCGCTTTGCAATGTGGCCGATCCCCTGTGGAATAACGACCCCATATTCTGACAGCAGTCCCCGGATCTGATTGGCTTGGGCTGTCCGCGCCTTGACGAAGCCTTGTCTGGCACGGTGCAGTGATAGAACCGCCTGCTGCTCCGCATTCTTTATTGGCACAAAGCGCATGTTCGGCCGGCTTACCGCTTCGCAGATCGCCTCGGCGTCCGCGGTGTCGTTCTTGTTGGTTTTTACATACGGCTTTACAAACTGTGGTGCCATTAGCTTGACGGTATGGCCATACGACTCAAGTTTCCGTGCCCAGTGGTGTGCACTGCCGCACGCCTCCATCCCGATCAGGCACGGCGAAAGGTTGGCAAAAAACGCCTCCACTTGATTACGCTTTAATTGCTTCCTCAATGTCGTCTTGCTTCGATCATCCACGCCATGCACTTGCAATACGTTCTTTGCCAAATCAATGCCAATTGTCGTAATCTTCATTTTGGTCACCTCTTCTCGTTTGTGGGAATTCCCATTTCCACTTTGGCACTCTGATGCCGCAGGGGGAAGGGGCGACCATTCCATTAGATGAA
>CAYOJU010000506.1:0-1423 GCA_964404355.1 uncultured Sideroxydans sp. | reverse complement strand
GAACCAGACTTGTTTGGATACGAGAGTGGTATACGTATTAATTGGGGCCGGCACGACTATACGAATTTCGTATGATAAGTAAAGAATATAGAATGTTATAAACTAACTTTGTTTATTCAGAAATGGAAACACCACGTCGAGGTAGAGGCAGACCTCGGAGGAATCCGGAACCAAATTCGGAGTTGGTTATCGAGCCGGTTGTGGATCAGGCTGGGACTGGTCCAGCTGGTGCTGGTGGCGCTGGAGGAGCTGGTAGAGACCGGGACTTGGATGACCGGTTGATTGCGGCCTATGAGAGAGGTCGCCAAGCACAGATGCAGGATGCAGCACCGGTAGCTCACGGTGGTGCACCTGAGGATTTCAGAAGGTTGTATGATGCATTTTTGCGCTTGAATCCGCCGCGTTATGATGGAACCGGCGGGTATGCGGCAGCGGAGGAATGGCTGGCACAAATAAATGCGAAGTTGAAATTATGCCGTGCTCCTGAGGAAGATAAAGTGGAATTAGTTGAGCAGCAGCTGGAGAGTGATGCTCGATTCTGGTGGGATGGAACCCGAGGAGGTTATGATGGAGAGGAAGCGAGGATTCCTTGGGAATGGTTTGAGCAGCACTTTAATCGGAGGTTTCTGAGTAATATACAGCGTGAAGCGCTGCGGAGAAAATTCTTGGAGTTAAAGCAAAATGGTCGTCCGGTAGCTGAATACAACGGTGAATTTCTGGCTTTGTCGCGTTATGCTACGGATATAAGAAATGATGTGGAAAGGTATAATAGGCAATACTTGGATGGGTTGGATGGGCATATTTCTATGATCGTGGATACTCCGATGGCAACAGAGTTGCAAGCAATGATGGATCACGCGGAACAGATTGAAATGCACGGAAAGCGAAGGAAAGAACAAGTGGCTGAAAGGAATGTGAAACAGAAAGAGGCTCAGAGTGGGCAGATGTCGAGGTCGAGGGGAGGACCCTCATTTGCTAGATCCGCTCGGCCGAGTATGGCACCGAGACCCCCGTTCAGACAAACATCCATGCCGAGTGTTAGACCGGTGATGCCTTCGCAGTGGTGCCGATCATGCAATCAAGCGCATGACGAGGTTGACTGTAGGCGCAAGGCAAACACTTGTTTCGTGTGTGGTAGCGCGGGACATTGGGCAAGGGAGTGCCCGAATGCGCTTATGCGGATGCGAGGCGCTGGTAACATTGGAGGGTCGGCTGGTGTTGGGCGTGGCGCACCGACGTGGCGCGGACGGGGCGCATCTCATGCTAGCGGGGCTAACGCTAGCCGGGCTAGCAGCATTGGTAGCGTCGGAAGGGTAAGCGGCGCTGGTAGCGTCGGCAGGAATGACGGCAGGGCAGCGGCGCATGCGCTTAACATTGCTGGAACTTCGCGCAACGCTGCAACTGCGCTGGGAGATGGCCAGAC
>CAYOJU010000505.1:0-1424 GCA_964404355.1 uncultured Sideroxydans sp. | reverse complement strand
GCGGATACCAGCCGACTCTTTAATTCCTCAAAACTTTTATCTTGCGCGGTACCCCATTCGAATTTCACACCTTTATGCAACAATTTTGTAAGTGGCGCAGCTAATCGCGAAAACTCGAGTACAAATCTCCTGTAGTACCTGGCTAACCCCAGAAAGCTGCGAATTTCAGTAACTGTCTCTGGCTTCTTCCAATCTGTCACAGCCCGAATCTTTTCGGGATCCACTGCTAACCCTTTTCCAGATACCACATGCCCCAAAAATGAAATTTCTTCCAACCAAAATTCACATTTCGAAAATTTTGCGAATAACTGATGTTCGCGCAATCTTTGCAAAACAATTCTTAAATGTACCTCATGTTCCTCTCGCGAGCGCGAATATATCAGTATATCATCAATGAACACCACAACTGTCGAATCCAACAAATCATGAAATACGCGGTGCATCAAGTCCATGAACGCTGCTGGTGCGTTCGTCAGCCCAAACGGCATGACCAAGTATTCATAATGCCCGTACCTGGTACGGAATGCTGTCTTATCCACATCACTCGGCCTAATCCTCAATTGGTGATACCCTGTTCTCAGATCAATCTTTGAATATATCGAAGATCCCTGCAACTGATCAAACAGATCATCAATCCGAGGTAACGGATATTTATTTTTCACAGTTACCTTATTCAGCTCGCGGTAATCAATGCATAACCGCAATGTTCCATCTTTCTTCTTAACAAACAGCACTGGTGCGCCCCACGGCGATGTGCTAGGTCTGATAAACCCGCTTTCCAACATATCTTCCAATTGCGCCTTGAGTTCTTTCAGTTCTGCCGGTGCCATTCGATACGGTGCTTTTGATATCGGTGTTGTGCCCGGTACCAATTCGATACCGAACTCCACTTCTCGCTCGGGTGGCACCCCCACAATCTCTTCCGGAAATACATCCACAAATTCTGAAACCACCGGAATAGTGCTAATCTCTGGAACTGCCACAGCCGCATAAACCACGGCCGCCAAATAAGCATCACACCCTGATTCTATTAGCCGCCTCATTTCTACGGCTGAAACACAAGTTGTTAATTTCCCAAGTTCTCTACAATTTAGAACACATGACATACCTCTTGAATTCGCAAAATGAATCCGTCGATGCGGACAATCAATAGTAGCAGCATGTCTCGTCAACCAATCCATACCCAATAATACATCATAACCGGTAATCTCCATCACCAACAAATCTGCCTCGAACTCCCTCCCGTTTATCTTAATCTTTCGGTTTCGGCATAAAGTGATTTCTTGATCAGTTGAACCAAACGGAGTTTGAACATTTAAAACTTGATTACTTTTCTCAATTAGCCAACCCGCTTTTTCTACCAACTCCCTCGAAACAATGGAGTGGCTACACCCCGTATCAATCAAACAATACGTATCATGATC
>CAYOJU010000504.1:0-1424 GCA_964404355.1 uncultured Sideroxydans sp. | reverse complement strand
TCGGGCTCGTGCCAGATCTTCTTGCGCGCTTCCCACACAGCCCACGCGGCGAGTGGCAATGCGGGCCAAGCCAGCCAAGGCAATATCTTTACGTAGTAGAAAACTTCGTGGTAATCCCCACCTTTTACGAAACCGAACCAGCGTCCGAGGTTGTGCGTCCACATCCAGTCGACAAACAGTTGCGGCGAGCGCTGGAACAACAGCCAGGGCCAGATGGTGAGCCAGGGCAGCGCGCACACAATGGCAATGAGTAGCGTGGTTATGAAGGCACGGGTGCGCCATTCGCGGAACAACAGCAGTGCGGCACTGATGAAGAAGAACAGAATCGGGGCAATGAAGCCTTTGCTGAGGAATCCGATGCCGATGCCGATGCCGAGTATGACGCCCGCAAGAGTGGGGCGGCGCAAGCTGAGCGCGTAACCGTAGAGCATCATGGTGCAACCGGTGAGCAGCGCGTTGTCGGTGATGATTTCGTGCGCGCGGATCAGCATGCCGAGGCAACCGACCAGGGCAATGACGGCGGCCCAACCCCGATTCTTGCCGAATAACTCGCGCCCGCTGAGTCCGATGAACAGCAGCGTCAGTGCAGTGTAGAGGCCGGTTGCCAGGCGTGCACCATCGTGCAGCGGCAATATGGGGGCCAATAGCTTGGCAAGAATCGCGGCCGTCCAGTAGTACAGCGGCGGCTTGTCCATGTAAGGTTCGTCCACCAGCGTGGGGACGATCCAGTCGTGGCTCTGCAGGATGTGGTAGATCAGGCCGAAGCTATAGGCTTCGTCTGGTTTCCACGGGTCATGTCCGATGAGTCCGGTGAGCAGCCATACCGCGCATAGCAGGAACAGGAAGCCTGCTTTGAGCGGGGTGATTTCGGGCTCTTTCAGTTTTGTGAAATATTCGTACATCCGGTTTTATTATTCTACGATCTTGAGAGTTTGCCCCACATCGGGCTCGCCCTGCGGATATTGTTCGTTGATGAGCCGCAGGTAACTTTCCGCATTCTTACCCAACGGAGAGTGTTGCGCCAGCTTGACGTAGGTATCGCCCTTCCTGACGGTGACGAGTTTGATGGTAAGCGGTCTGATCTGCCTGCGTTCGCCTTCGCTCAATGCATGGAAGCTGCGGATGGAGGTTTTCATCGCCTCGCGCTGTGCATTGTAGACTTCGGCTGTCTTTGCGTTGCACTGGATGAGGAAAGCCTTGCGGTCGAAATATATGACGCCGAGCACGACATTGTTGGCGCTGCCGATGGCGGCGTGCAGTTTCTCGATTTCCAGCGACTCGACCACAGCCCCGTTGCCGACGGCGCGATGCGCATATTCGGTGGCTGTACCGGAAGGGTTGTTATCGACCTTCAACTGGATGGCGGCATCGCTTCCGGGACTGAGTGCGACGAGTTGCGTGGATGAATTCTTTACGTGCCATTC
>CAYOJU010000503.1:0-1427 GCA_964404355.1 uncultured Sideroxydans sp. | reverse complement strand
AGTAATAATATATTTGAACTTGTTCATTCCGATGTTTGGGGGCCCACTTCCGTAAACTCTTATAATGATTTCAAATATTTTGTTACATTTATAGATGATTTTTCACGACTAACATACTTATATTTATTAAAAAATAAAAGTGAGGTTTTTTCTCATTTCCAAGATTTTTCAAATTTAATTGAAAATCAATACAATACTAGAATTAAAATTCTTAGAACCGATAATGGAACGGAATTTGTAAATCAAAATTTTTCAAATTTTTTGAAGCAAAAGGGAATCATACATCAAACAACTTGTGTTTATACTCCACAACAAAATGGGATTTCCGAAAGAAAAAATCGTCATTTACTTGAAATGACAAGAGCACTTATGTTTCAAACCAATGTTCCAAAAATCTATTGGTCGGATGCCGTTCTCACCGCAACTTATTTGATAAATAGGTTGCCAAGTGTCGTTTTAAAAAATAAAAGTCCATTAGAAATTATTTACCAAAGAAAAATAATTTTTAACCACCTAAGAATTTTTGGATGTACATGTTATGTACACCAAAATAAAAGAGATAAATTAGATCATACTTCTATAAAAGCTATTTTTCTAGGATATTCATCTCAAAAAAAGGGTTATAAATGCTATGATCCTATAAATAAAAATCTTTATATTTCTAGAGATGTAACTTTTTTTGAAAATGAGTCATATTTTAAAAATAAAGATGAGATTGATAATCAAATTATCACAAATGACTTTGTCATTCCCATGTCTACTAATCAAATTATTGAGCAAAGAATTGTAGGAAATGACGAAGAAGAAGAAGAAGAAGAAGAAGAAGGAGAAGGAGAGGAAGAAAATGATAATACTCCTCAAAGTGGAGCCGGGGAGGAAGAAAATGAAAATATTGAAGAAGAAAATATTGAAGAAGGCGAAAATATTGAAGAACAACCTAGAAGGAGGTCAACTCGTCATAGACAACCATCAACAAGGTTACGAGATTTCGTAACCTATAAGGTTCAATATCCTATTGAAAATTTTATTTCATATAAAAATATTTCAAAATCCCACCGTGCATTTCTTAGTTCAATTTCTAAAATAGAAGAACCAAGAAATTTTGAGGAAGCCATTAACCAACCGGTGTGGTATAAGGCTATGGAAGAAGAACTTCAAGCCTTAGAAAAAAATGACACATGGACCATTGTACCATTACCAAAAAATAAAAAACCCGTTGGATGCAAATGGGTTTATAAAATAAAATATCAAAGCGATGGATCCATAGAACGGTATAAAGCCCGGCTAGTTGCCAAAGGGTATACCCAAACATATGGTATTGATTACCAAGAGACCTTTGCTCCGGTAGCAAAGATGAATACCATTAGAATTTTGCTTTCAATAGCGGTAAATAATGGGTGGAATTTATACCAAATGGATGTTAAAAA
>CAYOJU010000502.1:0-1427 GCA_964404355.1 uncultured Sideroxydans sp. | reverse complement strand
ACCCCAGCGATGCCGCCATCGTGCAAGCCATCATCACGCTGGGGCAAACATTCGGATTACAGGTCATCGCTGAAGGTGTGGAAACAACAGCGCAGCACGAGTTCCTTGAACAGCACGGCTGTCATGCCTTTCAGGGGTATCTGTTCAGCAAACCGGTGCCCATAGACGAATTCAACGTCCTCATGCTTGCGGCTTGAAATTCGATGGCTGCCACAAAGCACGTGCTGCAAATCAAAATACCCCCTGCCCGCCGGAAAGCGCATAATGTATGTGCGGTAGCGCACATTGAAGATCTGCATATCGTGCTATAAGTATATCCACCACGCAGCCCTTACCGGCCAGCGTTTCTGTTTTCCGTTGCTTGATCAGTGATTCACTTTCTGCTGCACTTACCGAAGACAGGAAAATGGTTGCCACGATGTCCGCACTGCATGCACCCAGTCAAAACCACCTTCTCTCCTGCATACCGGAAGAAGTATTCGACCGTCTCTCCCACCATCTGGAACTGGTCGCGATGCCGCTCGGTGAGGTTCTTTACGAATCCGGCGGCAAACTGCATCACGCCTATTTCCCGACGACTTCCATCGTGTCGCTGCATTACGTCATGGAAAATGGCGCCTCGGCGGAAATCGCGGGTGTGGGCAATGAGGGGGTGGTCGGCATTTCACTGTTCATGGGCGGCGACACCACGCCCAGCCGCGCCACCGTACAGACGGCAGGCCACGGTTACCGGCTCAAGGAACGGCTGATGATGGAAGAGTTCAATCGCGCCGGCCCGATGATGCGTTTGATGCTGCGCTATACCCAGGCCTTGATCACGCAGATGTCCCAAACCGCGGTATGCAACCGCCACCATTCGATGGAACAGCAAATGTGCCGCTGGCTGCTGTCCACGCTGGACCGGCTTCCCTCGCAGGAGCTGATCATGACGCAGGAATTGATCGCCAGCATGCTTGGCGTACGCCGCGAAGGCATTACGGAAACTGCAGGGGAATTGCAGCGCGCCGGTTTGATCAGCTACCGCCGCGGCCACATCACGGTGTTGAACCGGGCCGGACTGGAATCACGCGCCTGTGAATGCTACAACGTGGTGAAAAAAGAATTCCGTCGTTTGCTCAAGGATGCATGACGATATGTTGATAACAAAACAATGTAGGGTGGGCACGTATTTGGTGCCCACGCGGCAATCACCTCCGCCCTACCACGCGGTAACCGCGTGGGCAGTGCGAACGGGCAACGGCAAAACCGTTGGGAACCCGTCGGCCTCCCCCTTGCGGGGACCCAAAACGTGCCCACCCTACAAAAAATACGCAGTTACGAATTGCATGAAAGCAAACCATGTCTGAAGAAACACGCCTGACCTCTCTTCTCAACCACGCCGCTGAAACCGCAGCAGGCCACACCGAGACCCTGCGTCTGCAGACATT
>CAYOJU010000501.1:0-1430 GCA_964404355.1 uncultured Sideroxydans sp. | reverse complement strand
CGATGGTGCTGGTCAGATCGCCTGCGGCAATCTTGCCGGCTACTTCCTGTGCCTCGGCCAACGGACGCATGATCGCGCGGATTAGCATGAATCCTGTGAAGGCGGCCAGCAACAAGCTGACCACGATCGCACTGATCGAAATATTGCGCGTCGTGGCATAGGATTGCAGCGCTTTTTCGTACTCCTCCTTGCCTACATTGATTTGCAGTTCGAGGAGCTTTTGCACCGCATCTCTGTTGCCAACAAACGCGGGGCCGGTTTCTTTGACCATGGCAGCATTAGCCTCGGCAAATTTCCCTTCCTCGACGAGGTCTAAAGTTTTCTTTCGCGCATCCTGGTAAATCTTGCGCTTTGCCTTGTACTCCTCAAACAGTATTTTTTCGTCCGGAGTCAAATAGGTAGCCGCGTAGTCTTCAATGAGCTTGTTGTTCTTCTTGGTGTTTTCCGCCATCTTGTCGGTATGGAAGGATATGGGATGGTCGTGCAGCTTGCTTTCCGGCAGGCGCGGGTCGTGCATCAGCATCAGATGTGTCTGGCGCATGTTTTCAGCAGTAAGAATATTGACCCCTGCCAACTGGCCGGCAGGAACCAGGCGATCCTCATAAACGGTACGCAAACCTTCGTTGGCGACACTCATCCCGCGCAAGCCGAGGAACCCGACGACGATCGCGAGGATGGAAAGGAAGCAGATCACAAATATCAGCCTGGCTTTGACGGTTAGATTCTTTAGCATTTTTCTATTTCCCCTGAACAGAGTGTCATTCGTAACATGCCTACGCAGCAGCAGTCTCAACCAGTTCCATATCGCCGCTGGTCATCAGCCTTTCGATGTCCACCACAATAATCATGCGGTCATCTACCGTCCCCAACCCCGTGATGTACTGCGTACCCAAAGTGGAACTGAATTCGGGCGCGGGTTTCAGTTGTTCCGCAGTGAGCGTAATCACGTCGGATACGCCATCCACCACGATTCCCACCACACGATGGGCGATGTTGAGGATGATGACCACTGTGAACTGGTCGTACTCAACCTTGCCAAGGTGGAACTTGATGCGAAGGTCGACAATGGGAACGATGATGCCGCGCAGGTTGATCACGCCTTTGATGAATTCGGGCGCGTTGGCGATGGTAGTCACGGCGTCGTAACCCCGTATCTCCTGCACCTTGAGAATGTCGATACCGTATTCTTCGCTCCCCAGCGTAAATGTCAGTAGTTCGCGGCCTTCGTTTGCCGCTGTCGTTCCTTCGTTGGTTTGCATTGCTGCCTCCATTAGCGAGTATGTTTTACTGTTGCGCCAACTTGACCAGGGCGGCCACATCCATAATCATGGCTACCCGTCCGTCTCCCATAATCGTTGCACCTGACATACCTGGCACTTTGCGATAATTTGTTTCAAGGCTCTTGATCACCACTTGATGCTGACCAACCA
>CAYOJU010000500.1:0-1434 GCA_964404355.1 uncultured Sideroxydans sp. | reverse complement strand
GGTGACCGATTGGGAAAACACGTTCATCCGCTCGATAGTGGACAAGTACAACGCCAGGGATAAATCCAAGGCGATGGAATTGACCGAGAATCAGATCGCGATCATCGAACGCATCCACGATAAACATTTCGCATGAAACGCTACCCCACCGACCAGCGACGCCGAGACCTCGCCTCGATCCACGCTGCCAAGCGCGATCTCGGCATGGCTGACGATGCCTACCGCGACATCCTGTGGGCTGTTGCGCGCGTGCGGTCGGCGGGCGATCTAGATCAGGCTGGCCGCAACCGCGTGCTGGAACACTTCCGCTCCTGCGGCTGGAAGCCGGTGCAGAAGGTCAACGAGTGGGCCTTCATCGACAAAGCCGCGCCGGATCGCCAGCCGCTGCTGCGCAAGATATGCGCAGTGTGCCGCAGCATGAAGGTAGGCAAAGCCTATGCCGAAGGCGCAGGCAAACGCCAGACCGGCGTTGAACGCAAGCTGGAGATGATGGACGAAGGCCAGCTGTGGATATTGGCCGGGGTGTTGGATCGCACGCGCAGCCACAAGGAGCGGAGCAAATGAGCCTCAACCTGTGGGACGCGCTGATCCTAGGCTTCTACCTTGGCTGTGCTGCTGGCTGGTGGTTTAACCGCAAGCCAGCCGTGATCAGGAATGCCAAGATCGAGACCACTTTGGTGGTCGACCCAAAGGTGCTGACGCAGATCAATGGGGCAATGGTTCAAGCCTGGCTGGAAGAGCGCGATCTGGTGTGGCAGCCCAGGGGTGCGGTGTTTGACCCAGAGAGGAAGATAACGAAGTGAATACCGCACCTGTCAACCTGCTGGAGATCGTCGAGATTATCGGTGAGTCTGCTGCGCTCAAGTTAGTGGAACGTTTCGGCGGCACTACCCCGCGCCTACCGGCTTTACGCAACATAAACGCAGAGCACCCCCTGTCGCAGTGTATCGGTATCGATGCGCTGACCTCGCTGGTCAAGCAAACTGGCGGTGGCCGTTGGCTCTACGTCGCCAAATGCGCGCGCGGCCTGCGTGAGGCCCGTAACCGCGAGATCGTGCAGCTATACAGCCAGGGTGTACCAGTAGACGAGCTGGCACGCCGTTATCACCTCAGCGATCGGTGGATATGGAATATCCTCGGCAGTACGGTGATGGATGACAAGCAAGTGAGTCTGTTTTAGAGTGCGGCAGTTAAACGAAGGGAGAACAATATGAAGAAGCTGATTATTGTCGTTGCAATACTGATGGTCGGATGTGTTAATTTGACGCTTCCGCCTGGACAAGAGAACGTCAATTCATTTATACAGAATAGCGCTGTTCCGTACCAGAATGCATACAGAGTTATTGCAAAACAAATGCGTGCCTGTTATCGCGTTATAGGTCTTTTTGGAAACGGCTACGATGTTCAGGCTGATCTGGATACTGCAAACAAGCA
>CAYOJU010000499.1:0-1435 GCA_964404355.1 uncultured Sideroxydans sp. | reverse complement strand
TACGACGCCGCCAAGCACGCCATGACCGCGATTATCGCCACGACGCAATTTGGCTGCAAAGCGGTTGCGGCGGCGATATTCACGGACGGCAAAAGCTACGGTTATTACGACGGCGGTTTGATGTTCGATTTGACTGACGGCCTTGTGCTTTCTCAATTGAATACCACCGCCAAGATTGCTGCCGCTCTGGCTTCCGCCGTGAATCGAACGGCCAATTACACGGCCACAGTCAACGGATCCACGGTGACCATCAATGGCACTAACGGCGCGGCGTTCAGCTACGACACCGACAATGTGAGCGCTGCCGGGACCATGGCTGTTTCCAAGCTGAACGATCCACAGCCCGGAATCGACGCCGCCCAAGCCACTGGTAAATTCATGGTCTTGCGTGGTCAGGTCGGCGGCTATTTTCTCGGAGCAACGGTTAACGGCGTTGACATAACCTCGCTCGGTGCCAAAGCCAATATCGCAGGCGCAGCCGTGCGGACGGTCAGCCGCGCGCGCGCAGGCTCGATCGTGACGCTGGTTTACGGGTTTGTTCACAGCTTGAGCGTTGGCGACATCGTAGAAATCAGCAACGTTGGCGGGGCAAACTATAACGGCGTGTTTGCTGTCACGAGCGTCCCCGACAAAGTCACGTTCACTTACGATTGCGGAGTGGTGGCCAATGAGGCGACCACGGCGGATGTCAATGGGCAGGTCAAAATCGGCGGGCTCAATCCTTTGCTGGTCAATGGCGCGCAGAATTCCATTTACCCGCAAACCTTCGTGCCGTGGGCAACCAGCGACGAAGCCACCGCCATTGTCGTTGCGCGCATCATCAACGCAGTAACGGGCTACAGCGGCTATTCTGCCGTTGCCCAAGGCAAGCACGTGGTCTTGACCGCCACGGCCAGCGGCGCGGCGATTAACAACGCCCAGGTGGGTGTGAGCACGGGCGCGACATTTTGCGCAGATGATTGCAGTTTTGCTTTTGCGGGCAGTTTGTTTGTCATCAATGGAATCACGATTGATGGGACGCAAATACTAACGAAGGCGCATCCCTTTCCGTCGGTGAAATCCGCGTCTTACTCGCGGGCGTTAACGCTGGTGACATTCAATTGCGGCACGGCTCATGGATTGACCACGGGTGATAAGGTGGTGATTGCCGGGTGCGCAAATGCAAACGTAAACGGCACCTTTACGGTGACTGTAACGAGCACGACGCAATTTACTTTCAACACGGCCACGAGCGGGACAATTGCGCTGGCAGCGGACACGGCTGGGACGGTAACGATCGACGCTACGCAGGCGGCGTTCTACGCGCGGCTGGTGTCGGATATTAACTCGACGACGAGCGCTTATGCGGCGGCTACAGATGGAAAGCTCCTTTATTTGACGAGGACGGTTACAAACACATCCCTTGGAGACAGCAGGGTTGTGGTGACGCACGGCC
>CAYOJU010000498.1:0-1435 GCA_964404355.1 uncultured Sideroxydans sp. | reverse complement strand
ACCCCCAACCCTCGGTTTTGGAGACCGATACTCTACCAATTGAGCTACTGGCCTAAAAAAAGCTGGTAGCTGGTAGCTGGTAGCCAGTAGCTTTCGCTACCTGCTACCCGCCACTAGCTACAGGCTAACTATTACTCGATCACCTTGGCAACCACACCTGCGCCGACGGTACGACCGCCTTCGCGAATCGCGAAGCGCAGACCTTCTTCCATCGCGATCGGGTTGATCAGGTTCACGGTGATGCTGACGTTGTCGCCGGGCATCACCATTTCTGTACCTGCCGGCAGTTCAACCGCGCCGGTCACGTCCGTTGTACGGAAGTAGAACTGGGGACGGTAGCCCTGGAAGAACGGTGTATGACGGCCGCCTTCGTCCTTGCCCAATACGTAGATCTCGGCGGTGAACTTGGTGTGCGGGGTGATGGAGCCGGGCTTGGCCAATACTTGGCCGCGTTCGACTTCTTCACGCTTGGTGCCGCGCAGCAGTACGCCGACGTTGTCGCCCGCTTGACCTTGGTCGAGCAGTTTGCGGAACATTTCGACGCCGGTGCAGGTGGTCTTCAGTGTTGGCTTGATGCCGACGATTTCGAGTTCGTCGCCAACCTTGACGATGCCGCGTTCGATACGGCCGGTTACTACGGTGCCGCGTCCGGAGATGGAGAATACGTCTTCCACCGGCATGATGAAGGCGCCGTCGATGGCACGTTCTGGGGTGGGGATGTAGGTGTCCAGGGCTTCGGCCAGGCGGAAGATGGAGGGTTCGCCCAGTTCGCTTTGGTCGCCTTCAACAGCCAGTTTGGCGCTGCCGTGAATGATGGGGGTGTCGTCGCCGGGGAAGTCGTATTTGGTGAGCAGTTCGCGCACTTCCATTTCGACCAGTTCCAGCAGTTCTGCGTCGTCAACCATGTCGCATTTGTTCAGGAAGACGATGATGTACGGTACACCTACCTGACGGGCCAGCAGGATGTGCTCGCGGGTCTGGGGCATGGGGCCGTCAGCGGCGGATACAACGAGGATGGCGCCGTCCATTTGGGCTGCGCCGGTGATCATGTTCTTGACGTAGTCGGCGTGGCCCGGGCAGTCAACGTGCGCGTAGTGGCGGTTGGCTGTTTCGTATTCGACGTGGGCTGTATTAATAGTAATACCGCGTGCCTTTTCTTCCGGCGCTGCGTCGATCTGGTCGTAGGCTTTGGCTTCGCCGCCAAATTTCTTCGACAGGACCATGGTGATCGCCGCGGTCAAGGTGGTCTTGCCGTGGTCAACGTGGCCAATCGTGCCTACGTTTACGTGCGGCTTCGTACGTTCAAATTTGCTCTTTGCCATGATATTCCCCCATCAACCCGAATTAACGATAAAGAATTAACAATAAAATAAAAAACTTTGGTGCCCATGGTGAGAATCGGACTCACGACCTCTCCCTTACCAAGGGAGTGCTC
>CAYOJU010000497.1:0-1441 GCA_964404355.1 uncultured Sideroxydans sp. | reverse complement strand
CGCACCAGCGGACGCTGGTTGATGTTGGTGTTCTGGTTGGAACGGGTGTACTTGGTCAGGTTGTAGATGTCCACACCGACTTCGCCCGCTGTAGTTTCGTCGTCGTTGACGCGAACAACAATCCGGCCGGAATCAACATAGTCCACGCGACCGCCACGCCAAGCTTGCACAGCCGTACCGGAGTCGACCGCAACAGTACGCTCAATGCCGGTACCGACCAATGCCTTCTCGGCACGCAATACAGGCACAGCCTGGCGTTGCATGTTGGCACCCATCAATGCGCGGTTCGCGTCATCGTGTTCCAGGAATGGAATCAGCGAAGCAGCCACGGACACAACCTGTGCCGGAGCCACGTCCATGTATTCCAGTTTGTCCGGTTCGGCCAGCACGAATTCATTGTGTTGACGAGCAGACACAATGTCGTTGGTGAAGTGGCCCTTCTTGTCCAGTTCGGCATTCGCCTGAGCGATGGTGAACTTGCCTTCTTCGATCGCAGACAGATAGTCCACGTCGTCGGTAGCACGGCTCTTTACCACGCGGCGATACGGCGTTTCGATGAAGCCGTATTCGTTGGTGCGTGCATACAGCGCCAGCGAGTTGATCAGGCCGATGTTCGGACCTTCCGGTGTTTCGATAGGACACACACGTCCATAGTGGGTCGGGTGCACGTCGCGCACTTCGAAACCGGCACGTTCGCGGGTCAAACCGCCTGGGCCCAGTGCGGAAATACGACGCTTGTGCGTAACTTCTGCCAGTGGGTTGGTCTGGTCCATGAACTGCGACAATTGCGAAGAACCGAAAAACTCCTTCACTGCAGCCGAAATCGGCTTGGCATTGATCAGGTCGTGCGGCATCAGATTGTCCGCTTCGGCCTGGCCGAGGCGTTCCTTGACGGCGCGTTCGACGCGAGCCAGACCGGTACGGAACTGGTTCTCGGCCAATTCGCCCACGGCGCGCACACGACGGTTACCCAGGTGATCGATATCATCGATCTCGCCGCGGCCGTTGCGTAACTCAACCAGGATGCGGATCACTTCCACAATATCCTCATTGGACAGAATGGTGGCGCCCGTCAACTCTTCGCGACCGACGCGACGGTTGAACTTCATGCGGCCCACAGCCGACAGGTCGTAACGGTCTTCGTTGAAGAACAGGCCGTTGAACAGCGCTTCCACTGCGTCTTCGGTAGGCGGCTCGCCGGGGCGCATCATGCGATAGATGGCTACGCGCGCGGTCCACAGATCGGTAGTCTCATCCGTGCGCAGCGTTTGCGAGATGAACGCGCCTTGATCCAGGTCGTTGGTATACAAAGTATGAATCTTGGCAACGCCAGCAGCTTCGAGCTTGCCCAGCAGTGTCTCAGTGATCTCGTCGTTGGCATTGGCAATAATCTCGCCGCTGTCCTTGTCCACGATGTTATGCGCCAGCACGCGGCCGACCA
>CAYOJU010000496.1:0-1454 GCA_964404355.1 uncultured Sideroxydans sp. | reverse complement strand
ATGCCCAGCACAAGGCGCTCAACGAGTTCTATGACGGGATCGTGGACCTCGCAGACACCTTCGCCGAGGCCTACCAGGGCCGCTACGGGCTCATTGAGGGCCTGGATGGGCCATACCGCTTCGAGGCGGACCCACAGGTCGCTGTGCGCGTCCTACGGGGCTGGATTGACAAGAATCGCGGCGAAGTGACTGACGACCGCGAGCTGCAGAACATCGTCGACGAGGTTCTGCAGTTGTGTGACAGCACGCTCTACAAGTTGAAGTTCCTCGCATAACCCAAGGAGAGAAAGACATGTTTATCAAGCGCCCCCCGCTGCTCGACGACAACACCGACGGTGGCACGATCGACCGCGGCGATTCCCTCGAAAACGCCGGCCCTGGTGGTGACACCGCCGTCGCCACTGAGGTCGAGGTCGATAAGGAGCTAGGTATCGACAAGGCCGCGCCGGAAAAGAAGCCGGCCGAGGAAGTCGAGGACAAGGAGCAGCCGCGCGACAAGAACGGCAAGTTCATCCCGAAGTCCCGCTTCGACGAAGCGGTGCAAAAGGAGCGCGCCGGGCGCAAGGCGGCCGAGGAAAAGCTGGCCAAGTACGCCGAGCAGGAGCAGCGCGCGGCCGAGAGCAATGTCGAGGCGGAGCTGCGCGGCAATGTCGAAAAGCTGCGCAAGGACCGCGACGCCGCCGTCGAGGATGGGGATCTGGCCCTGGTGCGCAAGCTCGACAAGCAGATTGACGACGGCCGCGACCAGCTTGCGGACTACCGCGCCTAGCGCAAGGCCCAGCGCGCCACGGCCGAGGCCATTGCCGCCATGGAGTACAAGACCACCTTGGAGCGCCTCGAAGAAAAACACCCCCAGCTCAATCAGGATTCCGAGGAATACGACGAGGAAAAGGTGGGCGAGGTGCTCGACCTGTTGAATTCGTTCAAGGCCGCAGGGCAGGCGCCGGCCGCCGCCCTGGCCAAGGCGGTCAAGTACGTCATGGGCAGCGCCCCGGCACCCAAGGCTAAGCCCGCTGAGTCCCTGCGGGACGCGGGTGAGGTCGAGACACCCCCGGCCAAGGAAGACAAGGCTGAAGCGCGCAAGAAAGCGGCCCTGGCAGCGGCTGTAGACGCACAGAACAAGCAGCCTGCGTCGCTGGCCAAAGTGGGCGCGGACAGCACGGGCGTAGACAAGATCGACATCAACAAGATTAGCGAGAAGGAATTCGCGAAATTGAGCGAGGAAGAGCTCGCGAAACTGCGTGGGGACACACTGTAGTTGACAATCTGAGTCAGTCGCAGTTAGATTGCGGTTGTTCATCGCTCCCAAGAGAACCGGCCTGATCCCACGTTACGGGATCACCCCCGACGCCACACGGACAAGTGGCTAGCGGCAACACCGCAAGTCAGAGCGACACCTGACAAACAGGAGGCGCAACGCGCCATGTCATAGCTCTGTTTGCGAGGTCTCAAAT
>CAYOJU010000495.1:0-1457 GCA_964404355.1 uncultured Sideroxydans sp. | reverse complement strand
GCCAGATTGAGCAGCGACGTCTGCAGGCCTTTGAGCAGTTCGCTGATGTCGTCAATGGCACTGCGCAAATACAACCTGATATCGGTCGCCACCTGATCGTTGCGTGAGCGCCCGGTATGCAGCCGTTTGCCGGCATCGCCGACCAGGGTGGTAAGGCGTTTTTCGATGTTCAGGTGCACGTCCTCCAGATCGAGCTGCCATTCGAAATCGCCGCTGATGATCTCGTTTTCGATCTGCGCCAGACCGCGCTGGATGTCTTTCAGGTCCTGTGCGCTGATGATCTTGCAACTGGCCAACATTTGCGCATGCGCCAGGGAGCCCTGGATATCGAACAGCGCCAGGCGCTTGTCAAAATCCACCGAAGCGGTATAACGCTTTACCAGTTCTGCCACGGGTTCGTTGAAACGTCCCGACCAGGTTTGATTGTCTTGCATCGTTGCCATGTCTTGTCCAGAATAAGCGGCAATTGAAAGGTCAAAATGCCGGAGACGCGCAGTATAAATCAAAACGTTACGCCCAAGCTGTTGCCCGACTTCCGCAATCTGGGCACAGTGTTGCGCATTATCTTGCTGGCCAACGGTATTGTGCTGTTCGGGGCTGCGTCGCAAGCCACCTCTTTGGCGGGCCTGCAGGACGGTTTGCTGCAGAGCTCGGTATTGCTTCAGCCTGTATTGCTGGCCAGTTTGCTGTTTTTGTATGCGTTGAATCCTGTGCTGCTGAGAGTCCCTTATTGGCAAGGATCATTGGCCGTGACGGCAGTCGTGACAGTGATCACGCTGATTCTTGACGAGCTTGGCGGCGAGCTGTTCTCGGCATTGGGCGATGCAGGCATGTTTCGCTACACGCGCCATGCATTGGCGGGGATCGCCATCGCGCTGGTACTGCAGGCATACTTCAAGTTGCGCATTCAGGCGCTCTCCCCGGCGAAACAGGAGGCAAGGTTACAGGCACTGCAAGCACGCATTCGGCCGCATTTTTTGTTTAACACCATCAATGCCGTGTTGAGCATCGTACGCGCCGATCCCAAGCGCGCCGAGACTGCGCTGGAAGACATGGCGGACTTGTTTCGCATGGCAATGGCCGAGCCGCATGAGATGGTGGAATTGACCAAAGAAGTGGAACTTGCGCGACAATACATGGGGCTTGAAGCCCTGCGCTTGGGCGAGCGGCTCGGGGTTCGCTGGGATACGCAAAACATGCCGCCGGACGCACTCATTCCGCCGCTGATGTTGCAGCCACTGCTGGAAAATGCCGTCTATCACGGCATTGAGCCGCTACCGCAGGGAGGGGAGATCGGGGTGCAGCTGTATCTGGATGACGATGAATTGCATCTTAAGGTGAGCAATCCGGCGCAAGCTCAGACGGAACCGTACGCCAACGGCAACAAAATGGCGCTTTCCAATATCCGCGAAAGACTGGCTCTGCTATTCGATGTCGAAGCACAGTATCAGGTAGAG
>CAYOJU010000494.1:0-1458 GCA_964404355.1 uncultured Sideroxydans sp. | reverse complement strand
CCGCTCGATCTGGGCTTCACCCAATTGAAGAACCGGGTGCTGATGGGCTCCATGCACACCGGTCTTGAAGACGGGCGCAATCTCGCCCCACTTGCGGCTTACTTCCGCGAACGAGCCGAGGGCGGTGTAGGATTGATGGTGACCGGCGGTTTCGCACCCAACATCGCCGGATGGACCAAACCCTTCGCGGGCAGGCTCTCCAGTTCGCGGGCTGCTCGCCGCCACCGCATCGTGACGGACACCGTTCACGCAGCGGACGGCAAGATCGTCTGCCAGATTCTGCATTCCGGGCGCTACGCCTACCATCCGCTAGCTGTCGCTCCGTCTGCATTGAAGGCGCCCATTTCGCCGTTCAAGCCGCGTGCACTTTCCGCCTCGGGGGTCGAGGGCCAGATTCGCGATTTCGTGAATTGCGCCTGCAAGGCGCGCGAGGCGGGTTATGACGGCGTCGAGATCATGGGCTCGGAAGGATATTTCATCAACGAGTTCCTCTCTGCAAAAACCAATCGCCGCAACGACGCCTGGGGCGGCGACTACAGCAACCGCATGCGTCTGCCGGTGGAGATCGTGCAACGCACGCGCGAAGCCGTCGGCGACGACTTTATCATCATCTATCGCCTGTCGATGATCGACCTGGTTCCCGAAGGCAGCAACTGGGACGAAATCGTCCAGCTCGGCCAGGCCGTGGCACGCGGCGGCGCCAGCATCATCAATACCGGTATCGGCTGGCATGAAGCGCGCGTTCCCACCATCGCCACCAGCGTGCCGCGCGCCGCCTTTGCCTGGGTCACAAAAAAAATGAAGGAAGAGTTTTCGGCGGCCGGGATCAGCACGCCGCTCGTCACTTCCAATCGCATCAATACACCCGAAGTCGCCGAACAGATATTGGTTGATGGTTGCGCCGACATGGTGTCGCTGGCGCGTCCCCTGCTGGCAGACCCGGCCTTCGTGAACAAGGCCGCGCTGGGCCAGCCGCAGTCAATCAACACCTGCATCGCCTGCAACCAGGCCTGCCTGGATCATATCTTCAAGGGCAAGCTCACCAGTTGCCTGGTCAATCCGCGCGCCTGCCACGAAACCGAACTGGTCTACCGTCACACGTCTCTATCCAAGCTCATCGCTGTGATCGGCGCCGGCCCGGCGGGCATCACGGCGGCCACCATCGCCGCCGAACGGGGACACGAGGTGCACCTGTTCGAATCGTCGGCAGAACTGGGCGGCCAACTCAACATGGCGAAACGCATTCCCGGCAAGGAAGAGTTCCACGAGATGCTGCGCTACTTCAAATACCGCATCGAGTCGACCGGTGTGAAGCTGCATCTGGGACAACGCATACAAGCCAGCGACCTGAAATATTTCGACGAGATCGTCATCGCCACCGGCGTGCTGCCGCGCAATCCGAAGATTCCCGGACAGGATCATCCGAAGGTGCTGAGTTACATCGACGTGCTGCGTGGC
>CAYOJU010000493.1:0-1462 GCA_964404355.1 uncultured Sideroxydans sp. | reverse complement strand
TGGGTACCAGCCCGGAAATATCCGCTTCGTTTCCAAGAGCGACAACGCAAAGAACAAACGTCGGGTTGAAGACCTCGAAGCGAGGATCGCATTCCTCGAGGCGGAAAACGAACGTCTACGACATCGTAAACGCCGGTCCTCGACGACGGTTCACAGTGCTGACTGAAAAGGGGCCTCTGATTGTCCACAATTGCGTTCTCGGTCTCGGATACGGCATGGGTCCGCCCAAATTTCAAGCTACTCTCGCGATTGGCGCACTCGGAGGACCGCCGGTCTTTCTTGAACTCGCTGACTGTCGCCGCATCGTTCATCAAGGCTACCGAGGACGCTACAAGCAGATCCCAAAGCTTTGGGAGCTATGCGATGCCATCCTGGCTGACATGTTCCTTGGACGATCTGGTTCATACAAGTGCATCGAGTGGGAGAAGGACACCATCTGGCTCCCCAACGGCCTCGCTCTGCACTACCACGGCATGCAGGGCAAGCTCGACCGCAACGACAACCTTTGCGACTTCACTTATCTCGCTCGCCGCAAGCCCGTCCACATCTGGGGCGGCACGCTCACGGAAAACTTGATTCAGGCCCTCGCCCGCATCAGTGTCGGTGAGCAGCTGCTGGAAATCCGCAACAAGATCGCCACGTTCCGCAAGAAGTCGACCGAGTTCACGCAGGTCGTCATGACCACGCATGATGAAATCGTGGCCTGCGTGCCCAAGCGCTACGCCGAGCGGACCATGGAGCTGATGATCACGGAAATGCGCCGGCCAATGCACTGGTGCCCCGACATGCCGTTCAATGCGGAAGGAGGCTATGCGACGAACTATTCGAAGTGATTGAAATCTGAATGCGACGGAGTTAGACTCACAACCCCAGGGAGCGAGAAACTAAATGGCAATAGCAAAAGCAGTACGTGTCGTCACGCTAGGCAGCATGATCGACACCCTCACGCAGCTACGTGGGGAAAAGAAAGTCGCCGCCGATGTGGTCAAGGCCATCGACGCCAAGATCGATGCGCTTGAAGAAGACATCATGGCCCGGCTCGACAAGGAAGAAACCCCGCGCAGCACCGGCCGCACGGCTACGGTTTCGATCGGCGAGTCCGTCGTTGGCACGCTCGAAGACGCTGACAAGTTCTTCGAGTACGTCCGCAAGAACAACTACTTCCACCTGTTCCAACGTCGCCTCTCCGATCCGGCGCTGCGGGAGCTATGGGAGTCAGGGAAAAAGATCCCTGGCGTTGTGCCGTTCACCAAACGGAAACTGAACTACACCGCACTCAAAGGAGCCTAGAAAATTGGCAACCAAGAAAACCCCCGCAGCGCCCGCACCGGCTGCACTCGTCGTGCCCAAGAAAGCACAACTCGTGTTGCCGGACAACATTCGGGCCAAGTTCGCCACCGAGGTCGCCCAGATCCAAAGCCGGATCGCAGCGCCGAGTGGCAACCGCATCAAGCCCACGGCA
>CAYOJU010000492.1:0-1465 GCA_964404355.1 uncultured Sideroxydans sp. | reverse complement strand
TCACTACTGTCCGGTTAATTTCGAATGCACTCGTGTAACAAGTTGATATTTTACGTTCTTTGACACAAATGTTCTTTTTTCGATTTGAATTCGTCCATTGCCTTCTGGATGATACCTTCCTGACACCTCAGGAGGGTAACCATGAACTCTGGCCATACAGTCTTTCGACAACTGCTTCAGTATCTCCCACGACATGAATTCAATGTCTGTGTTAGCCGATATCGCGGAGAGTACTGGGCCAAGAGTTTTTCTACATTCGACCAGTTTCTCTGCCTGGCATATGCCCAGATAGCAGGTCGTGAGAGCTTGCGGGATATTCAAACCTGCCTGAATTCTCACAAGGAGAAACTCTACCACATTGGATTTCGTGGCGATGTCTCTCGCACAACGCTTGCCGACGCTAACGAGCGCAGGGATTGGCGGATCTTTCAGGATTTTGGTCAGATCCTGATCGGTATCGCTCAAGAGCTTTATAAGGGCGATCCGCTTGCCATCGAACTGAAACAGCCACTATATGCTTTTGACTCAACGACCATTGATCTCTGTCTGTCGTTGTTTCCGTGGGCCGAATTCCGGAAAACCAAGGCAGCGGTCAAGATGCACACGTTAATTGACCTGCGTGGAATAATCCCGACATTCGTGGCAATCACCACCGGCAAAGTGAATGATGTAAAGCTGCTGGACAAAATGCCAGTTCAAGAAGATGCCATCTATACCATGGACCGGGGTTACGTTGATTATGCCCGCTTGTACGCAATTCATAAGCAGGGCGCATTCTTCGTCATCAGAGCCAAAGACAATCTGAAATTTAAGCGCCTCTACTCTGCGCCAAAAGACAAGGAAACGGGTATACGAGCTGATCAGGTTATCACCTTGGTGACAAAGAAATCGAAGAAGGGATATCCGGAACGGCTACGCCGGGTCAGCTATGTTGACAAAGAACGGAACAAGCGACTGGTGTTTCTTACAAACAACTTTGACATTCCGGCAAAGACAGTTGCAGACGTTTACAAACAGCGATGGCAGGTGGAGCTGTTCTTCAAGTTGATCAAGCAGCACCTGCGTTTCAAAAGGTTTTACGGAACAGCCGAGAACGCTGAGAAAAGCCAGATATGGGTCGGGCTTTGCATTTACCTGCTCGTTGCTATTGTCAAAAAACGACTCGATATTCCGTGCACGCTCTACACTTTTCTACAGATTCTTGAGGTCAACTTATTCGAGAGAAAGCCCATTTCATCGATGGTTGCAGAGGCTCTCAAACAAAAAACGGATACACTGAAATATAACCAGCTGAATTTATTCAGCTATTAACCGGACACTAGTGACATTAAATAGAATATCTCTTGACAAATCCGCAGCTTTTGGGATTATTGACAGGATGATTTCAAGAACCTTCTCATATGTTCCTTGGGCCAAGCTCTTTCTATGCACTACATTTCTCTGTGCAACGCTTGCGCCTCATTAT
>CAYOJU010000491.1:0-1466 GCA_964404355.1 uncultured Sideroxydans sp. | reverse complement strand
ATGGACTTCATCGGCAGCGACGGTGGCGTGGACCGCTACAACGAGGTGATCGACCAGAGCGGCTGGGACTTGGAAGCCTTCCGCGCCAACCCGGTGATCCCGGACTGCCATGATTATTCCAGCATCGCCAAAATCCTTGCCCGTGCCGACAGCGTGCTGGTGACGGACGGACGGCTCGTGGACCGCGTGCGTTTCTGCGTGGAAAATCCGATGGGCCTGCTCGCCTACAAGATGGCCAAGGGAGGTTTCATCAAGAGCCAGTCGGTCGGTTTCATCCCCCTCGAATGGGTGAACGGCTCGGGCGAAAACCAGCCTGAGCGCACCTACAAGAAATGTGAGCTGCTGGAAATCTCGCTCGTCGTCGTACCTGCCAATCCCGGCGCGACCATCGGGCTGGCGCTCAAGAGCGGCGCGATCCAGCGCGGCGACGTGATGGATGTCGTCAAGTTCCTCAAACAATTTTGCAGCGAAGAAAAGACAAATCCCGATGACCTGGCTGGCGCGTCCGTCGCGGGAATTTATGACGCGCATTTGTTGCGAATCGCCCGGGGCCTCAAAGAGGTCATGAACCAGGCGTGACCAGTTCAATCAACAACCACCAAATAAAATTCCGTTTATGAAACAAACCTTCCGCAAATACAAAAACCTGATCAGCCTCACGGCGGTCGGTCTGCTGGCCGTGGCACTCACGGTCCTCACCGGCAACGTCGCCAGCGGCATTGCCATCATCGGTCTCTGGCAGCTCTCGCAGTTCGCCATGAGCCGCAAACCCGGCTACTGCTTTACCGCCGTGCTCACGCCCGAACAGGTCAAGGAGTTCGATCAGATCCTGACGAGCTTCAAGGGCTACGACGGGCTGTTCAAGGAACTGCTCGACGTGTCCAAGTCCGAAGGTGGATTCGCGGCGATCAAGAAATTGCCCGAGCTGCTCAAGACCGAACAGAAACGCAACGACGAGCTGCACGGCGAATTGAAGAAGCTGCGCAAGCAGGCGGCCGCCTTTGCTGGTAACACCGGCGTGCGCTGGATCGGTAACGTCCCGTTTGTCACCGACGACTGTGCTCGCGCCCTGACCAGTTGCGTCATCCTTGACATCGCGCGGATCGGAGAAAAGGCGATGAACGCCCTGACGCCGCACCAGCGGAATCATGAAGGCTTGATCCAGCGCGCATGCGAACATTTGGGCATCGAACAAAAAGCGGCGCTGACTGGCACGGAAATCCCGCTGCCCACCGTCTATGTGCCGCAGATCGTGGAGCTAGTCTGGAAGTATGGCCAGGCCCGGCAATACGCTACCGTGTTTCCGCTCGGTGCCGGCACCGTCAAGTTCCCCCGATTGAAAGCCGGTGAAGACGACTTCGGTTTCCTCGGCGTCGGCACGGCCGGCATGAGCCAGAGCGTCACGGAAAAGAAGGTCACTGCCGAACTCGTCACGTTCACCGCGAAC
This sequence comes from uncultured Sideroxydans sp., assembly GCA_964404355.1. GTDB lineage: Bacteria > Pseudomonadota > Gammaproteobacteria > Burkholderiales > Gallionellaceae > Sideroxyarcus. Next base: position 19 of record CAYOJU010000491.1, on the reverse strand, counting down.
AAGGCGGGCGGTTTGATCC
>CAYOJU010000490.1:0-1466 GCA_964404355.1 uncultured Sideroxydans sp. | reverse complement strand
TTATAAATTAATTCACAAATTATTTTACAATAATTATTTATAAATTATTTTTAAAGAAAATTACTATCTGGAACGGTTGTAACATAAAACCGTTCCAGATAAGTATCTGGAACGGTTTTGGGGCATAAAACCGTTCCTGATACTTATCTGGAACGGTTTTATGTTACAACCGTTCCAGATGTTTCATGTTCATTTGCCGCCTATGAGAGTACTTAGCCAAATTTCTTGAGTTTCATATCTCATCTCCTCCATTTAGAAACCGTGAACTCCAAAACCATCTCTCCCTCTTCTCCTCCAAGTGGCTTTCCTTCTCCAAAACCCTAAACCGGTGCTCGGTGCTCGTGCTCTCGGGTTGGTGCTCGGTTCTCGTGCTCTCGGCCGTCTCTCTCCCAACGGCACCCTAGCGCCTCTAGGGTTGGTGCTCGGTGCTCGTGCTCGTGCTCGGTGCTCGGTGCTCGGCCATCTCCTCTAAGTCCGCACGCATCTCGGTTTAGGTAATTTTGCAAACAATTTAGGTTTGATAGTTTAGGTAATTTCATTGGAATCAAATCAATTCAATTCGGTTTGAACTCAATTCGGTTTCATCAAATCAATTCGGTTTTAGGAATGTTTTAATACATGGAAATGTGCTAGATTTATACTTGTTTTAGCTAGAATCGGTTTTAGGAATCAATTCGGTTTTAGGTTTGATAATATATGAATCGGTTTTAATAGGTAATTTAGGGTTTTGGGAATGATTTAGATTTATACTAATTTGGATGCAATTAAATAGGATAAGTTTCAATAATTGTAGTTTGTCAATATATATGTATGCATGGTAGTTGATGTTATAGAAGTTGATGTAGTTTTATGCATTGTATATAAAAGAATTGAAACTAAAATAATTGTAGTTTTATGCATTCCTAAAAGAATTGAAACTAAAATAATTGTAGTTTGTCAATATATATGTATGCATGGTAGTTTGTCATGGTAGTTTTATGCATTGTAGTTTGTCAATATATATGTATTCGAATCAAATAGGATAAGTTTCAATAATTGATGTTATATCTTTACTTATTTGATTCGAATCCAAAACTAGGGACAATAATGAAAAAGTATAGAAGTTGATGTTATATCTTTACTTATTTGAATATACATGGTGTAAATTTAGCATGCAAGTTATATTTATTTCATTACTTATTTGAATATACATGTAAGTTTAACATGTGCATAGCACAGAGGTGTTAGTACTATGCACTTTACTTTTTCTTCCTTTTCTCTTGATTTATACCAAATTGTTTCAATTCTTTTAGGAATGAGTATCATTTAGGAAAAAAATAAGTATAATTTAGATTTATACCAAATTGTTTCAATTGTTTTAGTAATGATTTATACCAAATTGTTTCAATTGTTTTAGGAATGTTTTAGATTTATACCAAATTATCTCTTGATTTTTCAATGATAAACAGATATGGAAGGTGATAGTG
>CAYOJU010000489.1:0-1467 GCA_964404355.1 uncultured Sideroxydans sp. | reverse complement strand
TGGCTGCAAAAGAAGGCATGTTCCGTTACATGCTGGCGGTGGCACAGCGCGTGCGCTCGCAGATGCTGGTGGCGAATGCCTGGCATGCTCGTTCGGATGCGGCATCGTCGCTGGTGGTGATCGTCGGCATCATCGGCAATCTGCTGGGATATACCTTCCTTGATCTGATCGCGGCGGCCGTGGTTGGTGTGATGATCGCGTATATGGGCATTCAGTTTGCCAGCGATGCCATGCTGGAACTGGTAGATACCGGCCTGGACGAAAAAGAAGTACGCGCCATCCGCAATACGCTGAAGGCCGTGCCGGGAGTCATCGGACTGCATGAATTGCGCACGCGCAAGATGGCGGACAACGCATTAGTTGATGCGCACATCATTGTTGAGCCCAAGATCAGCGTGTCTGAAGGACATTACATCGCGGAAGCAGCCCGCATTGCCGTACTCAAGGGCCACCATGTGATGGACGTGATGGTGCATATCGATTCGGAAGACGATGCCCAGACCAAGGCCAATGTGCATTTGCCGCAGCGGCATTTGTTGCTGGCGCATCTTGCGGATCGACTGGGTGCTGCCCTGCCTCCCGACACGTGCGTGGTACTTCATTACCTGGGCGGAAAGGTTGAAGCCGAGTTGCTATTCGCATCGCCGACTGATTTCACCGAATTGGACAAAAAGTGTGCTGCCATTGCCGCAGACGACCCCTATTTTCGGAGTATTTTGCTCTACCAAAATTGTGCACCAAAGTAGTGCGCGACACCTCTGAAACGCCCCATTCATGGGCGCGCTTTGCGTGCCCATGCCCCAAGCAAATATGGCACAATGCGCGTCTTGTAGTTTTTTTTGTTGGCACGGTTTCTGCTGCTTCCCGCTCCGTCGCACAAACCATTTTTTTCACCAAAAGAGCATCGTTTTAATTTTTCATGGGAGATTCGAGTATGTCTAAAACAGCCGCCGACGTTCTGAAGCTGGTCAAGGAACAAGGCATCAAATTTGTGGATTTCCGCTTCACCGACACCCGTGGCAAAGAACAGCACGTTGGTGTGCCGGTCAGCGCTTTCGGCATGGATAAGTTTGAAGAAGGCCACGCGTTCGATGGTTCTTCCATCGCCGGCTGGAAAGGCATTCAAGCTTCCGATATGTTGCTGATGCCGGATCCCGATTCTGTATATGTCGATCCGTTCTTTGACGAACCGACCATCGTGTTGTCCTGTGACGTGATCGAACCGTCCGACGGCAAAGGCTATGACCGCGACCCGCGCTCCATCGCCAAACGTGGCGAAGCCTACCTGAAGTCTTCCGGACTCGGCGACGCTGCCTACTTTGGTCCGGAACCCGAATTCTTCATTTTCGACTCCGTTGAGTGGAAGGTCGAAATGTCCGGCTGTTCCGTCCGTGTCAATTCGGAAGAAGCAGCATGGGCCAGCGGCGACAAGTTTGACGGTGGCAACACCGGACACCGCCCGACCGT
>CAYOJU010000488.1:0-1469 GCA_964404355.1 uncultured Sideroxydans sp. | reverse complement strand
CCTCGTTGTATACCGCGAACGGCACGTTTTTCAGGTCGAAGGTTGCGGCGTAGCCGAAGATCATCATCTGGATCAGCGGCGGCGCGATCAGAACTACACGGCTGCGCTTGTCCTTGAGCAGGGCGAGGAATTCCTTGAGTACGAGGGCAAGAATGCGGGCTAGCATGTCTGACCCCGATTACGTTCCCACGCGGAGCGTGGGAACGATTGCGGTGTAGGACGTGGGAACGATGGGCGGAGCGTGGCATGTGAAATGCAATCGTTCCCACGCTCCGCGTGGGAACGTATCTCTCCACCGCTCTGCGGTAGCATAAGCACAAATCCCCGAATTATCCCCATCGATCAACCTCAATCAAACCCGTCTCCCCAGCATAATTCCGCGCACTGGAATAGCGCCAGTGTTCCGCCCTATCCACATAGCCCCGCTTTACAGGGTTGGCGTGGATGTAATCCAGCTTTTCGCGCATCATATCCTCGCTGAAAACCAGTTCGGCATGGGAGCCTTCCTGCCAGAACTGGAACTCCCGATCTGTTTTATGCGCTTGCTTGGCGGAACGCAAACGAGCCAATAAATGCTCTTCCGAATGTGCTGCAAGATGGTCAATGATCCGGCGCGCGGTATAGGATTTGAAATGACTCACGCACAAATCGAGGCGCTCGGACTGGGCGACAAAGTGCAGATGGTTTTCCAGAATCACGTAACCATAAAGCCGCATACCCTCATGTTCACGCAGATACAGCCAGCTATTGAGCACGATTTGCACCGTGTCCGAGCGGGTGAATACCGGCAACCACTCCATGACCGTGCAGGTCAAAAAGTGCGGCGCGGCTGGATCGGTGATGACGTAACGGCTACGGCCCATGGCGATTGTGTTCCGGTTAAACGACGCAGAGCGTCTGCTGGTTGCGTTCCCACGCGGAGCGTGGGAACGATAACATCGTCCTTGAGCAGCGCAAGGGATTCCTTGAGTACGAGAGCGAGGATGCGGGCGATCATGGTCACTCCAGCCGTTTACGCGATTTGCGCCAGGTCACGCCGAGGAAAATCGCGGCCATCACCACCAGTGCCAGTGCATTGGGCAGGATCACGCTCCACACGTTCCCGGCAAGGAATACGGTCTGCAAAATCGCAATGTAATAGCGCGCGGCGACGATATGCGTGATGAACTGCACCACCGGCGGCATGCTGCCGATATCGAAAATGAAACCGGACAGCAGGAAGGCGGGCAAGAAGGTGGCGATCAGCGCGATCTGGCCGGCGACGAACTGGCTGCGTGCGATGGTGGAGATCAGCAGACCCATGCCGAGTGCGGCAATGAGGAACAACGCCGATGCTGCGATCAGCACCCACAGCGAACCACGCAACGGCACGTCGAACAGGAACAGCGCCATGCCGACAGACAGCACAAGCCCCCCCATGCCGAGGATGAAATACGGCAGCAATTTGCCGACGATCACTTCGCTCATCG
>CAYOJU010000487.1:0-1472 GCA_964404355.1 uncultured Sideroxydans sp. | reverse complement strand
AATCTGACATTGAGAATCTTTATTTCTGGCACGGTGTGATGGTGCCTGCGTTTGTTGTGGTTCGACCTGATTGGATCACGGTCAAACACATCGAAACTGAGGAAAACGCCGAGGTGCGCCGGATTATGATCGAGCGGTATGGGATGGCGCGTTACCTGGTTGATTCAGGGGCGAAGGAAATTCACCATGACGATTTTGGCACTCTCTATAGCAAGGAGATTCCCGGCGATGAACCGCTGGTGATGGTTAAGGTGGTTAACTCAACCGCTGAACCTGACGGGAGTTTCAAGGATTATTTCTTACGCGTGCCGCCGACGGTCACCCGCGCACGGGAAGCTGTGGCGTGGACGTTCGATGTTCCCGAGGAACAATACGAACCTGTTTTGCAAACCTAGTTGCCCAGACGCCCATGCTGCTTGTGGCCAAAGTCAAATCGAGTGGTAGCACAATCCCGGAAGGGACGGTGTTGCAAATCGAAGTTGACCGGTTGCCACAGGCAGCAGGCGGCGGGCGTCTCGACGTTGACGATATGACCGTGCGTTATCCGGTCTGTCGCCGAACAGTCATGCGTTGGGTGGAGAGCAAGGCTGTTCCCTACGTTAAAATCGGCGGGAACTATTATTTCATCGAAGCCGATTTGGACGCACTGGAAGCATCCGTAAAATCTCACGCGCGCGGCGCGGTGCCAGGTGCCATCAGACAGCGCGCTATGGAAAGGATGGTCGCATGACCCGTTGCCAATGGTGCGCTGGTGTGTTCAACGCGGACGGAACCTTAGTGGATCCGAAGCCGGAACACTGGGGCACGTTGCCGACGCTCGCATGTCATTTGTGCGAGCGGTTGGAAAAGATTTGCACGAAGGAACCGAAACAGCTCACGCCGATGACGCGAACCGAGAAGTTTGAAGCCGGTATTATCGCGACCGGCAAACCGGCAACACAGGGCCACAAGTTGATTTCTGTCGAACGGACATTGCAGGCCGTTGACCGAAACGCTCGGTGCGCAATCGGACGCAGTTGTTTGCCAGCAGGTGACCGTGATTAACCATGAGCGATAACACAAAACGTTGGCCGTTGGAATTGGCAGCATTCACCGCGCGCGGTGTCATGGAGCAATTACGACCGTTCTGTGAGCAAATTGAAATCGTTGGCAGCATCCGTAGGCAGAAACTCGATGTTGGCGACATGGAGTTGCTTTATGTGCCAAAGTGCAGCCTTGTGCCAGATGGTTTGTTTGACCAAAAGGTAGAGGACAAGGCGGATAAGTTTGTAAGTGAACTGATCAAGTCTGGCGTGCTGGCTTTCCGTCCCAATGTGAATGGCGCGGTTACGTGCGGCCCCAAAAACAAATTTTTGATTCACGTCGCCAGCGGCATCCCGTTGGACCTGTTTGCTACCAATCATAAAAATTGGTGGGTTTCGCTGGTCATCCGCACCGGGGGCAAAGACACCAACCTTGCACTGACCACTGGG
>CAYOJU010000486.1:0-1476 GCA_964404355.1 uncultured Sideroxydans sp. | reverse complement strand
GCGAAATCCTGATCGACACCGACGACATCTTCCAGCAGGCACAGGCCTTCATGGGTACCGTGATGCCGGATAACGTGAACCGCATCAAGCGCTATCACGACGATGTACCGCTGTTCTCACGCTTCCAGATCGAACATCAGATTGAATCCGCCCATGCACGTCAGGTGAACCTGCCTTCCGGCGGCGCCATCGTGATCGACCACACCGAAGCGCTGACCGCCATCGACATCAACTCCGCACGTTCCACCCGCGGCGGCGACATCGAGACCACGGCCTACAACACCAACCTGGAAGCCGCGGACGAGATCGCCCGCCAGTTGCGCCTTCGCGACTTGGGTGGCCTGATCGTCATCGACTTCATCGACATGGAATCGAGCAAGAACCAGCGCGATGTGGAAAACCGTTTGCGCGATTCGTTGCGTTTCGACCGCGCCCGCATCCAGACTGCCAAGATCTCGCGTTTCGGCCTGCTGGAACTGTCGCGCCAGCGTCTGGCGCCCAGCCTGGAAGAAGGCAACCACACCACCTGCCCGCGCTGTAACGGTATCGGCCATATCCGCGGCACCGAATCTTCGGCTTTGAACATCCTGCGCATCATCCAGGAAGAAGCGATGAAGGACAGCAGCGCTGCCATCCATGCGCAAGTGCCGGTGGATGTCGCCACTTTCCTGCTCAACGAGAAGCGCGCCGACATCTTCCGCATCGAATCCCGCTTCAAGATCAGCGTGGTGCTCATCCCCAACCCGCACATGGAGACACCGCATTACAGCGTCACCCGCCTGCGTCTGGACGACATCACCTCCGACCATCTGCAAGCCAGCTACAAGCTGGTAGAGAAGCCGGAAGAATCGAAGGCAGAAACCAAAGCCGCGCAGGACGCCAAGATCGCACAACGTCCGCAAGCAGCGGTGAAAGGCATCACTCCGGCACAACCTGCTCCCAAGCATGAAGCCAAAGTGGAGAAGAAGACCTCTCTGTTTGGCAGTCTGTTCGGCTGGCTTACCTCACTGGGTGGAGAAAGCGAATCCGCAAAACCTGCTGCACCTGCCAAATCAGGACGAGGCAATCCGCGCCGCGACCGCAATGAACGTGGCGAGCGCAGCGAAGGCGGCAACAAACAACGCCGCGAGCGCGGCGAACGGGGTGAGCGCAGCGAAAGCGGTAACAAACCGCGCCGTGACCGCAACGAAGCTCCGCGTGCCGACAGCAAAGAACAACCGGAAAATCGGGGCGAACGGCAACAGCAACAGCAACGCCAGCCGCGTCCGCCTCAAACCGACAAACCCGCACTGGAAACACCAAAACCGGTCGTGGCGGGCGAACAAGGCGAAGAGGGAAGCGGTAACCGTGAAGCAGGTCGCAAGCGCGGCCGTCGCGGCGGTCGTCGCGAACGCGAGCGCCGTGAGCAACAAGTCGCGGCTCCTCTCGGGGAGAATGGCGAGATCCAGACCGGCGAGCAACTTGCACAGCCTGTGA
>CAYOJU010000485.1:0-1482 GCA_964404355.1 uncultured Sideroxydans sp. | reverse complement strand
CGCTTGCGTGTTGTACCCGATGAATTGGTTTCCATGAATGCACGCAACTGCGGCGAGTTGATAGCATTCATCAACCACTTGCTATAGGCACCTTCATTCCCAGTTCGGAATACTGACCTTCCCCCGAAAAATCGTCTTCCAAGAGTGGCGTAATATTAACGTTACTTTTGAAAGGAAAGAAGATGAAGAATATACCGAAGCGGGAATACACACCCGAATTTAGGGAGTTGGCAGTCAAACGTGTCCAGGCAGGTCAGACCATTGTTGCTGTTGCGAAGGAACTGGGCGTGAACGATCAAAGCCTGCGTAATTGGATCAAGGCCGCCGGCGCAGGGAAACTGAACAGTGCAGGCGGCAAGGTGGTGACGCCAGAGCAAATGGAACTCTCCCGGCTGCGAGCCGAGAACATCCGGCTGAAGCGGGAGTGCGAGATATTAAAAAAAGCGACGGCGTACTTCGCGAGAGAAATACAGTGAAGTACGCCTGGATTGACGCGCAACGCCGAGCCTTTGGGCTGGACGAGATGTGTGCGGTATTGGATGTTAGCGAAAGCGGCTTTCGGTCATGGAAACGTGGTGGGAAGCCGTATCGGAAGCGACTGACAGATGCGCAGATGCTGGTGCTGATCCAGTCCATTCATGCGGAATTCAAAGGCGCTTACGGTAGCCCACGCATGGTCAGGGAACTACGGCTGCGCGGCTTCCCTGCCAGCAAGGAGCGGGTGGAACGGTTGATGCATGAAAACGGCATCAAGGCGAAGCACAAGCGGCGCTTCAAGGTCACGACCGACTCGAAACACAACCTGCCGATTGCCCCGAACTTGCTGGAGCGCAACTTCACGCCAGATGCACCGAATCAGGTCTGGACATCCGACATCACCTACCTGTGGACGGACGAGGGTTGGCTGTATCTGGCAATCGTGCTCGACCTGTTCAACCGTGAAGTGGTGGGCTGGTCCCTGAAGCCGCGCATGACAGCGGACATCGTGACCGACGCGCTGACCATGGCATGGTTCCGTTGCAAACCGGCGGCTGGGCTGATACATCACTCGGATCGCGGCAGCCAGTACGCCAGCCACGTAGTTCAGGCCAAGCTTGCGGAATACGGCATGATTTGTTCCATGAGCCGCAAGGGTAACTGCTGGGACAACGCCCCGAGCGAAAGCTGGTTCGGCAGCTTCAAGAACGAGCGGGTGTATGGAGAACGCTTCGAGACACGTGACGAAATGAAGGCAATGGCGTTTGAATACATCGAGGTGTTTTACAACCGGAAACGGCTGCACTCGACGCTGGGCTACAAGTCACCGACTCAGTTCTTGAGTGACTGGCTTACTGCTCAGCAAAAGGAAAAACTGGTAGCATGAAATCCACCTCTTGGAAGACTAAAAACCGAGGGAAGGTCACCGCCCAACCCTCAGCGGTATAGACCATAGGTTTTGCCTCGGGGTAGTCAACTCGCCGGGCTACAAGCCACGGACTATCG
>CAYOJU010000484.1:0-1489 GCA_964404355.1 uncultured Sideroxydans sp. | reverse complement strand
CCCGTTCGGCCATTTTTGCGCCGGTCGAACCGCTCGGCCTGATCATCGTGGACGAAGAACACGAACACACTTACAAGCAGGAGGAAGCCCCGCGCTACCACGCGCGCGATGTGGCGGTGATGCGCGGCCAGATGGAAAATGCCGTGGTCGTGCTCGGCTCCGCCACGCCCTCGCTCGAAAGTTACGCCAATTGCAAGAAGGGCAAATTCACCCTGCTCGAAATGCCCGAGCGCGTGGATGACCAGAAGATGCCCTATGTGCGCGTGGTGGATATGCGCCAGGCGCAGCGCGGTGACAAGGGCATTCCCATTTTTTCACCGCAGCTCAAGGAAGCCATCACGCAACGCCTGGAGCGCGGCGAGCAAACCATTTTGTTCCTGAATCGGCGCGGTTATTCCAGCTCGTTTCAATGTCCGAAATGCGGATTTGTGGCCGAGTGCCCGAATTGCAGCATCTCGCTGACGTACCATCGAACGGATCAGAAGCTCGCCTGCCACGTTTGCGGTCACACCGAGCAGGTGCCGCGTATTTGCCCGACGAAGACCTGTCGTAACCCCGAGATTCGCTACGCTGGCGTGGGCACGCAAAAGGTGGAGGACACCCTCGGCAAATTGTTTCCCAAGGCGCGCGTCCGCCGCATGGATGCGGACACGATGAAGCGCAAGGATGATTACCGCGCGACGCTCGGGGATTTTCGCGCAGGCAAGATCGATATTCTCGTCGGCACCCAAATGATCGCCAAGGGGCTGCATTTTCCCATTGTCACCCTCGTCGGCATCATTTACGCGGACATGGCGCTGCATCAGCCGGATTTTCGCGCGGGCGAGCGCACCTTCCAGCTGCTCACCCAGGTCGCCGGGCGCGCCGGGCGCGGCGATGTCGAGGGCGAGGTGTTTGTGCAGGCGTTCACGCCTTTTCATCCGGCCATTCAATTTGCCCGCCGCCATGATTTCCAAGGCTTTTACGAACAGGAAATTGAATTTCGCGAGCAGTTAAAATATCCGCCCTTCAGCCGTGTGGCGTTGCTCACGTTGAAAGGCCGCAACGAAGACAAAGTTAAATTTTCCGCCGACCACCTCCGCCGTGAACTGGAGAAATTGCTGAAACCCGGCACCGCTGCCGCATCTGCTCCGGCACCGGAAAAGTTACTGATTCCCTTGCCCGCGACTGCGGCCTCCGAAGCGGCTCCAGCGGTGGAGGCCGCGCAACCGTTCCGTGATCTGGTTATTGCAGGTCCCGCTCCGGCTCCGCTGCTGCGCGCCGAAAATTATTATCGTTACCAGATCATGCTGCGCACCGGCGCCATGAGCCGCCTCAGCCGCGAACTCTCCCGCCTCAGCCAAACCATCACGTTTCCCGAAGACATCTCCATGGTCGTGGATATTGATCCGGTGGATATGGGCTAGAGTTCTGAAAAACGACCATCCAGTTGGAATTATTTTTAACCACGGATGGACACGGATTAACACGGATAAAAACCGCTTTTGAC
>CAYOJU010000483.1:0-1490 GCA_964404355.1 uncultured Sideroxydans sp. | reverse complement strand
GCTATTGAATTGGGATTGCTCAAAGCGGACATTGGCGAGAGGCAGAAGTTAACCCTGAAGGGACATATGGCGTTGCTACTTCGCTTCCCCAATGCAGACGCATGCTATTTGCCGCAACGGGCTCATACCTGACTTTGGACTTCTTCTAAACCGGACATTCAACTTCCGCTGTCATCCTTTTCTGGCTGTATTTCTTCAAAACGCTGCAACTCGTGACGCTCGATTTTTTGTTGCCTATTTTTTACCCGTTCTGCTTGCGTATTCTTGTTGTAAAAACTCCATGTTTCCGTTTCCGTCCCTGACCGAAAGTCAGTATGGATGTTATGTTTTGCACAATTCCATCCAACTGGCGGTTTAGGGGCATCATTTCCGTCGCACATTCCAATTTCGTTCTCGGTGTTCGTGCCCCAAACATCCTTCGCAATAAAAAACCAATTTGTCTTAATCATTCGAAATTCATAGACAGTTCCAAAGAGGGTAGGTGATGCCCCTCCATAATTCTGAACCAGCAAAGACCGCTCTTTTGACTTCAAGACGTCTGCACCGTGAGGATTGGCAATTCCGCTTGAAAGCCCCGTTGGGGCTATATAGTCATTGCGAGCAGACAGTACATATCCACCGCCCGGTTGCTCCAACAGTATGATTAACGGCCTAGGATCGAACTCCTTTGCAAGTACAGGCCGCAGGACCAGGGCGACATCCATTCGCTGGTCGCCATTGAAATCTGCTTGAACCTTTTCATAGATGACAAATCCCCTCGGCACAAAATCGAGTAGAGACTTCCCCGTTCGCGGTATATCGGGGGCTGCAGTTTCACTTACTGGACTGATTGGAAGTTTTCGCGCTTTCTCTATCTCGTCATTTTTCGCTTTGATTATTAAATTTAGTTCGTTATTTCGTTTAATGGTCAGTACAGAAAAACAATGCGCTTTCGCTTTGTCTGAGGCAATTTCATTAAGCCAAGTTTCGCTTGTATCAGAGGCCTGACTAGACTTTAGGTGGCATTCACCATCCCGTTTGTGTAACCACGCGAGTTGTTCTCTTCGTAAAGCAACCTTTTCATATTCATCAAGCAGTGGAAAATTAATGGACATCAATTCCTTGTACGTATCGTTCAGGTACATATCTGCGAGGTTCAGACAAGCGGGCAATTGTATTTTTGAGTCTGCATCAGCATCGCAAGAGTCACCCCGTGACTCTGTACTTGCTGCCTGTGTTGAGGCTAACAGCAAACACCCCGTAACTATCCATGCAATTCGCTTCATTTTGGTCCTTTGAAATGTCCGATGCTACGGATTTGGAGGTCCGTTGAGGGCACGCAACTGATCTGCATTCAGCCAGATTGTTTGCCGCAAAGCAGACTTACCTGCATGTCCCAAACTGGCCGATAGCGGAGATCATACCCACTAAATAGATCGCCCGAAAGCAGACATTCATTTCCTCAATCTTGCCTGGCAAGCAATGAAAGTTCCAGATGACCTTCGCAGCGC
>CAYOJU010000482.1:0-1492 GCA_964404355.1 uncultured Sideroxydans sp. | reverse complement strand
GCTGGATCATCGCGGCAGCACTGGTTTCGTCCGCCGATTCGTTGAGCCAATCGGCTATGGCGGCGATAGCGGCACCATCGGCGCCCTCCACGTGCATATCACGGGGCAACTCGCGCGCCAGTTCCGGCTTCATCACCAGACAGCGCAAAAGAGTTCGCATCCCGGAAGGCGCGGCGCGCTTGGCCTTGGGCGGTGCAGGGCGCTGCGGGGCAGCCACCGGTTTGATGGACCACAGCGCTTCAAGTTCTGCCTGGGTCACACCAGCCAGTGCGGCCACTTCCTTGCGCAGCAACAGTGCCGTGGTGGGCGCGGTAATGGCGGTGAGCAATGGCTGGGCGTTCTTGAGCAAGGCGCTGCGGCCTTCCTGGGTGCGCAGATCGACTTGCGAACTCAGTTCGCGCAGCAGATAGCCGGACAGCGGCAGCGAGTTTTCAACTTCGTGCTCGAAAGCTTCAGTGCCGAATTCGCGGATGTAGGTGTCAGGGTCGTGCTCTTCCGGCAGGAACAGGAAGCCAAGGCGCTTGCCGTCCTGCAATTGCGGCAGCGCATTCTCCAGCGCGCGCCACGCCGCCTTCTGACCGGGCTTGTCGCCGTCAAAGCAGAACACTACCTGGTCGCACAGGCGCAGCAGCTTTTGCACATGGAACGGCGTGGTGGCCGTGCCCAATGTGGCGACGGCATATTCCACGCCGTTCTGCGCCAAAGCCACCACGTCCATGTAGCCTTCCACCACGATCACGCGTTGGTGGGCGCGAATGGCTTTTTGCGCCTGATACAGTCCATAGAGTTCATGGCCTTTTTCAAACAGAGGCGTTTCAGGCGAGTTGAGGTATTTGGGTTCGCCCTTGTCCAGCACGCGTCCGCCGAAGCCGATGACCTGGCCACGCACGTTGACGATAGGGAACATGATGCGGTCGCGGAAGCGGTCGTAACGCTTGCCCTCATCGCCGGTGATCACCAGTCCGGTCTCGACCAGACTGGCATCCTGATAGTTGGGCACAGCGGCTTTCAAATTTTGCCAGTCGTCCGGCGCATAGCCGATGCCGAAGCGCGCCGCAACTTCGCCGGAGAGGCCGCGACGTTTGAGGTAATCGATCGCACGCGGGGTTTTTTTGAGTTGCTCGCGGTAGTAGCGCGTAGCGGATTGCATCAGGTCGTAGAGATCAGGTGCGACCTTGTGTTGCGGCACATTGGAGGCTTCCTGCGGCACGGTGACGCCGATGCTCTTGGCCAGCTCTTCCACCGCTTCCACAAAGCCCATGCCGGTGTGCTCCATGACGAAGCCAATGGCCGTACCATGCGCGCCGCAGCCAAAGCAGTGATAGAACTGTTTGGTCTGGCTGACGGTAAACGACGGGGATTTTTCAGTGTGGAAAGGGCAGCAGGCGACGTAATTTGCACCGGCCTTCTTGAGCGGCAGATAGCGCTCGATCACATCCACGATGTCGAGGCGATTGAGCAGATCCTGAATGAAACTTTTTGGAATCACTCC
>CAYOJU010000481.1:0-1497 GCA_964404355.1 uncultured Sideroxydans sp. | reverse complement strand
GGTAAGACTAAGGACGGTATCAATGCTCGGAAAGACATGCAATTCTTGAACATACGGCCGGATCTACAACCAGCAGAGAAGGAAAGAGAAAAAGGGAAAGTCTGTACATATCTAAAACCCGCAATGCATACGCTGTCGAAAGAAGAGAAAAAAAGCTTATGTGGATGCCTTCATGGTGTCAAGGTTCCATCTGGATATTCTTCAAATATTAAAAACCTAGTTTCAATGGAAGATTTAAAATTGACAGGAATGAAGTCTCACGACTGTCATGTTTTAATGACACAGCTTCTTCCCGTTGCAATTCGGGGCATATTGCCACCTCCAGTTAGGCAGACCATCACGAAGCTTTGTTTTTTCTTTAACGCCATTTGTTGCAAAGTAACTGATCCTGACACGTTAGATGCTCTGCAGAAGGAGGTTGTGGTCACTCTTTGTCATCTTGAAATGTATTTTCCGCCGTCTTTTTTTGATATTATGGTTCATTTAACCGTTCACCTGATTAGAGAAATTAAGATGTGTGGACCTGTTTTCTTGCGGTACATGTATCCGTTCGAGAGGTACATGGGACTGTTAAAGGGATATGTCAGGAACCGATATCGTCCTGAGGGCAGCATTGTAAGAGCTTATGCTGCCGAAGAGGTTATTGAGTTTTGTACTAATTATCTGGATGATGTCAAAGCTATCGGCATCCCTAAATCTCGGCACGAGGGTAGACTTCACGGGGTAGGCACAATCGGTGGGAAATTGTTCGTGCCCGATAAGACAACGATGTCACTAGCACATTTCCATGTTTTACAACACCTAACTGACGTTCATCCTTTCTGGGACGAGCATATGACTCTCTTGCGGCAACAGAATCCTAAGAAATCTGACAAGTGGTTAATAGGCAAACACAACGAAGAGTTTGAAGGATGGTTTACACGTAGAGTCATGCAGGCTTCCGAGGGAGAAAACATTAAGGAAACTGTCAAATTGTTGGCTCTTGGTCCAGTCCATGTCGTGAGGACCTTCCAAGGATATGACATCAACGGGTACACATTTTACACAAGAAATCAAGATTCAAAGAGTACCGTGCAAAACAGTGGAGTGACATTAGTTGCCGTTTCGAGTGATTTGTCAGATCCTAAAGGTGCCGGACCATCGCATGCATCGATGTCATATTACGGGTTTATTGAAGAAATTTGGGAGCTAGATTATAGAAGATTTAACATCCCATTATTTATGTGTAAATGGGTCGATAACCGTAGGGGGGTTAAAGTCGACGACGATGGTTTTATTCTGGTGGATTTCAGTAAGGCTGGATACAAGGATGATCCATTTATACTTGCAAGACAAGCCACGCAAGTGTTCTACGTAACTGATCCGGCCGATCGTTCAAGACATGTTGTCCTCTCTGGAAAAAGACGTATCATCGGGATTGATAATGTGGAAGACGAAGAAGCGTACGATCATTTTGATGAGATACCACCGTTTTCCACTGGCATGGCATCTTTACCA
>CAYOJU010000480.1:0-1511 GCA_964404355.1 uncultured Sideroxydans sp. | reverse complement strand
TCCCTCACCCCAGCCCTCTCCCGCCCGCGGGCGAGGGAGCAGGAGCAGCGGCAATTCGAGCAGGTCTCATTGCCTTCCACAGTCAACGACACCTCCAACTACGAAGCCATCCTCACCGATTCCCAGCTTGATGCCTGGCTGGAAAAACTGATGGCCGCTCCGCTGGTGAGCATCGACACCGAAACCACCAGCCTCGACACCATGACTGCGCAACTGGTCGGCATCTCCTTCAGCATCGAAGCGCATCAGGCCGTGTACATGCCGCTGGCACACCACTACCCCGGCGCACCGGATCAACTCAATCGCGAACATGCGCTGAAAAAACTCAAGCACTGGCTGGAAAGCCCGGCGCACAAAAAGCTGGGGCAGAACCTCAAATACGACGAACATATCTTCGCCAACCACGGCATCGCACTGCGCGGCATTGCCGAAGACACTTTGCTGCAATCCTACGTGCTGGAATCACACAGGTCGCACGACATGAGCAACCTCGCGTTGCGCCATCTGGGATTGTCGACAGTAAGTTACACGGATGTGGTGGGTAAGGGCGCCAAGCAAATTGGTTTCGATCAGGTCGATATCGAGACCGCCACACGCTACTCGGCAGAAGATGCCGACATCACTTTGCAGCTTCATCAAACGCTATCGCCTCAGCTGCAAGGCCGTCTGGATGCGGTGTACAGGGATATTGAGCTGCCCGTGCGCGAAGTGCTGTTCAAGATGGAACGCAACGGCGTACTCATCGACAGCGGCAAACTGGCACGGCAGAGCCACGAGCTGGGCGAGAAAATTATGGCCATTGAGAAACAGGCGTATGAGCTGGCAGGACAGCCGTTTAATCTGGCCTCGCCCAAACAATTGCAGGAAATCCTGTTCGATAAACTGGGCATTCCCTCGAAGAAAAAAACTGCCACCGGTTCGCGCTCGACCGACGAAGAAGTGCTGCAGGAACTCGCCCTCGATTACCCGCTGCCCAAAATTCTGCTCGAGCACCGCGGCATGGCCAAACTCAAATCCACCTACACCGACAAACTGCCGCAAATGGTGAACCAAAAAACCGGGCGCGTGCATACCAGCTACTCGCAGGCCGTGGCAGTCACCGGGCGCCTCGCTTCCAGCGATCCCAACCTGCAGAACATTCCGATTCGCACGCCAGAAGGCCGCCGCATCCGCGAAGCGTTTATCGCACCCGCCGGTTCGCGCATCGTCTCCGCCGACTATTCGCAAATCGAGCTGCGCATCATGGCGCATCTCTCCGGCGACGAAGGCCTGCTCAAAGCCTTCGCGGCCGGCGAGGATATCCACCGCGCCACCGCTGCGGAAGTGTTTGGCGTGCCGTTGGACGGTGTGAGCAGCGAACAGCGCCGCTACGCCAAGGTCATCAACTTCGGCTTGATCTACGGCATGTCCGCCTACGGCCTCGCCAGTCAACTCAACATCGAGAACAGCGCCGCCAAGCAATACATCGACCTCTACTTCGCGCGCTACCCCGGCGTGAAGCGCTACATGGA
>CAYOJU010000479.1:0-1511 GCA_964404355.1 uncultured Sideroxydans sp. | reverse complement strand
TCCGACCACAGGCGCAGGCTGGAAAACCCTTCGCCCAGATCGTCGATGGCGATCTTGAAACCCATAGCGCGGTAGTGCAGCAGCGCGCTGCGCATGCCCTCGAAATCGAACGTGGGCTGGTTCTCGGTGATCTCGATGATGACCCGTTCCGGTGCGATGCCCAATTGGCGCAGGAATTCCAGCGTCTGGCCGTTCTTGAAGCTGGGGTGGGTCATCGTTTGCGGGCTGACATTGAGGAACAGGTTGCCCGGCAGGTTGAGTTTGGCGAAAGCCTCCAGCACGGTTTGGCGCGACAGCATTTCCAATTCCAGTTGCAATCCCTGCTGCTCGGCTGCACCGAACAGGTTGATCGGGGAGTGCAACGGGCTGTCCGCCGGGCCGCGTATCAATCCCTCAAAACCCAGGAACTCGCCGCTTTTGAGATCGATAATGGGCTGGAACAAGGCGCTCAATCGCCGTTGTTCGATGATTTCTCGTAGTGGTGTCATGACGGGTTCCTTGGCACGCGGCAAGACAAGTTTCGCCAGAAACTGCGCTCGGGCTGTGGTACGGTACTTCTCGACAGGTAGAATGCCGTGCATGGGGTGTTCCTGCTCTCTGTATCAGGGAGCGGAAGATAACCCCGGGTTGTTACGCGAATATGACGGAGAAGAAATGGAATTACTGGGTTTGCGGCACCGTCCGTCCGGAGTGAATACGTCCTTTGCCGGAGAGGGATTGCCGTTCGCGGAATATGTGCAGCGCACGCGGGATATGTTGTGGCAGCGGCATGCCGGGAAAAATGAGGAAGAAGAGATCGTCGCAGGCAATACGCCGTTCGAGTTACTGCCGGGCGGCGACTTTGAAAAGGGACGCAACAAACCTTACCGGCGTGGTGTGCTGCTTGTGCACGGGCTGAGCGATTCGCCCTATCACATGCGCCATCTGGGCGCGTTTTTCCAGCGCAACGGTTTTCGTGTGATGGCTGTATTGCTGCCGGGGCACGGCACGCAACCCGGCGATCTGCTCAAGGTGCGCTGGCGCGAATGGGCGAAGGCGGTGGCCTACGGAGCGAATTGTCTGGCAGAAGAAGTGGATGAACTCTATCTGGCAGGCTTCTCGGCAGGTGCTGCATTAAGTGTGTTGCATGCGTCGCGTGACAAGCGTGTGCGCGGTCTGTTCCTGTTTTCGCCGGCATTCGAGATTGATCCGCGCGCCAAATGGGCAAATTTGCACAAGCTGTATAGCTGGCTGATCCGCAAGGCGGCCTGGGTAAGCAGGATGCAGGATCGCGATCTCTACAAATATGAATCGTTCAGCAAAAATGCCGCAGCGCAGATGTATGCGCTGACGCAGGCATTGCCAAAATGCGAAGTGAACATACCGGTATTCGCCGTCGCCAGTGCGGATGATGTCACGGTGAATTCGGCGGCGACCTTGCGCTTCATGCAGCGGGCGCGCCATCCCCACAGCAAGCTGGTGTGGTATGCGACGGAAAAAACCGAACAGCCGAATGTGGAATGGGTGAACAG
>CAYOJU010000478.1:0-1514 GCA_964404355.1 uncultured Sideroxydans sp. | reverse complement strand
AATTTCGCTATCCGCCCGCTCTGCGGTAAAATGCCGCCCCTATGAGTACACCCCAACTTTCCGTCGTTATTCCCGTTTATAACGAAGAGCAGGGCCTGCAGGCCTTATTTGACCGTCTTTATCCCGCGCTGGACAAGCTCGGTATCGGCTACGAAATCGTGTTCGTCAACGACGGTAGCCGCGACCGTTCAGCCGCCATCCTGCGTGAACAGTTCCAGAAACGTCCCGATGTGACGCGCGTGGTGCTGTTTAACGGCAATTTCGGCCAGCACATGGCGATCATGGCCGGTTTCGAGCAATGCCGCGGTCAGCGCATCGTGACGCTGGATGCCGATTTGCAGAATCCGCCGGAAGACACGCATTTGCTGCTGGCCAAGATGGACGAAGGCCATGACTATGTCGGCTCCATCCGCCGCCAGCGCAGCGACAGCATGTGGCGCCATATCGCTTCGCGCGCCATGAACGGCCTGCGCGAAAAGATCACCCGCATCAAGATGACCGACCAGGGCTGCATGTTCCGCGCCTACGACCGCAACATCATCGACGCGATCAATAGCTGCAAGGAAGTCAGCACCTTCATTCCCGCACTGGCCTACAGCTTTGCGCGCAACCCTGCCGAAGTGGTGGTGGGGCATGAGGAGCGCGCGGCGGGCGAATCCAAGTATTCGATGTATAGCCTGATCCGTCTCAACTTCGACCTGATGACCAGTTTTTCGCTGGTGCCGTTGCAGATGTTTTCCATGCTGGGCATGCTGATTTCGCTGGGTTCAGCCCTGTTCTTCGTGTTCCTGGTGATACGCCGTCTGGTGATCGGGCCGGAAGCGGAAGGCTTGTTCACCCTGTTTGCACTGATGTTTTTCCTGATTGGCATCGCGCTGTTCGGCATCGGTTTGCTGGGCGAATACATCGGACGCATTTACCAGCAAGTGCGCCATCGGCCGCGTTACCTGATCGAGGCGGTGCTGGAACAACAGGCCGACGAAAAGACGAAACGTGCGCGCAAGCCGAAAGCTGCGACTGGGCCGGCAACTGACATGTTCGCGGACGGTGAAGAATGAGTCGTGCTGTAGTTTTCGCTTATCACAACGTCGGCTACAGATGCTTGAACGTACTGCTGGCGCACGGCGTGGACGTGGCGTTGGTGGTGACCCATCGCGACAACCCGAAAGAAACCATCTGGTTCGAAAGCGTACAGAAGCTCGCGGAATTGCACGGCATTCCGACCATTACGCCCGAAAACCCGAACGTGCCGGAAGTCGTCGACAGGATCGGGGCGTTGCAACCCGATTTCTACTTCTCCTTTTACTACCGCGAAATGCTGAAAGCGCCGCTGCTGGCCATTCCCAAGCAGGGTGCGCTGAATATGCATGGTTCGCTGTTACCCAAATATCGCGGGCGTGTGCCGGTGAATTGGGCGATAATTCGCGGCGAAACGGAGACGGGCGCGACGCTACACTACATGACCGAGAAGCCGGATAACGGCGATATCGTGGCACAGCAGGCCGTTCCCATCC
>CAYOJU010000477.1:0-1514 GCA_964404355.1 uncultured Sideroxydans sp. | reverse complement strand
ACCCGTGGGCACACGCTTCACGCTCCAGTAATTATAAAAAATTGAGAGGTTTGGTTGGAGCCTCCTGACGTCGGCTGCTACAAGTGGGGAACTTGCGGGAAGTGGCGGTGGCTGTATTGAAATAGTGAAAGGTTTTTCTTTTTGTGCGTTTTCTTTTGCGGCCTTATCGTTTTATTTTTCAGGAACTCGCAGGCGTCCCGGCACGGTGACAGGACATCGTGGACAGCGCAGGGACAGGACATCGTGGACAGTTAAGGGTTTTCCCTGAAGCCTGCGAGGCATGTCTTGGCCTACAGCATCCCTCTTATCGACTCGTGAACGGTTCGTGCGCCTGGCGCTGACGCAGGCCGAACCCTTTCTCCAATTATGTCAGCGGTTTCAGATCGCCCGCACCACCGGTTACAAGTGGGTGCACCGCTTCCTGCGCCACGGGCGAGCCGGGCTGTCAGACCAGTCACGCCGGCCGCATCGTTCACCGCGGCGACTGGCTCCCCGCTGGCGGCGGGCCTTGCGCCAACTCCGCCGCCAACAGCCCACTTGGGGTCCCCGCAAATTGCGCGCCCGGTTGCGCCAACTGCATCCGCACGTCCGCCTGCCGGCGGCCCGCACCCTGGCGCGCTGGCTGCACCGCCTGCAACTGGTCCCGCCGCCCACCCGACATCAACGGCGTGGTCCGCAACTGCCGCCCCGCCGCCGCACGGTAGCCCGCAGCGTTAATGATGTCTGGACGCTGGATTTCAAAGGCTGGTTTCGGACGCGCGACGGCACCCGGGTGGAGCCGTTGACCGTGCGCGATCTCAAAAGTCGCTTCTTGCTCGATGTGCGGCTCTTGTCCAACCAAAGCGACGCGCCTGTCCGGCGGGTCTTGAACCGGCTCTTTCGCGGCTACGGGTTGCCCAAGGCCATCTGGGTGGACAACGGTTCGCCCTTTGCCGGGGTGGGCCCGCTGGGCTACTCGCGGTTGGCGGTCTGGTGGCGCCGCTTGGGCCTCCGCGTGGAATATGGCCGCCCGGCGCAGCCCCAAGACAATGCCGCCCATGAACAAATGCATGGGATCTACCAAGTGGAGGTCGCGGCGCACCCCGCCGCCCACCCGCCGGCTCAACAACGCCGTTCTGACCGGTGGCGCAAGACTTACAACCAGGTGCGCCCCCACGAAGCTTTGGGGTTACGAACCCCGGCTCAGGTGTATCGCACCAGCCCCCGGCAACTACCTGACCGCTTGCCGGCTTGGACCTACCCGGCGGCCTGGCACCCGCGGCGGGTTAGTCGTGATGGCCGGCTCTCTTGGGGCGGCCGCCAACGCTTTATAGGACGTGCCTTTGGCGGGGAAGTGGTTGGATTGCGTGGCATCCAACCGGGGGGTTGGCAGGTGTATCTGGGTTCGGATTTACTCGGAGTGCTCCATCAGCGTGATCGCTCCCGCAGTCTCCGTCCCACCCAGCATGCCCGGCCTTAACTGTCCACGATGTCCTGTCCCTGCGCTGTCCACGATGTCCTGTCCCTGCGCTGTC
>CAYOJU010000476.1:0-1515 GCA_964404355.1 uncultured Sideroxydans sp. | reverse complement strand
GCACTCATAATGCTGGGGTCGGTGGTTCAAGTCCACCTATCACCACCAAACGCAGTAAAGATTAGCCCCGCCAGTCGGGGCTTTTTTCTTTGCCCGTCAAAATAAACATCAATATAAACAATGGCTTTATTGGTGTTTCGACTGTCTCGGATGTACCCATTTCATCCCAAAAAGTATCACCAAATTCTCATGACTTCTCACTCAAGTGTGAGTAATGCAGTGAGTAATCGTTGCTAAATTTTGATAGTGTGAGTAATATGAATTTTTCATTGCTCACAAGGAGTTAATGATGGGAGCACTAACTGACAAAGCTGTACAGGCTGCACAGCCACGGGAAAAACAATATGGAATTTCCGATGGCGATAGTTTGACTCTGATTGTTCGGCCTACTGGAGCCAAGTTATGGTGGTTTAGATACCGATATGGCGGTAAGGCTAAAACGCTATCAATTGGCGTATATCCAGTTATCTCATTGAGAGAGGCAAGGGACAGAGTTTTTGAGGCCAAGAAGAAACTGGCAAATAACATTGATCCGTCGGCTGAAAAATTGGCTGTGCGCGCTGCAATAGTCGAGCAGAAAGAGGAGCAGGCACAAAACGAGGCTAGCACCTTTGAAGTTGTTGCTCGTGACTGGTTTGAAAAACACCGAAAAAGCCTGAAGTGGGAAGAAAATCACTCAAGCAAAATCCTTGGCCGACTTGAAAACGATATTTTTCCTTGGCTTGGGAAGCGTTTGATAGCAGGAATCACTGCACCAGAACTTTTGGTCGTGATTAGAAAAATCGAAGCTCGCGGTGCACTGGAAACAGCACATAGAGCGTTATCAGAATGCGGTCGTGTGTTTAGGTATGCGGTTGCATCAGGCTTGGCTGAGCGAGACCCTTCCAGCGACTTGAAGGGGGCTTTGCCTCCTTACAGAAAAGATAAACACTTCGCTGCGGTCACAGACCTGAAGGATGTAGGGGCTCTGTTACGTGATATTGACGGATACAGTGGCACCCATGTGGTGCGGGCTGCATTCGCGTTGTCCCCCCGCGTTTTTTTAAGGCCAGGCGAACTGCGCAAATTGGAATGGGAGTGGATTGATTTTGAAGCTGCGATGATTACGATCCCGCCTTCTGCGCACAAAACAGGAAAAAGAACTCAAGCGCCACATCTTGTTCCACTCAGTACGCAAGCTATCTTGACCCTGAAGGAAATTCAACCAATAACAGGCGAGGGTAGGCTCGTGTTTCCAAGTGAAAGAGATAAAAATCGCCCAATGTCGGACAACGCAGTTCGTTCGGCAATGAGAAGGCTTGGTTGGACTGGTGAAGAAATGACGCCTCATGGCTTTAGGGCGATGGCAAGTACGACACTAGATAATCTTGGGTACAAACAGGAATGGATTGAACGCCAACTTTCCCACGACGACAGCAACAAAGTGAGGGCCGCCTACAAGCGAGATTTGCATCTGATGTACATGCCGGAGCGTAAGAAAATGATGCAGGAATGGTCTGACTACTTGGATAAACT
>CAYOJU010000475.1:0-1525 GCA_964404355.1 uncultured Sideroxydans sp. | reverse complement strand
AAATGACAAACACCGCCTGCGTGATGTCCTCCGCGTGCTGCGGATTGGCCGTGTGTCGCAGCGCCACGGAATGGACGAGGCCAAGGTGCCGCTGCACCAGCGCGGCAAAGGCTTCTTCGGTGCTGTCACGGGCGAATTGTTCCAGCAACCGGTCATCAGGCACATCGGTCATTCACCAATTATATGTGCGCCGACACCGGAATCTGACAAACTATTTTCAGTGTTTCGCCCGCTCGACCACGAGCATTTCAACGGGCAGGTTGGCGGGGCATGATTCTAAAACACGCGGGCACCACACTCAAATCCGGTGTTGATCAGCGGTCTGCGCGATTGAAAACGACTGGCGTCTGTCCGCCACCTTGAATCCAGTTTCCCGCCAATTCCGTGTTGCCTTTGCGCACCTCGCCTTGGAACATGCCAGCTCCGGAGGCAACCTCCAATTTCACTTCGGGCGGGTTGTAAGTAACCGTCATCGGCTGGCCGAGCCAAGGCGAAGTAAGATTGTCCAATTCAGCGCGGAAAGTTCCGGGAGACGTTTCGGCAATTCTGATGGCCAAACGCACTTCGTATCGTCCGCTGCCTATGGCCGACTTCCAAGTGCCCTGCAAATCCGAACCGGTTCGCGGGGTATATTCGCTTTTGGCCAGCGGCTCCGGCGTGGCATCGGGCGAGACTGTCCGTTTCAACAGCATCGTCGCAGATAAGTTTCCCCTCCGCTGCGTGGCGGCGATTTCCTTTGCGCCTGCCCGCAACTTCCCCTCAAAGACGAAATCTTGGCCCACGGCAAATCGCACTGAGGGATAATCATAGGTGAACTTCGTGACCCGAAAGGGATCCGGCGCAGTGTCAATGAACACGCCCGTGGCGGTATAGGTGCCGTTCGTTTTGAAAAACTGGAACACGACGCGACTCCGTGCTTTCTCGCCCTGCAACACCCCCTGCGTGCCCAGGATTTCCGCCGTGCCTTCCCAAGCGCCTTGAATGTCGGGCGGAGACGCCGCCCGAATGGCGTGAATTGTTTTTACCGTCAGGGTGGTTGTTCCAACGGCGAGCAGCAAACCTGCGCCCACCACAACTGCCGTTTTTGCTTTTGTCCAGGCCATAATTTTCAATGCTCCTTTGATGAGGGTTAAGGTTGAACTGCTGCCTACGGCGCCTTTCAAGGCCGCCGTGGCCACGATTTTTGAAGCCAGTTCCGCCGGCGCAGCCTGCACGGCATGCGTTCCCAGCGAAACCAGCAGGGCGGCGGTGGAAACCTGAATGCCGCGTCGGACAAAATAGTCGCGGAGTTTGTCGGTGGCGCGATTCACCCGTTTTTGCGCGGCGTCTTCCCGCAGGTCGAGCGCGTCCGCCACTTCCCTGACGGTGCGGTTTTCAAAGAAACGCAGCACGATGGCGTCGCGTTCCTTTTGGCTGAGCCTCGCCATGGCTTCCTCCAGCAGCGGGCTTAACCGATGCCAGGAAGCGTTAGGTTCAGATTGTTCGGAGAATTGCATAAACGCCTCCTGTTCGCGGTGCTGACGCC
>CAYOJU010000474.1:0-1530 GCA_964404355.1 uncultured Sideroxydans sp. | reverse complement strand
CCACTGGATTTCATTCTGCAAATTCACCAGGTGCGAGACCAACGTCTGGCCATTTTCCAATGGGAGCATCACCCCGGTATCGGAAGCCACCAAACCCTCGGGTGTGATCACCTTGAACACGCCGCCCTTGTGCGCGGCGGCGATGACGCACCGTTGAGTATCGCGCTGCACCAGCAATCCGGCAGCGGGAAACCACGTCGTGTGTGCCGGAGTCTGGCAGGACGCCGTGGCGCGGTCAGGCACGCGGGCGTAATCCTGCCACGCCTGAAACCATTCGTAGGCGTAGTGCGCGCACATGCGGTTGTCGTCATTGAAATAGCGGGTGCGCTGCGGGAGACCTTTGCGCAAATACAATTCCGCCACCTGCAAGGCCGCCGGGCTCTCCGCCGCGAGCAATTCGAACCCGTGCGGATAAAAATGATAAGTGTTGCGGCTGCCATATTCACCGCCGTAGGAACCATCCGGATGCATGAAGTGCGCGGCGAATTCCGCCGCGCGGCGCAAGGGCTACATGAGCCGGGCATCGCCGGTCTTCTGGCGTAACTTTCCAAGAAATGAAATGGTGCAGGTCTGGTAACCGGGATCGGCCCCTTCGTATTCCTGAAACCAGCCCTCGGCGTGCTGCCAGGCAAGTGTCAGGTCGCGCAGCGTTTCCATGCCGGTGCGAAAGCGCGTTTCGCCGGTCACTTGAAACACGTTCTGCATCGCCAGTGCCCCGAGCGCCTGGTGATTGGCCAGGCGGCCGGATTCCTGATGGCGCAACATCCAATCCGCGCGACGGATGAAAAAGGCCTTGAGCGACGGATCATTCAACCCCAGCAACAAATAACTTTCCGTGGTGGCATACAGCGAAAAAGATGTGGCGCCCCGGGCTTTTTCAAACGGAAAATAATCGTCGCAGGAACCATCCGGGTGCGCGGACTTGGCCGCAAACCGCAGCGCCGCCACGATCAATTCCTGCAAGCGGGCATTGTGGTAAAAGGGATTTTGCGGATGCTCCGTCGCCCAGGCCTGCGCCAGCACCAGCGTGAATTCTTCATTCATGCCGCAGGGGAAATCCGTGGTGCGGTAATGCCAGTATTCGCGGTCGAAACAGCCGTAGGCTGGGCTGACCGGATTGCGATCCAGCATCAGCAGAATGCGCGGCACGCTGCGCAGCGCCTCGTACAAATACCAGTCGCGGTGCCCCGCCGACGGCTGCTCAAAAATGGGAAATTGAACGACCATGTCGGGACGCCTCAAATGCCGGGCCGGAAGCGTTGCGCCACGGGGATGCGCCGTCCCATGCCGAAGGCGCGGGCGGAAACTTTTAATCCGGGCGCGGCCTGCCGGCGTTTGTATTCGCTGAACGTGATTTTGTTCACCACGTCATTCACCACCGCCGCCTCGTAGCCGCGCGCCACGATTTCCGCCTTGCTCAAATGCTGGACGACGTACAAATCCAGAATGGCATCCAACACCTCGTAGGGCGGCAGCGAATCCTGGTCCTTCTGGCCGGGCCGCAGCTCGGCGCTCGGCGGCTTGGTGATG
>CAYOJU010000473.1:0-1540 GCA_964404355.1 uncultured Sideroxydans sp. | reverse complement strand
AAATTCACATTGTCAACCTGGAAAAGACCGTCGTGATGTTCAACGACGCGCTGAAAGAAATCCGCAAGATCTCCGCAAAGAAGGGCACCGTCCTGTTTGTGGCGACCAAGCGTCAAGCGCGCGAGATCATCCGCGAAGAAGCGATCCGCGCCGGTTCTCCTTTCGTTGACCACCGCTGGTTAGGCGGCATGCTGACGAACTTCAAGACCGTCCAGACATCCATCAAGCGCCTGAAAGAACTGGAAGCGATGATCGAAGACGGCAGCATCGAGAAGGTTTCCAAGAAAGAAGGTCTGGTTCTACGTCGCGAACTGGAAAAACTGGATCGCAGTCTGGGCGGCATCAAGGACCTGCAAGGTCTGCCTTCCGCCATCTTTGTGATCGACGTCGGCTACCAGAAGGGTGCAGTCACCGAAGCGCAAAAGCTGGGCATTCCGGTTATCGGCGTGGTGGATACCAACCACAGCCCGCTGGGTGTGGACTATGTGATCCCCGGTAACGACGACTCCAGCCAGGCGATCCGCCTGTATGCACGCGGCGTGGCCGATGCAATCCTGGAAGGTCGCGAGCAAGCGCTGAATGAGTTGACAGCACAAGTCGCTGAAAGTGCCGCGTAAGCTGCCTTCCCGCAACGAGGGGGCGCAAGCCCCCTTTTTTGTAACCTGAATTTGAGTCTAGATTATTAGGAGTGTGACATGGCAGAGATCACCGCAAGTATGGTGAAAGAACTGCGCGAGGCTACCGGCCTCGGCATGATGGAATGCAAAAAGGCGCTGGTTGAGACCAACGGCGACTTCAAGGCGGCTGAAGAGCTGATGCGTATCAAGAGCGGTGCGAAGGCCAGCAAGGCAGCTTCCCGCGTGACGGCAGAAGGTGTGATTGGTTCTTTCCTGGCAGCCGACGGCAAGACCGGCACTGTGGCGGAAGTGAATTGCGAAACCGACTTCGTGGCCAAGAATGACGATTTCATGGCGTTTGCCAAGAACGTAGCCGAAACAGTGGCGAAGAATAATCCGGCAAATGTCGAAGCACTGCTGGCACTGCCTATCGCCAACGGCTCCGGCACGGTCGAAGAGACCCGCAAGGCGCTGGTGATGAAGCTGGGTGAGAACCTGACCGTACGCCGTTTTGAGCGCTACACGACCACTACCGGAAAACTGGCAACCTACTTGCACGGCAACAAGATCGGCGTGATGGTGAACTTTACTGGCGGCGACGACGTTTTGGGCAAGGATATTGCGATGCACATTGCAGCGAGCAAGCCGAAGTCCGTCGATGCCTCCGGCGTGAATCCGGAAGACATCGCCACCGAGCGCCGTATCGCCATCGAAAAGGCCAAGGAGTCCGGCAAGCCGGAAGCGATGCTGGAAAAGATCGCCGAAGGTACCGTACAAAAATTCCTCAAGGAAGTCACGTTGCTGGGCCAGGTGTTCGTCAAAGCGGAAGACGGCAAGCAAACTATCGAGCAATTGCTGAAGAGCAAGAGTGCTTCGGTGACAGCCTTCCAGATGTTCATCGTCGGCGAAGGCATCGAGAAGAA
>CAYOJU010000472.1:0-1541 GCA_964404355.1 uncultured Sideroxydans sp. | reverse complement strand
TGGGGCTTTGGCGAGATCGCTGCCGTGCGTGCGGGGAGCATGAAGCAATCGGGGAGGATGTGGGTGCTGTTTCCCAGGGGCGGGGAACCGGCGTTGAATTAAATCCGTTCGCCCTGAGCATGTAGGGTGGGCACGTTTCTGTGCCCACGCGGATTCTCCAAAATCAACTTCAAAACCGTCGGGGGTAGCCCGACAGCTAGTCACTTTTTCTTGCTTCGCCAAAGAAAAAGTAACCAAAAAGAAGGCGACCCCAGCGCGCCGCCCCTGCGGGGTTCCCTCGATATTTCGCAAACAAGCGGGGCTGCGCAACTCGCCCTGGCGGGGCACACAAACCGTGCCCTGCCGCGGAACTCATACAGTGCTCGCCTAAATCTCCGCTTGTTTGCGAAATATCGAGGCGGCGCACAGGGGAAAGAAAAGCGGAAAATTCAAAACCACCGCGTGGGCACGTTGTGCCCACGCCACTTGGCTATTGACCTTGTTGCAAGGAAAGAGGAGTCTGCGCAAAGGCAAAATAACTATTAAGGGCGGAGCTAATGATGCGAGCGATAATTATTTTAATATTTTTAATTCTGTTGGCTGGTTGTGCCTCCGTTAGTGAGGTATCCAGCATTGGCACGGATACCTACACAGTAGCATCGAGCAGAGCGGAAACTATCCTTCATGGCCAGAGGTAAAAGAATTAGCAATTAAAAAAGCTAATTTCTTTTGCGATTCCAAGAATAAACAAATGACGATTGTTGATTGGGAGACTCATGGGGCACGTGGATGGACACCGCTTAATGCTGAGTTAAAATTTAAATGCTTACCGAAAGAAGTGCTGGTTACGAACACGAGCCAACCAGTACAGGGAGCTTCAGTTGCAACTACACCAGCAACTGCCAATTCCCCGTCAGCTACTGATAAGTTAAAAGAACTGGACTCAATGCATAAGCAGGGGCTGATTAGTGACGCTGAATATCAGCAGAAAAGAAAACAGATTCTAGATAGTCTATAAGTTAGGTAGGGTGGGCATGAAGTGCCCACGCTGTGGTTTTGGGTTTTCGCTTTTCCTTCCCCTGTGCGCCGCCGAGTAGCGGAGGCTGGTCAGGGAATTCTGACGAATATGTTTGAGCACGTGGACGCGTAGCGGATCGTGCGAGTTTATGAGGAGGCCTGACCAGTCGAGCAACGCAGGGGACCCCGCAGGGGCGGCGCGCTGGGGTCGCCTTCTTTTTGGTTACTTTTTCTTTGGCGAAGCAAGAAAAAGTGACTAGCTGTCGGGCTACCCCCGACGGTGTTGGTTTTGAAAAGATAGCGGAGGTGCAAAGAGTGTTCCCCCACCCTAGCCCTCCCCCGGAGGGAGAGGGGACGAGATGCGCGCCACGAACGATCTCAAATACTCCTCACCGACCCCGGCCTGCCAAACAACCACCCCTGTCCAAAATCGCACCCCAGTTCCAGCAGCGCCAACCGTTCATCCTCGATTTCAATTCCTTCCGCCACCACATCCATCTTGAGCGAATGCGCGAGATCAATGGAGGCCTGCACAATCTTGGCGC
>CAYOJU010000471.1:0-1546 GCA_964404355.1 uncultured Sideroxydans sp. | reverse complement strand
CAAGTGACCCAAAACGGGACCTACGACCTTGACGGGCAGAATCTAACTGAAACTCAGGTTGACGCGTGGCTTTCTGTGCTGCTTGGCATTGGCTTTATTGGCACGCTCATCATTACGGGTTGTGCGGCTCCGTCTGTGCCGACTGGTATGGCGGCGGCGGCGGCTTTGATTACAAATGGTGCCACGATAACAAGCGATTACGCGATCATTACCACTGAGCCGACGTTTTCGGTCAATGGCGACGGCACATGGAAACTGAACATTGCTACCCACGGCGCTGGGGTAACCTACCAGTGGCAGGAAAACTTGGGACCGGATAATACAGCGGCCAACGCCGACTGGGAAGATGTTGGCGGTCAGAACGCGGCCCAGTTCGATAATCCACCAATCGCGATCGACAACTGTCCAAACCGCATTTCATATCGATGTGTGGTGACGCGGGGGGCAAAGGTCGTGAATTCCTCACTCGTCACGGTGGATGTGCCTGCTGGCATTTTACTTGAACAAGGTGACCAAGTGCTAAACCCCGACGATGCATTGGATTTGTCGGCGCAGATTGGGCCTGACCCAGCAAGCTTGAATCTTGGAATCGGCTACGCGCCTGAAGGGTCAACGTATCAATGGTTCAAAGATGCCGTTGCGATTCCCGGCGCAAATGGTGCGGTGCAAAACCCTGTTGCTTACCACGTCGACAACGTGACCGTCGCCGACGCGGGCGTGTACACCTTGGTTATTACTGCGCCAAATGGAGCGAAGGTGACGCCTCCTGCAGTAACCGTAACCGTCAATTGATTATGAAGGCCCTCTCCCACCATTTAAATTTGAACACGCTGATCCTTTTAGCGCTGAGCGGATTTGCCTGGTATTCGTGGCATGACATTCAGGCGAAGCTTGAGACCGTGCCCGTGTTGGTCACAAACGTCGCGGTAATCAGCACGAAGGTAGATGGACTGGAAAAAAACTGTGTCACGGAAGCGCGCATTAACGATCTGCTGGCGCGTGCGCGTGCGCCCAAAGCCAATTCACCACGGACAACGGAGTAAACAGTTATGAAATTTATAGCGAACATCCCAACGTTTTGGATTGATTGCCTGCTTTATTTCGCCATTGCCGTGCTCGCCTCTGCCCAAGGGATTGCTGGCTCGGATGAGGCGGCCAAGTACATCGATTTGGCAGTGCTGTTTTATATCAAGTCCTTTGCCGCCATTTCATTGGCGGGAATCGGGGCTTTGAAAATGTTTCGGTCAACGGCATTCGCCGACCATCTGGCGAGTCAGAAGCCCCAAGAAACCGCGCCGGCAGCCGAACCATCAAAATAATTTATGCGAACACTATTCCTATCGTGCCTGGTGGCTGTTGCCGCCGTGGCGTTATCCACTGGATGTTCATCCTTCACCAGCACGGTTTCTGAAACCGACCTCGGCAACGGAAGCACCAATACGGTGACAACGGTCAAGGCTCGAACCTTCTTCGACAGCAAAAGCGAGCTGACGAAGTTCCGCGCCTCACAATCCGAACGCGGCAAACAATCCATCGGCGTCGATGG
>CAYOJU010000470.1:0-1547 GCA_964404355.1 uncultured Sideroxydans sp. | reverse complement strand
TGCCTGCCATCCGCGCCTTCGGCTTTGGTTTCATTACCAGTTCGGAATGGAATCCGGTCACCGACCAATATGGCGCGCTTATTCCGATCATCGGTACGCTGGTTACTTCGGGCATCGCGTTAGTCATCGCGATCCCGGTCAGCTTCGGCATCGCCCTGTTCTTGACCGAACTGTCGCCAAAATGGCTGCGCCGTCCACTCGGCATCGCTGTCGAATTGCTGGCGGGCATCCCCAGCATCATTTACGGCATGTGGGGCCTGTTCATTTTCGCCCCTCTGTTCGCGGATCACGTCGAACCCTGGATAAATAACCACATCGGTACATTGCCCGTCCTTGGCCCCTTTTTCTCCGGCCCGCCCATGGGGATCGGCATACTCACCGCCGGAATTATTCTGGCGATCATGGTCATCCCATTCATCGCTTCGGTGATGCGCGACGTGTTCGACGTCGTCCCCACCATGCTCAAGGAATCGGCCTATGGCCTGGGTGCAACCACCTGGGAAGTGATGTGGAACGTGGTGCTGCCCTACACCAAGATCGGCGTGGTCGGTGGCATCATGCTCGGCCTGGGCCGCGCGCTGGGAGAAACGATGGCGGTGACCTTCGTCATCGGCAATGCGCACGACCTCAGCAAATCGCTGCTCATGCCCGGCAACAGTATCTCCTCGGCGCTGGCCAATGAATTCACCGAGGCCGTGGGCGAGTTATACACCTCGTCGCTCATCGAACTCGGCCTGATCCTGTTCTTCATTACATTTGTTGTGCTTTCGCTTGCCCGTTTCATGCTCTACCGGCTGGCAAAAGGCGAAGGACGGAGCGCCTGACATGTTTGATCTCTACACACGACGTCGCATCGTCAACCTCCTCACCCTGAGCATCTCGGTGTTCACCATGGCGTTCGGCCTGTTCTGGCTGGTCTGGATACTGTGGACACTGCTGGAAAACGGACTGCCCAATCTGGGCCTGCATATCTTCACCCAGACCACGCCGCCGCCCGGCAGCAGCGGCGGTTTGATCAACGCCATTTTCGGCAGCTTGATGATGACGATAATCGGCGTCATGATCGGTACGCCTATCGGCATCCTGGCCGGCACTTACCTGGCCGAGTTCGGCCAGCGCGGCTGGCTGGCGCCCATCACCCGTTTCATCAACGACGTGCTGCTTTCCGCACCGTCCATCGTGATCGGCATGTTCGTGTATGAAATCTACGTGAGCAAAGTGCAGCATTTCGCCGGCTGGGGCGGCGCGTTCGCGCTCGCCATCATCGTGATTCCGGTAGTCATCCGCACCACCGAAAACATGCTGCGCCTCGTACCCAACAGTCTGCGCGAAGCCGCCGCCGCCTTGGGGGCGCCGCAGTGGAAGGTCATTACTTTTGTTACCTTGCGCGGCGCACGTGCCGGCATCCTGACCGGTATCTTGCTGGCCGTCGCCCGCGTCAGCGGCGAAACTGCCCCGCTGCTGTTCACCGCGCTGAATAACCAGTTCTGGAGCAGCAACATGAACCAGCCGATGGCCAACCTGCCGGTGGTCATCTTCCAGTTCGC
>CAYOJU010000469.1:0-1551 GCA_964404355.1 uncultured Sideroxydans sp. | reverse complement strand
GAGACTTCAGAGGATGCACCCAAGGTTGAATTGAAGCCATTGCCTTCAACCTTACGATACGAATACCTTGGTTCGAATCAAACCTATCCCGTTATTGTTAATGCATCTCTCAACCAAGACCAAACCTCTCAACTTCTGCACATTTTGAGGTTGCACCGAAAAGCCATTGGATACACAATAGACGACCTCAAGGGCATCCACCCTTCTGTTTGCATGCACCGAATCTTGATGGAAGAAGGACACAAACCAACCATCGAAGGCCAACGGAGATTGAACCCGAACCTTAGCGAGGTGGTGCGAAAGGAGGTCCAAAAGCTTCTTGACTCCGGCATCATCTACCCTATCTCCGATAGCAAATGGGTGAGTCCTATTCACGTGGTGCCAAAGAAGGGAGGAACAACCGTCATAGAAGGAGAGAATGGCGAGCCAATTGCAACAAGGCTAGTGACGGGATGGCGCATGTGCATTGATTATAGGAAGCTCAACACCGGCACGCGCAAGGATCACTTTCCTCTCCCGTTCATTGATCAATTGCTTGAACGGCTAGCTAAGCACTCTTTCTTTTGTTATTTAGATGGTTATAGCGGTTTCTTTCAAATACCAATACACCCTGATGACCAAGAAAAGACCACTTTTACATGTCCATACGGTACTTTTGCATATCGTAGGATGCCCTTTGGTTTGTGCAATGCACCGGCCACCTTTCAAAGGGCTATGATGGGTATATTTTCTGACCTAATTGAGAAATCTATGGAAATTTTCATGGATGACTTCTCGGTTTATGGTACCACCTTTGATGAATGTTTGTTAAACCTGTCCAAAGTCCTACAAAGATGTGAAGAAGTCAACCTTGTCTTGAATTGGGAAAAATGCCATTTTATGGTACAAGAGGGTGTTGTTTTAGGCCATGTTATTTCCGCTAAAGGTTTAGAGGTTGACCGTGCAAAAATTGAGGTAATTGAAAAGTTGCCTCCACCAACAAATGTTAAAGGGGTTAGAAGCATCTTAGGGCATGCCGGGTTTTATAGAAGGTTCATTAAGGATTTTTCTAAAATTGCTAAACCCTTGACTAATCTTTTACTTAAGGATGCCCCTTTTGATTTTAATGCGGATTGTCTAGATGCTTTTAATAGGTTGAAAGAAGCTTTGATTTCAGCACCTATCTTGCAACCCCCGAATTGGAGTGAGCCATTTGAGATAATGTGCGATGCGAGCGATTACGCGGTTGGAGCAGTTTTGGGACAGCGAGTCGACAAGAAGCCGTATGCAATCTATTACTCAAGCAAGGTGCTAGATGAGGCCCAAGTTAATTACACCACAACTGAAAAGGAGTTGCTTGCGGTGGTTTTCGCCATCAACAAGTTCCGCCCTTATTTGGTGGGTTCTAAGGTTATTGTCTACACCGATCATGCGGCAGTCCGTTACCTCCTTACCAAAAAAGATGCAAAACCGCGCCTCATCCGATGGATCCTTTTGCTTCAAGAGTTTGACCTTGAGATAAGGGACAAGAAGGGCACCGAAAACCTAGTAGCTGACCACCTCTCGCGCATT
>CAYOJU010000468.1:0-1551 GCA_964404355.1 uncultured Sideroxydans sp. | reverse complement strand
ATCGCGCTGAGCGGATAATACTTTTCGCCCTGATACTCAATCGCCGTGCCTGTGTCGGGCGGACGCAAGCGCCAGCGTTGCAAATCACTGCTCCACACGTAGAGCATACCGGCCTTGTCTTCAAGCAACATCACGGTCTGGTTCAATTGTTGCCGGTTGATATCAACGAGCAACAATCGCTCCTGAAATGTTGTTCTGGTGGTGGATGCCGGTGCCGGGCGCATCGGCCCCAAAGGTCTGATGGGCTGATCAG
Organism: uncultured Sideroxydans sp.; assembly: GCA_964404355.1. Classification (GTDB taxonomy): domain Bacteria; phylum Pseudomonadota; class Gammaproteobacteria; order Burkholderiales; family Gallionellaceae; genus Sideroxyarcus. The sequence continues at coordinate 1,298 of CAYOJU010000468.1, read as the reverse complement.
CGGGAGATGTCCCGCTGTCGGAAGCCGCCGATGCGCAGGAAAGGAAAATGACCCCTATCAGGAAAACCGCAGTGCAGTTACGGCTTGCCCAGCTCAAGTTCCGTATCGACGTTTCCGGCATCAGTGTAAGCCTTGAGATGCAAACGGCCACCGCTTACTTTTTCAGATGAACCCGTTTTGAGTAGCCACTCATGTGCTTGACCTGCCAACACATAGCTCGAGCCTGATTCGTTGACAATCGCGCGATCTTCTCCCGGAATGTAAAGCGCAAAATCTGAAACCTGAACATGCGCGTTGCCCTGATTCTTCAGCTCAACTCTCAGCGTATTACCGGGCATGCGTGCGACACTCCACAGCATTTTTGGCGAGGCTTTGCCGGTTTTCGGTTTGACGAATACCGGCAGGCCGATACGCAATGCGACTTGCAGACCGGTAAATCCCGGTGCAGGTTGTACGGGCAATTCCTGCAAGTTGATGCGATAGGTCAACTCGCCTGTTGCGTCAGCAGGTCGCCGTAAAGCGGCGCGGATAATCTGTTCGCCATTCGCGGCAATGGTGACCATGGGAGGTGAGACGAGCAGTTCCTTGCTTGAAGCGTAAACATCTTTACCCTCGGACTGTGACCATGCAACCACATTGATCTGAATTGTTGTCGTCTGGTTTGAGTTGTTCTTGATCTTTATCGCGGCTGTCTGCTGTTGCGGGGATAGTTCTACGCGAACCGGATCAATCTCCCAGGTTGCCGCACCGGCCACACCGGAACCAAACAGCATCAATGCGCAGACAGCGGCATGACCGACCGTCTTCCAATAGCGATGAGCTGCTGTCAGCAATATAGAATTATTCATAAGTGGCCACCCTTATCAGAAGTTGATCGTTGTACTTACCGTATCGGTATATGAATCTGCCGCGACATCCTGCCCACCCGGGACTGTGCCGCACACGCTGTAAACCCGGGCCGCCTTGGTCGTCGCGCTGGTCAAAGTGAACAGGCCCGTTCCTGTATTGGTCCAGGCTGTGGTACCGGGGAAGGTGCAGGGAGTGCCCGGTGTATTGTTGGGCGGCTGAAACAGGTTGTACTGCAGCATGCCGGCGGCGACACCGCCCAGCATTTGACGTTGAGAACCAGCAACGTGTGCGCCGTTATCTATCCCGATCGTCAGGCCGGTAGCACCTTTGGAACAGGCGACGCTAACCTGACCGGTAGCATTCAAAGCCGCGGTTGCATTTGCACCAATGGGATCATAAGCGACGAATGCGAGCGCTGATGTCGTACTGATGGTGCAGTTTTGTGTGAC
>CAYOJU010000467.1:0-1554 GCA_964404355.1 uncultured Sideroxydans sp. | reverse complement strand
ATGGCCAGGCCGATCGCCGCTTCCGCAGCCGCCACGGTAAGTATGAAGAACACGAAGACCTGCCCCGCCGCATCGTTCAGGTAATGCGAGAACGCAATGAAATTGGTGTTCACTGCCAGCAGCATCAGCTCGATCGCCATCAGCAGCACGATCAGGTTCTTGCGATTGAGGAAGATGCCGACTATGGCAATGGCGAACAGCACCGCGCTCAACACCAGATAATGCGATAGACCCAGATTCAACATGTTCTCCCCTTTGCTTTAATCTGCGGCATGTTCGCCGGAAACGGCGACATCCTCTGCAACATCTGCCTGGTTCGCGGATGGAACAGAAACGATGCGCAGGCGATCCTGCTTCTTGACCGCGATCTGCTTGCTGATGTCCTGACGCTGTACATCGCGGCGCTTGCGCAAAGTCAGCGCAATCGCGGATACCATCGCCAGCAGCAGCAACACGGCGGCCAGTTCGAATGGATAAACGTAATCGGTGTAGATAAGCCGCCCGAGCTCTTTGGTATTGCTGTAATTGGCGGCGTGCTGCACGGGAGTCATCCCGACCGATGTTTCCTTGGCACCCAGCACCCACACCATCTGCACAACGATCAGGCCCGCCAGCAGCAGCCCGACCGGCAGCCAGCGCAGGAATCCTTTGCGCATTTGCTCGATATTGATGTCCAGCATCATCACCACGAACAGGAACAGCACCATTACCGCGCCGACATACACCAGCACCAGCGTAATGGCGAGGAATTCGGCTTCCAGCAACAACCAGATGCCCGCACTGCTGACGAAGGCCAGAACCAGAAACAGCACCGCATGCAACGGGTTGCGCGCAGTAATCACGCGCAGTGCCGCAAACACGGTCACGGCAGCAAACAGGTAGAACAAAGTTTCAATGTTCATGTGACTTCCTCTAATTACCGATACTTGGCATCGGCAGCTCTATCCTTGGCGATCTGCTCTTCATATTTGTCACCCACCGCCAGCAGCATGGGCTTGGTGTAATACAGGTCACCGCGATTCTCGCCGTGATATTCGAACACTCGCGTTTCGACGATGGCATCCACCGGACAGGATTCTTCGCAGAAACCGCAGAAGATGCATTTGGTCAGGTCAATGTCGTATTGCGTGGTGCGGCGCGACCCGTCTTCGCGCTCTGCCACTTCGATCTTGATCGCCAGCGCCGGACACACCGCTTCGCACAGTTTGCAGGCGATGCAGCGCTCTTCGCCGTTGGGATAACGGCGTTGTGCATGCAGGCCGCGAAAACGGAAACTCTGCGGCGTCTTTTCCTCCGGATACTCGACCGTCACATGGCGCGCGAAGAAATAGCGCCCGGTCACGGTCATGCCTTTGAGAAACTCGAGCAGCAGGAAACTCTTGAAGAAATTGATGAGGTTTTTCATATTTTTATCCTCGGGCACTTACCAAACCCACCAGGGCGTCTGCATCCACGTGGCGACCACCACGACATAGAACAGGGTAAGCGGTATGAACACTTTCCAGCCCAAACGCATCAACTGGTCATAGCGATAGCGCGGGAATGTCGCACGGA
>CAYOJU010000466.1:0-1554 GCA_964404355.1 uncultured Sideroxydans sp. | reverse complement strand
GAAGCTTTTCCAACCCGAACCAAGTGAGGAACCATTTAATCCGTCGTGGATTCAAACAACGATACCAGTGTTGGATATGGCATGGTGAGAGTTTTCCAACCGACATTGGTACTGGTACTGAGGATCTGGAATACCATACCGGTGGAGATGAGGGGAATGACCAGCGGGGATTGGAAACCGACATAGGTACTCGTACTGAGCATCAGGAGTACCATACTGAAGAAAATGATGATATAGTGGTAGATAAATGTGATAATTTTGATCAAATGTTACGTGATATAGAAGAGGATTTTGATAATGATAAGCAGTATTGTTTATTTGAGAATTTGTACGAAGATTCTAATAAGGAATTGTATCCTGGTTGTTCTAAATTTTCAAAATTGAAAGGTGTATTAAAATTGTATAACCTTAAAGCATCTAACGGTTGGAGTGATAGAAGTTTTACTGAGTTATTACAAACTTTAAAAGAAATGCTTCCGGATGGAAACGAGATACCACCCAATGTTTATGAAGCGAAGAAAATATTGTGCCCGGTGGATTTGGAAGTTCAAAGAATACACGCGTGTCCAAATGATTGTATATTATATCGAAATGAGTATAAAGATCTTCACGAGTGTCCGAAATGTGGTGCATCACGTTACAAACCAAAGCAGATAGCCAGTGATAAAAGTGATAATTGTAAACCGACTAAAGGACCTCCGGCAAAAGCATTGTGGTACTTCCCCGTGAAACCGAGATTCAAACGTTTGTTCTCAAATGCTAAAGATGCGAAACTAGTGCGTTGGCATGCCGATAACCGGAAAAAAGACGGAAAATTACGGCACCCCGCTGATTCTCCTCAGTGGAGGAATATTGACAGAGAGTTTCCTGAATTCGGACGTGACCCGAGAAATCTAAAGCTTGGGCTGAGTGCAGATGGAATAAATCCGCACAGTAGCATGAGCAGTAAGCATAGCAGTTGGCCGGTTCTATTGTGCATTTATAATCTTCCACCTTGGTTATGTATGAAACGCAAGTACATCATGATGACCTTGCTCATATCAGGACCCAAACAGCCCGGGAACGACATAGATGTGTATCTAGCGCCATTGATCGATGATTTAAAAGAATTATGGCAACCCGGAGTGCAGATATTTGATGCATATAGCAAGGAGAAATTCACTTTACGGGCCATGATTTTCTGCACCATTAATGATTTTCCGGCTTATGGAAATTTGTCGGGTTACAGTGTCAAAGGAGAGAAAGCGTGCCCCGTTTGCCTGGACGATACAGTTGATTTGTGGCTACCCAACTCCTCTAAAAATGTGTACATGGGTCATCGTAGATTTCTTCCTGCCAACCACGCACACCGAAAGAGAAAGAAAGAATTCAATGGAAAGACCGAGAATATCAGAGCAAAGTATCCGTTGACCGGTAAACAAGTTTATTCGCGAGTGAAAGATTTGAAAGTTCAATTGGGGAAATTTAAAAAGAAGGTGGTGAGAAAGAAAGGGGATCCGAAAATTAGTTGGAAGAAGAGGTCAATATTCTGGGATTTACCATACTGGCAGCACT
>CAYOJU010000465.1:0-1555 GCA_964404355.1 uncultured Sideroxydans sp. | reverse complement strand
TTCTCATCTGTAAATGCAATTTCAAGTCCAGTGGGCGGAGCGGCCATCAATAAACCAGCAGCAGATTACGAAATTGCTTTGTTGGCAATACCTGCTATTAGCACGATGTTGGTTTGGTTTTGGGTGTCAGGCATGAACCTTCTACAGTCACCGGCTAGTTCGCTAAATTTGATTATGCTAGCTACTATTTTTGGCACTGCGATTGTGGCTGCGACGGAAGCAAGTAAAGTTGGTATGCCCAGCGATAAAGTTCCAGGAAGTAAAGGCCCGGTAGCGTGGTTCTTTTTGTTTGTGCTTTTGTGGTTTGTTTCTTATCCTGCATATTTGTTCAAACGCAAGCACTTTGGACTAGAAAATAGAATGCCTGCCGGCATTTTGTTAATGCTTATATTTCTAGGTAGTACATACTTGATTTCGTCAGAGATCGAGAGGAAAAGATCCGAGATCAGAAATACGATAGCAAAGTTCCAAACGGATATGAACTCAATTGTAAGTCCAGTGCAGCAGCCTGTAGCCGAACAACCGCAGACACCAAGCGAATCTGCCCTCTACACAAATACTTCAATGTTCAACTGGTCTGAGCAATTTAAGAATAACACTTACAACGACTGTGCGGAAAATGGCATTCAGAAAGGGAACCTCCAAGCGCCTACAATTTGCAGGTGTCAGGTAGATAAGGCTTCTACAACAATTCCAGAACAAAGAATGAGAAACATGGAGAAAGATCAAGAGGTAAAAGACGCCTTTCAAAAGATAGTTGCGTCCTGCAATCAATAGGTCTGTCACGTCAAACCAGAAGTCGTTGTTTATCGGCGTTCACGCATCGTGTGGAAGTAATCGGTGTTTCATTAGTTAGGATTCAGGCTCTCAAATACTTTATAAATGGGTTCAGTATATGAAAATAAAGATGATATTCGCAGTAGCACTTTCTCTTCTATTTATGTTTTCTAAAAGCAGTGTTGCTGAAACTAGAAGTCCGGCAACAATAGAAAAAGAACTGAAGTTGACGACGAAGGTAGCAGTGCAGGCTTATCGTAAAGGAGGTATGGCTGAACTGTTTCAGATGGTAGAGGATTGCTATCAGAAAGTGGAAGGGAAGCAATTCGTTTGTCTATATTTGGACCTCGCCTCATTGCATATCGACCAGACTATTTCCGCTGCAATGAATTACCCACCTAATGACAATTTTTCTAATACGCAAGTTATCAGTCGAATTAATCCTGTACTTAAAAGCGCGAGAATGGATAGAGAAACAGCTAGTAGATATTTAGTTATGACCATATCCACTATCAACAAATTGGTTGACCAGGAATTGGCTGCCGCCGCGCATCCGCGCTGATGGAGTTACCTTGTCATTCGCTATGGCTGAGTATTAGGGCGGGATTGCTACATTTTTCAAATTAGGAGAAGCAATGAAACACTCGACGTGCAAAATATGGGCTGCATTATTCCTCAGCGCCGCAATGGCGACATTTACAGCACCAGCCAATGCTGGTGAACCAGTTGACTCGCTGATTGAAACAGCATGGTCATGCAATCCAAAACTTGTTGAGGA
>CAYOJU010000464.1:0-1558 GCA_964404355.1 uncultured Sideroxydans sp. | reverse complement strand
CGCCTGCAGCATGGTCTCGCCAAAATGCAGCCCGGCCGTGGGAGCTGCCACCGCCCCCGGCTCGCGGGCAAACACGGTCTGGTAACGCGTTTCATCCTCGGCACCGGCTGCATGGGTAATATAGGGCGGCAAGGGCAAATGCCCGTGCCGTTCCAGCAAAGTCGTCACTGATTCAGCATCTTCGAAGCGTAAATGGAAGAATTCCCCCTCGCGTCCCAACACTTGTACGGACAGTTTTTCCGCCAACACCAGCCGGCTACCCGGCTTGGGCGTCTTGCTTACCCGCACCTGCGCCAACACCTCATGCTCATCCAGCACCCGCTCGACCAGCACTTCGACCTTGCCGCCGCTCTCTTTTTCACCGAACAAACGCGCCTTCAGCACGCGCGTATCGTTCAGAACCAGCAGATCATGCTCGCGCACCAACCCGTGCAAATCGGCGAACTGGCTGTCTTTCAGCCCCGCTTTGCCCACCTGCAATAAACGGCTCGCCCCCCGCTGTGCGGGCGGATGCTGCGCGATCAGGCGCTCGGGCAAAAGGAAGTCAAAATCGTCGGTACGCATGAAAACCGGGGAAATGGGGGTAGAAAAGCGCGCATTGTAGTTGATGGGGACAGGCGTTTCATGGATAATTCGCGCCCTTCCCATGCCGGGGTGATGGAACTGGTAGACGTGCCGGACTCAAAATCCGGTGCCTGAAAGGGCGTGGGGGTTCGATTCCCCCCCCCGGCACCAAATTCGAAATTCGTGTCAACGCGATCAGAAGTCGCCGCGTTATTGGCTCCGACACTGGTAGTGTCATAAACGTTTATCAACTACTGAATGGAGTCTCAAATGAAACTGCTGTCTACTCTGATCGCTGCTGTATTCGCTCTGGTTTCCTTCTCCGCTGTTGCTGCTGACGCTGCCGCTCCTGCTGCTGCTCCTGCTGCTGCCGCCGCTCCTGCTGCTGCTCCTGCTGCCAAGCCAGCCAAGAAGGCAAAGGCTGCAAAGAAGGCAAAGAAAGCAAAGAAAGCAAAAGCAGCTCCCGCAGCCGCTAAGTAATATCGTTACACCCAAAAAAGGCAGGGGGAACCCTGCCTTTTTTTATTTCGTTTAAAATCACGCCATGATCTGGAAACCACATGCCACCGTTGCCGCCGTCCTCGAACAGGATGGCAAGTTCTTGCTGGTGGAAGAACATACCCCTCAAGGCCTGCTGTTCAACCAACCCGCCGGGCACTGGGAACCAAACGAGACCCTGCCTGCTGGAGCCGTGCGCGAAGTCATGGAAGAATCGGCCTATGAATTCGAGCCGCAATACCTGATCGGCGTCTATCGCTGGCATTCGAAGACTTCCAACGTCACCTATCTGCGCTTTGCTTTCGGTGGAAGCATCCTCGCTCATCATCCTGAACGTGCGCTGGATAAAGGCATCGTGCGCGCGGTATGGATGACGCCGGACGAGATACGTGCCACCCAGGCTCGCCACCGCAGCCCGTTGATTCTTCGCTGTGTGGAAGACTACCTCGCCGGCAAGCGTTACCCGCTGGATCTGATCACGCATTATGAGTAAGCG
>CAYOJU010000463.1:0-1559 GCA_964404355.1 uncultured Sideroxydans sp. | reverse complement strand
GCCAGCGTCGCGTGGTTCGTTTCGATGTTCAGTTTGAAATCGCCCAGCAGGTCATATTCCCGCAGGAAGTTCAGGCACGCGGCGGCATCGGAATCATACTGGTGCTTGGTCGGTTCTTTCGGCTTGGGTTCGATGTAGAACTGGCCTTTGAAGCCGATGGCTTTCTTGTGCGCCACCGCCAGGTGCAGGAACTTCGCGAGATGTTCCTGTTCCCGCTTCATGTCGGTGTTCAACAGGGTCTGGTAGCCTTCACGACCGCCCCAGAAGGTGTACCCTTCCCCACCGAGTTCGTGGGTGACTTCCATGGCTTTCTTCACCTGGCACGCGGCAAAGGCGAATACATCCGCATTGCAGCTCGTGCTCGCGCCGTGCACGAAGCGCGGATGGGAGAAGGCGTTGGTGGTACCCCACAGGAGTTTGACCCCGGTGCGCTTTTGTTCTTCCTTCAAGACTTTGGCAACGGCGTCAAAATTCTTGTTGGTTTCCTTCAGATTCTTGCCTTCGGGGGCGACGTCGCGGTCGTGCCAGCAGTAGTAGGGAGCGCCGAGTTTTTGAATGAACTCAAAGGCCACGCGGGCGCGGTTCTGGGCGTTGCTCACGCTGGCGCTGCCGTCGTCCCACGGACGTTGCATGGTGCCGGCGCCGAACGGATCGCTGCCGGTGCCACGGAAGGTGTGCCAATAGACCACCGCGAAACGCAGGTGATCTTTCATGGTCTTGCCTTCTACGATCTCCTCGGCATTGTAATGTTTGAACGCCAAAGGATTCTTCGATTGCGGCCCTTCGTACGCAATGGTTTTAATGTTAGGGAATGCAGGTTTCATAAATATCGTTTTAAATGAGCGATGGAAATTTGTGGTTCTGGGTAATTGATACGTTGCCCCGCAGTCATTGATTACCCGGAGTGATCTGGTTGCTGACCCGGAAGAAATCAAAATCCGCATAACCTCCTGATGTCTTGGTCGCAAAATTGAACAGGCCAAAGCGATACCCCATGAAGTGCGGAAGGGTGTAGGACATCTTCAATTGGCTGCCGATAACCGTCCACGACTTGCCATCGAGGCTGTAGAAGAAACTCGCCTTGTCCGCACGGTTCTTGAAATCACATTCGGCTTTCAAGAAGACGTTTGTTTGCGTCAACTGAACCCGCTCCACCTCGGCAGGCGAACGATTTTCAGCAGTAACCATCACGATGAAGTTGGTGCCGCCATCTGATTTCACGCCAACCAGTCCGTAATTTTTCTGCAATAGGGCCAAGCCCGCGAAATCGCCGTCCTTCAGGCTGGAAACGTCCAGCGCAGTTGTGCCCAAGCATTCCGGCCCGATAGTGCGCTGAGTAAGGGTGTTTCGAGCGGAAACGAAATCGGTATCCACTCGGCCGGTGGTCAGACGCAAATAGCCGGGGCGTTGCGTAACCGACCAGAGTTGGTTGTCGGGATTGTGGTTCCATTGCCAAGCCAACGGCAACGCAGGATCGCCGGGCTGACGGTCAAATTCATCGGAGGCGACGATGCCGGGGATGAGGCCAGTACTGACAGGGAGATTTAATGTACCAGGCA
>CAYOJU010000462.1:0-1563 GCA_964404355.1 uncultured Sideroxydans sp. | reverse complement strand
GCCATGGGCACTATTTCGTGTTCGTTCACACCGCGTTTGACCACCATATTGACCTTGAGTGGCCCCAGGCCTGCCGCCTGCGCAGCGGCTATTCCTTCCAGCACCGTTGCAACGGCAACATCCGATCCGCTCATGCGCTGGAAGGTGGCGTCGCTCAGGCCATCGAGGCTGACGGTCACACGCTTCAATCCGGCATCCTTCAAAGACTGCGCCTTGCGCGCCAGTATGACGCCATTGGTGGTCAGCGCGATTTCCACAGCTTCGCCTGTGGCAGTCTGCAAACGGGCGAGTTTCTCGACGAGCTGCTCAATGCCGTGGCGCAACAGAGGCTCTCCCCCGGTCAGGCGTATTTTTCTCACACCCAGACGGATGAACAGGCGGGCGAGATGTTCGATTTCCTCAAAGGTCAATAAGTCGCTACGCGGCAAGTACACATGGCTGTCATCAAACACTTCGCGCGGCATGCAGTAGGTACAGCGCAAATTGCAGCGATCCGTCACGGAAATTCGCAAGTCGTGCAACGGCCTGTGCATCCCATCCAGCACCGTGTCCGCATGATCCCGCTCGACATCCAGAGCGCGATATTCCACGGCGGCTGGCCGCAGCGAGGACGCAATAGGGATGATAGGCAGAGGGTCTCTCATGGCAGTGAGTTGCTTCCGGTATTCATATCAAATTTGGACAACAGAGGCTATCAAATGGTTGAAGTGATTTGATCGTATCTTACGCTGCCCGGTCAACACATGAATAGCCTCTTTTCCCCATGTGTAACAAAACAATACAGTCTTTCCGGGTACTGGAAGATACGTATTGCACTGCGCAGCCATCCTCCTATACTGAAAGGATGAAAGCAGCAGATGCAGGAGGAGTTATGCCCGTAACACCAACCGTATTGGCTTTACGACAGGCAAGATCATTTTTGCTGGAACATGGAAGTTGTCCGCCCGGCGGCATCGTTAATGAACGCATTACCCGTTCGTGGCAGCGCAGCGTATTGGCAGGCCTGCTTCCCACTGGCCGCCTGGCAAATAGCGAACATGCAAGCGGCAGCAATCTGCGCCATGCACTCGCTTTCAACCACGATCTGCTTGCACACTCGATCCCCGTCATGGAGTACCTCTACGAGCAGGTTCGGAACAGTCACAGCATGGTCATTCTGGCCGACAAGCAAGCCACGCTGATGCACACCATGGGGGATATTGATTTTCTGAACAAGGCCGAGCGCGTTGCTCTATCCACCGGCTCTTCATGGCATGAGAAGCATCGTGGCACCAATGCCATCGGCACCGCGCTGGTAGAAGCCAGCAGCGTCGAGATCAACGGAGCTGAACATTTCCTCGAACGCAATGGTTTCCTCACTTGTGTCGCTGCGCCCATCATGGCGGCGAATGGCGAGCTGGTAGGCCTCATCGATATTTCCGGAGATCAGCGCAGCCGCCATCCGCATACCCTGGGCCTGGTCAGTATGGCAGCGCGCATGATCGAAAACCGCCTGGTCCTCGCTTCCTGCAACCGCAACATCCTCCTGCATCTGCACGCCCATTCCGAAGGCATCGGATCGGT
>CAYOJU010000461.1:0-1566 GCA_964404355.1 uncultured Sideroxydans sp. | reverse complement strand
TAAATAGTTGTTCAATTATTGGCTTATGGCAGTACAGCACCCTACTCTCTTCTCTCTCTATTATTTTTCTTTGATTATTCAATTATGCATGTTTCAAGAAGTAAAATAGAAGGCACAAGCACATGTTGTGACGTTTAAAAAAATAATATATGACAATTTAATTTTAATCATGCTGTATGAGAATTTGCAGGTTCAAAACATAATTTTGAGAGATTGACAAATAATTGATTGAGATAATTAGTACATATAATAAGTTTTAGAATAAATTCACTGATTTGAAATAGTGATAGAAGGGGCTTCGACCACCACTAGCTCTGTGTTTGATGTAATCTCTGTACACGTACCATAACAGCAGATTTATTTCCGAGAAATTAAGAGAGAGGCACTTTAGGTGTTTAAATTGAAATAATAAAATCCTACTTTTTTAAAATATGTAGTGGAAGATAGCTACAATCATGCTTGGAAGATAATATCTAATTACTTTGTTTTTTTTGTCAGAGTTGGGGCAAATAGGACCGTAAAAAGTATGTGCATGATGATCATGTTCAGTGAAATGATTGCTACTTGATTATTTCCAAAGCATCTATTCATTTTGTGACATGACATGTTCTGTCAAAAGCCTCGGTAATAAGCATCTCATATGCCGGTAGAATCATATCCGCACAGGGAGGGAGTAAAGGACTTCGGTTAAGCACAGCAGTTGATTCAAGGCTTCAAGTAGAATGATTAGTAAGGGCTTTTTGTAATTTTTGCGATTCCCTATAATTAAGTTGGGGAGATAGTAATTATAAAGAGCTTCTCTCACCTATTTAGGGGTGTCAATGACACCCGTTTACCCGTTTACCCTACCCGTATCGTATTCGATAAGACGGGTATGGGTAAGATTTTTTTTTCGTTAACTTATTGGGTATGGGTATGGGTAAGGATTTTTTTTCGTTAGATAAACGGGTATGGGTACGGGTAAAGGTTATTTCGTACCCGTTGGGTAACGGGTAATTATATAAAATAAATTATATCATAAGAAGAATATTATGCTAAACATTTTACTTTTTTATTTGAATGTTTTATTATTTAGTTAAGGAATTGAATTTGTTAGAAGAGATATTTGTGATTTTGATTTTTTTTGCTTAATAAAAAACTATTACTTAGAATTAATTGCATATTTATATTTTAATTTTATATTAGTAATTGTGATTGCATATGTATGACATGATAAGTTTTGATGGTTTATTTGTAAAAATAATAAAACTATTATATTTGTATTATTCGTTATTCGCCCACTACCGTTTCGTTACCCGCTAATCTTAACGGGTATGGGTAGGGTAGGGTAAGGCAAATTCTTAACGGGTATGGGTAGGGTATGGGTAAAGTCAATTCTTAGTGGGTATGGGTATGAAAATGGTTCCACCCTCCCCGTATCGTACCCATTGACACCCCTACACAGAATGACTAATAACAGTATGAATTCATGTCACCTAAGGTAACTCCCAATTTGGGAAGGACATTTTAAAGGCATCCCGTGCATTCCATCTAGGATCAGATTGGTCCAGGTAATGATCAGACGGT
>CAYOJU010000460.1:0-1567 GCA_964404355.1 uncultured Sideroxydans sp. | reverse complement strand
GAGTTTCCTGACAAAACCGTGTGGGAGGTGTTCGAAGCCGAGCGCGAGCTTCTGGTGAAGGTCGCCGGGTCATTCGACGGCTTCCGCGAGATCACGCTGCCCGCCAGCAAGACCTGCCTGATCCGGTTCGACCGCAACCGCTACAGCGTCGATGCCACGGCGGCGGACAAGCCGGTCCAGTTGCGGATTTACGCCGAGCGCCTGGAGGTCCGCCTCGAGGGCGTGGTGGTGGCCGAGCACCGGCGGGCGTTTGGGCGGGATCGGGTGCTCTACAACCCCTTGCATTACATACCAATCCTCGCCCGCAAGCCCGGAGCGCTCCGCAACGGCGCGCCGTTCCGCGAGTGGTCGATGCCGCCCGGTTTGGCTGGTGTCCAGACCAGGATCGGGCGAAGCAACGATGGTGATCGCCAGTTCGCCGCCATCCTGGCCACCATCCTCACCGACGGCCTGGATGCGGTGGAGGCCGCCTGCGTCGAGGCGCTGACGGCAGGTCCCTGTAGCCGGGACGTCGTCCTGACAATCCTGGCCCGGCGACGAACGCCGCCACCATCGCCACCCGCCACGGTGCCGGCGGCGCTGACCCTGACCATCGTGCCGGCAGCCAACTGCAACCGCTACGATGCTCTGCTCTCGCGCACCAGGGAGGCTGCCAATGGAACGGCATGAACTGCTCGCCCTGATGATGGAGCTTCATCTGGCCGGCATGCGCTCCGTCATCGACGAGGTTCTCCGCGACGCCGTTCGCCGTCAACGCCCCTTCCAGGATTTACTCGGCGATTTACTCAAGGCCGAACTCGCTCAGAAGAAGGCTCACTCAATTAGCTACCAAATCGGGGCTGCCCGATTGCCGGTAGCCAAGGAATTGAACGAATTTGATTTTGCTGTGAGCCCGGTTAACGAGGGATTGGTCCGCGATCTTCACGGCAGCGACTTCCTAGAAACCAAGCGAAATGCTGTTCTAGTTGGTGGAACTGGCACTGGAAAGACCCATCTTGCCATCTCCATTACCGCAAACAGCGTCCGCAAGGGCGCGCGAGCGAGGTTCTTCACCGCCATCGATCTGGTCAACCGACTGGAGGCAGAAAATCGGGCTGGAAACGCTGGAAAGATTGCCGAACAACTCACCCGCGTCGATCTGGTCGTGCTCGACGAACTGGGCTACTTGCCATTCGCTCAGTCCGGCGGGCAGCTGCTCTTCCATCTCATCAGCCGCCTCTACGAACGGACCTCGATCGTTGTGACCACCAATCTCGACTTCAAAGAGTGGCCCTCGGTGTTCGGGTGCGCCAAGATGACCTCCGCCTTGCTCGATCGCCTGACCCACCATTGCGACATCGTCGAGACCGGCAACGAAAGCTGGCGCTTCAATCACAGAAGCTGAAAACCCCTCCCCAGACCCCACCCCGGCCGGTTGACCAGGTGGGTCCACAGGGATACGCGCGCGCCTGCCGCCAGCCCGTGGAGGGGGCGCAGCAGGCGCGCGCATCCCTGTGGACTACCTGGACAACCGGCCTACCTCTGCAACTGCTGGTAGGAAGCAAGTGGCCTACTTTTGGACGCCGAT
>CAYOJU010000459.1:0-1581 GCA_964404355.1 uncultured Sideroxydans sp. | reverse complement strand
GCAAAGAACCTTAGCGAGGTTAACTGGTCCAGTTTTTTTGTATCGTTTTGCATGGATTGCTAATTGGTTTGTTGGTTAAATTTCGTTCATCTGATGAAATTACCCATTTCATCGTTTCATTCAGGGCGTCCCCTGTTCTTTGTTTCGTTGGCACCCGCACAATCAGTGAGAATCATTCCAAATAAAAAGTGCCGACTCTGCAATTACGTCTTTTAGAAATAAGTCTTCTCGACTGCACAAAGCTTCAGCCCCACTGATGCTTTTACCTTGGCGCATGATTACTTCTCTACTCTTGCTCCTATTTTTGCCTCAACCTTCACGGCGTGGGTTGCGCAAGGCACCATTTAACATGGCTTCCCGAAATTATAAGACCACGTCTCTTGGCATGCTTGTTCTAGACGATGCACTAATTATTCACATGGATAAGTAAACCAGCCCAATCATGAAAAACAAAGCAAGCCCGGCGAGCAGCGTTCTTCGGCTTAACGTAAAGTGATCATGCCACGATTTTTTCATGACAGTAGTTCCATGAATATTCCTGTGCCCCAGGATTAGTCGTCTTCCCGGCATCTCAATACAAGTCCACATCAGGTAAGAAACAAGCATCAGAACAATAACAAACACACAATATGCAACCGGGTTCGGCAGCTGAGTAATACCGGCAATCTTGACCGAGTAAATGTTCAACAAGAATTTATGAATGAGATATATAGAAAAACTAATTTCACCCAGAAGGACAAGAAATGGATGAGCAAGCAATTTTGAAATCCCTCCGCCTCCCTGAGCCATTACAAAAATCAGCAACCCAAATGTGAACACCGACCCGCTGTGAGATAACCAAAGTCCAAATGGTGCGCCCAAAATCGACTGGTAACCCCATGCGGCCATAAAATTAATGTAACACATTGATATGGCACAGAGTGCGATTGCGCCCAGCTCCAAGCCTGTTGCCACAACGGGCGCCCAGTTCGAGCCCCTATAGTTTCTCCATACGTGCGCCACGCCCATTCCGAAAATAAATTCAAATATTCTCGACAGTGGGCTGATATATATGAGGCCATGCTGAGTGACCAATTTCCCATCCAGACCAATGTTCGGGTGGCCAAATACAGGAAGTGCCAAATGATTGACAAGGGCTAATAGCGCAATCAATCCGACAGCCGCAGCTGCTAGCTTGAGTAGCCAATTTTTATTCCAATTGAACAAGATGGCCGGGAACGCCAGATAAAAAAAGTATTCCGTCGAAACGCTCCAGGCGACAGGGTTGTAAGCAGAAAAGTAAGTTGAAAGAGGGATCCAGGCTTGCACCATTAACAGATTGGCTGCTGTTACTTCAATATCCCACCTGCCGGGACTAAGCAAGAAATACAGCAAAAATGTCGCAAAATACGCGGGCCAGATTCGTGCAATACGGGCCCTCCAGAACTGCACGACCTTTTGCCGGGTGTCCAGCTTCGGGTAAACATAAGTAAGAATGAACCCGGACAGCACAAAGAAGAATGAAACGGCCTGTCCGAAATTCACGCCAAATTCGCCAATGCCGAATGAACCTGTTGAATGATGAAGCACAATCATGAACGC
>CAYOJU010000458.1:0-1585 GCA_964404355.1 uncultured Sideroxydans sp. | reverse complement strand
ACCAGTCCGTTATCAGCATCATGGAAGCGGCGCGCATCGCGGGTTTCGGACGCATTACCTTCACCACCCAGAATCAGAAGAACAAGTAACTTCCCGACATGGAGCGGCTGCAACACCACTGGTATCGTCTCTCGCCGCTTCATTTGTTGCTAATCCCGCTCAGCTTGATCTTTCGCTCACTCGCGTGGCTGCGGCGTTTTTTCTTCCGCAGCGGAATCCTGACCTCCATCAAAATCCCCGTCCCGGTCGTGGTGGTCGGCAACATCAGTGTCGGCGGCACGGGCAAGACGCCGCTTACGCTTTGGCTGGCACAACAGTTGATCGAGAACGGCTGGCATCCCGGCATCGTCAGTCGCGGTTACACCAAAACCAAAGTGCGCCGGAAGACGCCGCATGAGGTTTCCTTCGACGATACCGCAGACATGGTCGGTGACGAACCCCTGCTGATGGCACAGCGCGCGCTATGCCCCATCTGGATAGGCCGTGACCGCCCGGCAACAGCGGTGGCCCTGCTGCAGGCGCATCCCGAGTGCGACATCATCCTGAGCGACGACGGATTGCAGCACTACCGCTTGCGGCGCGATGCCGAGATCATCGTCGTCGACGGTGCGCGCCGCTTCGGCAACGGTCTGTTGCTGCCTGCTGGGCCGTTACGCGAACCGGTATCCCGGCTGCGACAGGCTGATGCGGTTGTGGTCAATGGCGGACAGGCCAGTAACGGCGAGTTTGCCATGAGCCTGACCGGTTCGCTGTTCTACAACCTGCTCAACCCATCCACCGTATTAAGTGCCGGCGAGTTCGCCGGGCAACGTCTGCATGCCATTGCGGGTATTGGCCACCCGCAGCGATTCTTTTCACACCTTGAGCATCTCGGACTGACCGTAAAACATCACGCTTTCCCCGATCATCATCACTACGCAGCGACAGATTTCGCCTTCGACGATGCGGATGCGATACTCATGACAGAAAAAGATGCGGTAAAATGCGCGGCATTCGCCAACGAAAAATGCTGGGTGCTGCGTGTAGATGCGCAAGTCAGCCCGGCTCTCGCCCAACTCATCATAGAAAAGGTCACGCCATAATGGACGCAAAACTTCTCGACATTCTGGTTTGCCCATTGTGCAAATCCCCGCTGGTCTATCGCAAGGCCGAACAGGAGCTGATCTGCAAGGCAGACCGGCTGGCCTTCGCCATCAAGGACGACATCCCGGTGATGCTGGCAGATGAAGCGCGCGAACTCACCCTGAAAGAGGTCGAAGCGCTTTGATGCTGGACTTCAAGGTCGTCATCCCGGCCCGTTTCGCCTCAACCCGGTTACCCGGAAAACCGCTGCTGGACATCGTCGGCAAGCCAATGGTGATTCGTGTTGCGGAACAAGCTGCACAGAGCGGCGCACAACAAATCATCATCGCCACCGACCACCAGCCCATTGTTGCAGCAGCACTGGAACACGGTTTCCAGGCTTGCATGACGCGCGTCGACCATACCAGCGGCACTGACCGCATTGCCGAAGTGGCAGCACAGCAAGGTTGGCCGGACGACACCATCGTGGTCAATGTGCAGGGAGACGAACCGCTGATCCCGC
>CAYOJU010000457.1:0-1591 GCA_964404355.1 uncultured Sideroxydans sp. | reverse complement strand
TGGGAGAACGGTTCTACCGCCCCTTGGGCACCAGTGCCAGCGGAAGCGGATTAGGACTATCGATCGTCAGGCGCATCGCAGAAATCCATGCCGCATCGCTGCAACTCGCATCTCCGGAGAGCGGGAACGGATTGAAGGCAACAGTGATTTTCAAGAATTAATTTCACATCAAGCTGTCGAACGTTCCAAGCAAACAGTGAGGCCTGGTGGAAATTGTGGGGCGGTTCAAATACATTGGCGAAAAACCATGTCAAAAATTCCCCCCATACTTTGTTGCGCCGCAAATTCAAAACAACTAAAACCCGCCCCGTCAATGAGTTAGGCCACTCCCTCCGAAACACTTCCCAACTCGGATTTTTTTCGTTAGGATGCTTCCCCAATCTGGTAGTACACCCAAGCGGCAAAGACCGCACAAAATAATAAACTTAACCCTAAGCGAGAAACAAACATGAGCGAACATATCCGTTATGTCACCGACGCCACTTTCACTGCCGAGGTGCTGCAATCGCCGCTGCCCGTTCTGGTCGATTACTGGGCTGAATGGTGCGGTCCTTGCCGTATGATTGCCCCGATTCTGGATGAAGTATCCAAGGAATACGCAGGACGCCTGAATGTCGCCAAGCTGAACGTGGACGAAAACCAGCAAACCCCGCAAAAATACGGCGTGCGCGGTATCCCGACGCTGATGTTGTTCAAGAACGGCAACATCGAAGCAACCAAGGTTGGCGCATTGTCCAAATCGCAATTGACCGCTTTCATTGACAGCCACATCTGAACCCTTTAATCTCCAGCCCGCAACTGCCCTGTTTCGTTCTGAAACCAGACAAATAAACTAAAAGACACTCACGGCAGTTCGGTGCGGCAAATCCCGCAAAACCCCCAAAAAAAAACCCGTATTACATCCAAACCCGGTCTCACATCCCTGCAACTCTTCACAACCCAGCGCCAACGCGCCCCATCCACATATGCATTTATCCGACCTCAAGACAAAACACATCACCGAACTGGTGGAAATGGCTACCACCAACCAAATCGACAACGCCAACCGCATGCGCAAGCAGGACCTGATCTTTGCATTGCTGAAGAATCAGGCAAAGAAGGGCGAAAGCATCTTTGGAGAAGGCACGCTGGAAGTTCTACCGGACGGCTTCGGCTTCCTCCGATCCCCGGACACTTCCTATCTGGCCGGCCCTGACGATATTTACGTCAGCCCCAGTCAGGTGCGCCGCTTCAACCTGCATACCGGCGATTCGATCGAAGGCGAGATCCGCACCCCGAAAGAGGGCGAACGCTATGTGGCGCTGGTCAAGGTGGATAAAGTCAACGGCGAACCGCCCGAGAACGCCAAAAACAAGATCCTGTTCGAAAACCTGACGCCTCTCTTCCCCACCGTCCACATGACGCTGGAGCGCGATATCCGCGCTGAAGAGAACATCACCGGTCGCATCATCGACATCGTTGCTCCCATCGGCAAAGGCCAGCGCGGTCTGCTGGTGGCATCGCCCAAGTCCGGTAAGACCGTGATGCTGCAACACATCGCGCACTCGATCTCGGCCAACAATCCCGATGCCACGCTGATCGTGCTGCTGAT
>CAYOJU010000456.1:0-1597 GCA_964404355.1 uncultured Sideroxydans sp. | reverse complement strand
AACCTGAAAAAGAATAACCCAACGGGCGTGAGAATAAATTCTCAGTGCGATAATTTCCACAAATGAATCCCTGGACTTGCAATCAAACTTTATTTTCAATATTAAACTATCAATCAACGCATTGCACATATACAGCAATATATACACATAAATGCATACCTGACAGCAGATAATCGAATGAAATACAATAAAGGAATGATTAAATCGAATTTCAAATCAACGAACAGTTAGGGCTTAATTCTTTTAATTATGTCTGGTAGCAACTACAGATGTACAACCCAGCTGTATCACAAACCCGTCGACACCTGTAGGGTTCCAGACACCTACAGATGGACCACCCTACTGGACGTATATGACACCCATCTGTAGTGCTTGGCTTAACCGTTTCTTTTATTTCTGGTTACAAGTCATATTCAGAAAATTCATTAAGAATCATAATTCCAATCGATCACTCAAACGCATATCCCGCAGGATCATGCATAAGACGTTCACACTAGTCACATACACACATACAATCCACAAATCATTTCATATAGCCCTTGCCCCAACCGGTTGGGGACTTACGCGGGTCTAGGTAAACTAAAGCTTTAGAATTCCTACCAAAACCCGTGCACCAGGTTTTGCAAAATTGGTCACTCGATTGTGATCCAAATTCGTCACTCAATTGTGACCCATAACATATCATTTCAAAGTCCGGTGACTTTTCATCTAAAATCAGATCATAATAGATCGACACAATTGTAATCCATACCAATATGCAAGTCATTCAGATTACAGCAATTCGAGTTCAATTAGATTGGGCTATGCAATGCAATGCACAATTCATATAATGCAATAATGAACATTCAACATGACAATCGAATAGCAATTTAATTCTGAAAGTAAAGTATCAGACAAGTCCAGAAATCCCGCACCTTAGCATATAGCGTACACTTGCCTAAGGTTCAGACGTCTCGAAGGATCCCGAAAGACCTCGCTTTACCGATTCGACACCTACTATTAATATTTAATTGATTTAGATAAATAATTTCCAAAATTAGGGTTTAAAACACTCAATTAGGGCTAAACAGGTGTCTCTTGCGGCCCGGAATAGATCCATTACGGCCCGCAGAAGCCCCAGGCCGAGAGCAGCGTTTTTCAGACATTTTTATTTCGGCCCGTAATGGCCCATGTTGCGGCCCGCAACATACTCTGTTTTCAAGCCGAGGCTCTGGAAATTTTTCATATTTTATTGCGGCCCGTAATGGCTTGGGTTGCGGCCCGCAATAACTCCAGGATTTCTAACTTGGTTCTGTCAGCTCTGTTTCAACCTTGTTACGGCCCGTGATGGTCTGGGTTGCGGCCCGCAACACACCCAGGTTTGGTTCAATTTCAGTCAGTTTTGGTTCTCGTTTCGATTCGGTTACAATTCCGCAGTACTCGATCGTATCCTATACCATCTGTTATACCTTGTACCATGTCTAAACACATGATTTCATATAGATTTACTTAACACACAATATAATCAAGTTAAGTACGGATTTGGTCGACACTAGTTCGATATTTTGGTTAAACAGCAATTCTGGTTTCGATCGAGATAACTAAATCAATTCCATGA
>CAYOJU010000455.1:0-1608 GCA_964404355.1 uncultured Sideroxydans sp. | reverse complement strand
GACAGCACAGCGACCATTGCGCAGGCGCATCCCGAGAATGACTACCTGGCGCTGGAAGTGCATACGCCCGGTGTAGGCAACCTGCTCAAGCTGATCGATCTGGAACAACTCAACAACATCCGCATCATGCAACACGATGCGGTAGAGGTATTGCGCGACATGATTGGCGCAAACGCGCTGGACGGCGTGCACATCTTCTTCCCCGACCCCTGGCACAAGGCGCGCCACAACAAGCGCCGGCTGATCCAGGCTCCGTTCATCGCGCAGCTGGTGCAGAAGCTCAAGCCGGGTGGGTACATCCATGTCGCTACCGACTGGCAGGACTATGCCGAGCAGGTACTGCGCGTATTAAGCGCAGAACCATTGCTGGAAAACACGGCTGCCGATTTCGCGCCCCGTCCCGATTACCGCCCGCTCACCAAATTCGAACAGCGCGGGCTGAAGCTCGGACATGGCGTATGGGACCTAGTGTTCCGGCGCAAGGAAAATCCCTAGCAGGTCGTTGAGAAAACGCTGGCCGTGCAACGTCGGTGCAATTTGTTGCGAGTCTCGAATCAGCAAACCCCGCCGCTCTGCTTCCTCCAACTCTCGCCGTATCGATAACAGCGGCAGACTGGTGCGCTCCTGGAACAGAACGCTGTCGAATCCCCCGTTCAAACGCAGCGCATTCATCATGAACTCGAACGCTATATCCCGAGGTAGCACCTCATGCTGCTCTTGCACTGATTCGCCGCGTATTGCCGCATCCATGTATGCCTGCGGTTGCTTGTAACGCGCTTGGCGCAACACCTTGTCGTGAAAACTCAGCTTGCTGTGCGCGCCCGCACCGATGCCAAGGTAATCACCGAATTGCCAGTAGTTGAGATTGTGGCGCGACCGTCTCTTTGGCTGAGCAAACGCCGAGGTCTCGTAATGTTCATAGCCAGGAGCTGCCAGAATTTCCTCAATGCGCTGCTGCATATCACTGCTCGCATCATCGTCCGGCAACGGCGGCGGCTGATGAGCGAACAAGGTGTTTGGCTCCAGCGTCAGGTGATAACACGAAAGATGCTGTGGTTTGAATGACAGCGCTGTTTGCACATCCTGCATCGCCTCATCCAGTGTCTGCTGCGGCAATGCATACATCAGATCAAGATTGATATTGTCGAAATACTGTTGCGCAATATTGATGGCCTGTTTTGCCTCGTCGGCAGTGTGGATGCGGCCCAGCGCCTGCAGATGCACATCGTTGAAACTCTGAATACCGAGCGACAGGCGGTTCACGCCAGCCTCCCTGAACTGCGCAAATTTGCCTGCCTCAACGGTCCCCGGATTCGCTTCCAGTGTGATCTCGGCGTTGATATCCAGCGGCAGCAACATGCGCACCTGGCGCAATATCTCAGTCACGCCTTCGCCACTCAGCAGGCTGGGCGTACCGCCACCAAAGAACACCGTATAGACCTTGCGCCCCCAGATCAGTGGCAGCGCCAACTCGAGGTCGCGCACCAATGCGGCAACATATTCTCTTTCAGGGATTATTATTTCCGCCGTTTTTTGGGCGGGGGCGCCGCGCTCCTCATGCGAATTGAAATCGCAATACGGGCATTTGCGCACGCACCAGGGAATGTG
>CAYOJU010000454.1:0-1616 GCA_964404355.1 uncultured Sideroxydans sp. | reverse complement strand
ATCCGCTGCGCGGTTACAGCCAGGAAGAAGCAATCGCCGAAGCGACGCGATGCTTCCCCTGCCACTGTCTCGAGTGCGTGCAGGTCTGCCCCTTCCTCGAACACTGCGGCTCCTATCCGAAACGCTACATCCGCGAAATCTACAACAACGAAACCATCGTCATGGGCCAGCGCAAGTCCAATCGCATGATCGACTCCTGCACGCTCTGCGGGCTCTGCGCCGAGGTTTGCCCGGAAGATCTTTCGATGGGCGACGTCTGCCTGTCGGCGCGCCAGGGCATGACGGCGAAGGGCAGAATGCCCGTCTCCCACCATGACTTCGCGCTGCGCGATATGGCCTTCAGCCGCAGCAACGCTTTCACACTGGCCCGCCACCAACCGGGCTTTGCACACAGTGAACTGCTGTTCTATCCCGGTTGCCAACTGGCTGCTTCCTCGCCAGACCATGTGGAAAATATCTATGCGCACCTCTGCGCAAGTATTCCAGGCGGCGTCGGCCTCATGCTCGATTGCTGCGGCGCACCCGCGCAATGGGCCGCCCGCGAGGACTTGTTCGCGGAGACACGTGCGGCCTTTGCCGCCGAATGGCGACGTCTCGGCCAGCCGACCGTCGTCACCGCGTGTTCGAGTTGTTACCGGATGTTCGTCGATCACCAGCCGGAAGTGAAAGTGGAATCGCTGTGGTCAGTGCTGGAGCACATCGGTCTTCCACAGGGCGCACTGTCCAGCGTGAAAACGCTGGCCATTCACGACCCCTGCACCACCCGCCATGACACAGCAATCCAGAACAGCGTGCGCAGCCTGTTGACGAAATGCGGTGTGGCCGTCGCGGAACTGGACGGAGCGGAACTCACCACTTGTTGCGGATTCGGTGGCCTCGCCTCGTTCGCCAATCCGGAGGTAACCAACAAGATTGTGGATAAACGCATAGCCCAGAGCAGTGCCGACTATTTGACCTATTGCGCCATGTGCCGGGACAATTTCTCGCGCCGCGGCAAGCGCGCGCTACACTTGCTCGACCTGGTATTCCCCGGCAGCACCGACCCGGCTGCTCGTGCCGATCCCGGCTTCTCGATGCGCCAGGAAAACCGCGGCCGGCTGAAACGCCGTCTGTTGCTCGATTTATGGGAGGTAACTGTGAGTGGACCAAGCACCGATATCGAATTGACTGTCTCCGCCGAGGTACAAGCCGATCTTGAAAAGAAACTGATCCTGCTCGACGATGTTCGGCAAACCATACGCCATGCCGAAAGCAGCGGCGAAAAACTGCTCGACAATAAATCGGGCCGCATCATCGCCAGTTTCCGCCCCGTAAGCATGACCTATTGGGTCGAGTACACTGTGAAAGACGGCCGCTACACCGTTCACCGCGCCTACAGTCATCGCATGCAATTGGGATAAATATCATGGCCGAAAAAACTTCTGCTGCTCCCGAATCCGAACTGCTGTGCGCCAAATGCAAACTTGCTTTGGTGCCGGGCAAGGTCACCGCCTCCTATCTGGGCAATTCGTTTCCTGTTGACCTGCTGCGTTGTCCCGGCTGCGGCTTCACCTATGTGCCGGAGTCGCTGGCCGTCGGCAAGATGCTCCAGGTCGAACAAGCGCTGGAGGACAAGT
>CAYOJU010000453.1:0-1617 GCA_964404355.1 uncultured Sideroxydans sp. | reverse complement strand
GTGCAACTGGCTCATCCGGGTGCGACCGTGGCCTGTGTGACGGGCGAAGGCAGCATCCAGATGAATATCCAGGAACTGTCCACCTGCAAGCAGTACAAGCTGCCGATCAAGGTGATTTCCTTGAACAACCGCTACCTGGGCATGGTGCGCCAATGGCAGGAGTTCTTCCACGGCAACCGCTACTCGAATTCCTATATGGATGCGCTGCCGGACTTCGTGAAGCTGGCCGAGGCTTACGGGCATGTCGGCATCCTGGTAGAGAAACCCTCCGACGTGGAGGGCGCGCTGAAAGAAGCCTTTGCGCGCAAGAACGATCTGGTGTTCATGGACTTCCGCACCGATTCCACCGAGAACGTGTATCCCATGGTTCCCGGCGGCAAGGGCTTGTCCGAAGTGATCCTGGCGGAGGACTTGTAACATGCGACACATCATTTCTTTGCTGATGGAAAACGAATCCGGTGCGCTGTCGCGCGTGTCCGGCCTGTTCTCGGCACGCGGTTACAACATCGAGTCGCTTAACGTGGCGCCGACCGAAGATCCGACCATGTCGCGCATGACCATTGTCACCAGCGGTTCCGACGAGGTGATCGAGCAGATCAACAAGCAGCTCAACAAGCTGGTGGACGTGGTGACGGTGATGGATCTTACCGACGGCGACCACATCGAGCGCGAATTGATGCTGGTCAAGGTGCGCGCGGTAGGCGAAGCGCGCGAGGAATTAAAGCGTATTGCGGATATCTTCCGCGGCCGCATCATCGACGTGTCCGACATGACTTACACCATTGAACTGACCGGCGCGGGGTACAAGCTGGACAGCTTCCTGCATGCGATCGACCACAACCTGATCCTGGAAACGGTGCGCACCGGCGCATCCGGCATCGGGCGCGGCGACCGCATTTTGAAACTTTGAAAGCAGTCGCTAGACGTTAGTTGGTAGTAAAACCCGCGTAGCGGACAAGACCAACTAGCGACTAGCGACTAATGACTAATGACTGATTTTTTACAAGAGGCCAACATGAAAGTTTATTACGACAAAGACGCAGACCTGTCCCTGATCAAGGGCAAACAAGTGACCATCATCGGCTACGGCTCGCAAGGCCATGCCCACGCGCAGAACCTGAAGGAATCGGGCGTCAACGTGACGGTTGGTCTGCGCAAAGGCGGCGCATCGTGGAAGAAGGTTGAAGCTGCCGGTATCAAGGTCGCTGAAGTGGCCGATGCAGTGAAGAACGCCGACGTGGTAATGATGCTGTTGCCCGACGAAAATATTCCCGATGTCTACAACAAGGATGTTGCTCCGAACATGAAGGCGGGCGCCGCACTGGCATTCGCACACGGCTTCAACGTGCATTACAACCAGGTCGTGCCGCGCGCCGACGTGGACGTGATCATGATTGCACCGAAAGGCCCGGGCCACACCGTGCGTTCCGAATATCTCAAGGGCGGCGGCGTTCCCACGCTGATCGCCGTGTATCAGGATAAGTCTGGTAAGGCCAAGGACATCGCATTGTCCTATGCAGCAGCCAATGGCGGCACCAAGGGTGGCGTGATCGAGACCAACTTCCGCGAAGAAACCGAGACAGACCTGTTCGGCGAACAAGCCGTGCTGTGCGGCGG
>CAYOJU010000452.1:0-1630 GCA_964404355.1 uncultured Sideroxydans sp. | reverse complement strand
AAATAGAGAGAAGTCGTATTCTCTTCTAGATCTCTTGGATACCTTCGTTTGTCGATACGGCCTCCTTGTGTGTCTTGCACCAAGTTGAGACTTCAAATTAGAAGCCCTCCACGGTATCCACCAAGAAATTAATTAGAAACTGAAATTTCCTCTTGCTATAGAGTACTATTTCAGTCGCTCCTTAATCCCTATACTCCAATGGAAGATCTTGAGTTTAGGGTTTGTGGTTTCTCAACACATGAGAGATCAAAACGGGAGAAAGAGAGTATATGGGCGGATTTTTACTCTCTAAATCAAAACATCTCTCTTCTAGGCAGTGGAGACTCCTTTAAATAACCTATATGCAGTTATAGAGGCAGTTCCCACGTCCTAGAAGTTATTCCAATGGTTCCCTTTCAGCCAGAAATAGTTATCCTAAAAAAACTGCTTTCTGGGTAGTTGTTCCGGCCTCGTTTCGGCCAGGAACTGTCTGTTTCGGCTCTGGTTTTGGCCAGGAACTATTTCTGTTTTGGCCAGGAACTGTGGTAAAAATTCAGAACTCTTTACTACCCACAAAAACTCTCTTTTGCAGCCAGTAAAAAAAATTTTCGCTTGATCTTTTCAGATATTTGGATTGCATTAAACATTTAATTAAATCCAAAATATCTCATAATTATTCTTATAATTATTTATCTCATGTTTTAAGTAGAGAAACTCATTTATTAGCCATGTCATACATGTCAAATAAATCTAGGAGCTAGCATTTCTAATTAATTCCTTATTGGTGTGACCCTGTGGGATCCATGTCATGTTGGCAATGGTATAAAACATTTTATTACCATAAACTATAAGCGGTACTAGCTATACATTATAGTTACCCAAATGACATAGATGTAAAGTACCTTTTACAATACACGATCCCTTAAAGTAATGTTATAATTAACATCACTTGTGTCTATTCCTTGCCACATGATATTATGAATATTATACAAAGTCGGACTGTGTCATCTTTGTATTATATATTCGTTTCTTGGTCTCTTTAAGTAAATTATAAATATATAACTGCACTTCAGTTATATTGCATGCATTATAATTCTACTTTACCAAGGGGCCCATAAAATATCATCACTCATTATAAATGAGGGGCAATGATACTATTGACATATAACTTTCTCCCGCACAAGTTATATATAAGGAACTAATATTTTTATCACCACTTATGATAAGTAGTTTTTAATACTAATTACATTATATACTTCTCATGTGAAAAAGACATACATCTCATATCTTAGAATTCCGAGACACAATGAAAATATTAATGACACTAACATAACCCATATAATATTTTCATTTGTTAGGTCTGTTCAATATATGAAACCTTTCATATACTCATGTTATTAAACGATAAGCCTTTATCAACATTTATAGAACTACAATGTACTTTAATCAACATGACAAACTTATCATGGTATATTAGTGTTCCATGCTAATAACCAAGTTTGTGAACATTTTAGAGATTTATGTTTGTCATCATATAGAGTTCTATGGTTCAAGACCAAGAGCATCTTCTTGAACACTTCTATAGATAAACATAAATTTCATGGAACAAAATGCATGTAGCATCCAATTCATAAACATAACATGTAAAAGT
>CAYOJU010000451.1:0-1634 GCA_964404355.1 uncultured Sideroxydans sp. | reverse complement strand
GGCCCAGACTGTGTAAAAACGCAAAATCAATGAGGTGCTAGTTTCACCCACAGACTAGTTCCATTCAGATTCCGCGTTTCATCGATGCAAATTATATGCGAAGCAAAGGCCATCACGCCTTCATCGCGTCCATCAACCCTGCTGTTCCCAGAATCCTCATCATTCGTTTCATGTTGTACGCCAGCACATGCAAGCTCATCTCGGTACTGACTCGTTCCATCGTCCTGGTCAGGAAGTGAGCAGACCCCATCCAGAACTTGAGCGTCCCAAACGGGTGCTCTACAGTTTGACGCCGGATGCGCATGATGTCAGGTGAGTGATCCAAACGAGCTTGCATCGCATCAAGGATGTCTTCATGCTCCCAGCGCGTCACTCGACGCTCCTGGCCGGGAGTGCATTGCGCCTTTAGCGAGCACGACTTGCAGTTGGAACTCCAGTACCGGAAGTATTTCAAGCCATTCGCGGTTGTCTCACAATGCTTGGCAAGTCTCTCACCCGCAGGACATTGGTATTCATCGCGATTGGCGTCATAGATGAAATCCGCTCTGCCAAACCGGCCATCAGCAGAAGCACTCGATGTTTCTGTTTTGGCAACATACACTGTGATTCCCGCTTCGTGACTAGCCTGTATCTCTTCGCTCTTGAAGTAACCGCGATCAGCAATCGCGGTGAGCTCCTGTGTACCAATAGCATCACGGGCTTGGATTGCCATTGAGGTCAGTTGATCCCGGTCTGTTCCGATATTGGTCACTTCATGCGCCACGATCAGGTGGTGCTTTGCATCAACCGCCGTCTGAACGTTATAGCCAACGATTCCATTGCCCCGGCTCTTCATCGAACGCGCATCCGGGTCGGTCAGGGAGATTTGCTTGTCGGGTGTCTCGTTGAGTTTTACTTCGACTTCCTTGAGTTCGCGCATCTGATTCTTCAGCGCCCCGATCTTGTCCTGCAGGCGTTCTGTCCTGGCTTCCGCAATGGATGGCTCTTGCCTGTCCGCCGTATCCAGAGCAACCAGATAACGATTGATGCTTGATTCGATCTCTTCCATACGGCGCGTCAGCTTGGCACTGGTGAAGTTGCGGTCACGGTTGTTGACCGCCTTGAACTTGCTCCCATCGATGGCAACCAGTGCATCTGTGAACAGACCGAGCTGTTGGCAAAGCACCACGAACTGACGACAGACGCTGCGTATACCTTTGCTGTTGTCCTTGCGGAAATTGGCGATGGTCTTGAAGTCCGGCATCAATCGTCCTGTCAGCCACATCAGCTCAACATTCCGTTGCGTTTCGCGCTCCAGGCGACGGCTGGATTGGATGCGATTCAGGTAACCGTAGATGTATATCTTGAGAAGGACTGCGGGGTGGTAGGCGGGTCTACCAGTATCGGCGGGATCGACGCCCTCGAATCCTAGCTGACCAAGGTCCAGTTCATCCACAAAGACATCGACAACTCGCACTGGATTAGTGTCTGCAACATAATCATCAAGGAGTTCCGGCAGCAAGGTGGCTTGATTTCTATCTTCGCCTTGAATGAATCGCTTCATGTGCGCACTCCCACAAATACACGATACTTCCATTAACGCATCAGCTGATTCTACGTGTACACTTTCGCTACGTTTTTACACAGTCTGGGCC
>CAYOJU010000450.1:0-1644 GCA_964404355.1 uncultured Sideroxydans sp. | reverse complement strand
TCAAGGGCAAGGGCGGTCGTTTCCGTCAGAACTTGCTGGGCAAGCGCGTGGACTACTCCGGTCGTTCCGTGATCGTGGTGGGCCCGCAACTCAAGCTGCACCAATGCGGTCTTCCCAAGAAGATGGCGCTGGAACTGTTCAAGCCGTTCATTTTCGAACGCCTGGAAAAGATGGGTCTGGCGACCACAATCAAGGCCGGCAAGCGCATGGTTGAGGCGGAAGAGCCTATCGTGTGGGACATTCTGGAAGAAGTCATCCATGAACACCCGGTGATGTTGAACCGCGCTCCGACACTGCACCGTCTGGGTATCCAGGCATTTGAACCCATCCTGATCGAAGGCAAGGCCATCCAGCTGCATCCGCTGGTTTGCTCGGCATTCAACGCCGACTTCGACGGTGACCAAATGGCTGTGCACGTTCCGCTGTCGCTGGAAGCGCAGATGGAAGCTCGCACTTTGATGCTGGCTTCGAACAATGTGCTGTCGCCCGCCAACGGCGAGCCCATCATCGTTCCGTCGCAGGATATCGTGCTGGGTCTGTACTACATGACGCGCGAGAAGGTCGGCGCTCTGGGTGAAGGCTCCATGTATGCCGACGTATCCGAGGTGCTGCGTGCCTATCGCACCGGTCAGGTCGATCTGCAAGCCAAGGTGCTGGTGCGCATCAAGGAGGTGGTCACCAACGAAGCGGGTGAGAAGCAGGACAAGTTCACACGTTACGAGACGACTGTCGGCCGTTCCATCCTGTCCGAGTTGCTGCCGGCGAACCTGCCGTTCAGCGCCGTGAACAAGACGCTGAAGAAGAAAGAAATCTCGCGCCTGATCAACGCCAGCTTCCGCCGTTGCGGTCTGCGCGACACCGTGATCATGGCTGACCAGCTGATGTACACCGGCTTCGCCTATGCGACCCGTGCCGGTATCTCGATCTGCGTGGACGACATGCTGGTACCGCAACAGAAGAACGCGTTGATCGCGGCTGCCGAAAAAGAAGTGCACGAGATCCAGACCCAGTACACCTCCGGTCTGGTGACTCAGGGCGAACGTTACAACAAGGTGGTGGACATCTGGGGCCGTACCGGCGATCAGGTTGCCAAGGCCATGATGGATCAGCTCGGTGTTGAACCGGTGCGCGATCTTGTCACCGGCGAAGATCTGTTCGACAAGAAGGGCAAGGCGATCACGCAGGAGTCGTTCAACTCCATCTACATGATGGCCGACTCCGGCGCGCGCGGTTCTGCTGCGCAGATTCGTCAGTTGTCCGGTATGCGCGGCCTGATGGCGAAGCCGGACGGCTCCATCATCGAGACGCCGATCACCGCGAACTTCCGCGAAGGTCTGAACATGCTGCAGTACTTCATCTCCACCCACGGTGCACGTAAGGGTCTGGCGGATACGGCGTTGAAGACAGCGAACTCCGGTTATCTGACACGTCGTCTGGTGGATGTAACGCAGGATCTGGTCATTACCGAAAACGATTGCGGCACTGGCAACGGCCGTTCGATGAAGGCTCTGGTGGAAGGCGGCGAAGTAATCGAAGCCTTGCGCGAGCGTATCCTTGGCCGAGTAATTGCGGCCGATGTGGTCAATCCCGAAACCAGCGAGACCATGTACGAAGCGGGCACCCTGCTCGACGAAGACAAGGTGG
>CAYOJU010000449.1:0-1652 GCA_964404355.1 uncultured Sideroxydans sp. | reverse complement strand
CCGATGATGACCTGCTTGCCGTCGGACACCGCATCCACATCCACTTCGATCGCGTCGTTGAGGAAGCGATCCAGCAGGATGGGCATGCGCTCGGGATAGGTCTTGGACATCTCCTCGGCATCGCGCATGTAGCGCTCGAGGTCGGGCTGCGCATGGATGATTTCCATAGCGCGGCCACCCAGCACGTTGGAGGGGCGCATCACCAGCGGATAGCCGATCTCGGCTGCGCCTGCAACCGCATCAGCCACGTTGCTGGCAGTACGGTTGGGCGGCTGCTTCAAATTCAATTCGCGCAACATGGCCTGGAAGCGCGCACGGTCTTCCGCCATATCTATCATGTCCGGCGTGGTGCCGATGATGGGCACATCGTTCTTTGCCAGACCCTGCGCCAGTTTCAAAGGAGTCTGTCCGCCATACTGCACGATCACGCCAATCGGCTTCTCCACTGCCACCACTTCCAGCACGTCCTCAAGCGTCAGCGGCTCGAAGTACAAGCGATCGGAAGTATCGTAGTCGGTGGAAACGGTCTCCGGATTGCAGTTGACCATGATGGTCTCGTAACCGTCTTCGCGCATCGCCAGCGCGGCATGCACGCAGCAATAGTCGAACTCGATACCCTGACCGATGCGGTTAGGTCCGCCGCCCAGCACCATGATCTTCTTCTTGTCGGAAGGCTGCGATTCGCACTCTTCCTCATAAGTCGAATACATGTAGGCGGTGTTGGTGGCAAATTCGGCGGCGCAGGTATCCACGCGTTTGAACACAGGACGCACACCCAGCGCATGGCGATAGGCACGCACGGATTCATCATCGATACCCAGCAACTTCGCCAGTCGTGCATCGGCAAAACCGCTGCGTTTCAGGGCGCGCAGATGGTCGACGCTGATGCTTTCCAGTGTATGGCCTGCCAATTCCTGTTCCTGACGGATCAGGTCGGCGATCTGCACCAGAAACCACGGATCGATCTTGCTGACATTGAACACGTCTTCCACGCTCATTCCGATGCGGAATGCGTCCGAGACCGCCCAGATGCGATCCGGTCCGGGATTGCCGAGTTCGGTCACGATGGCTTCACGATCACTGAACTTGGTATCCAGCCCATTCACACCGACTTCCAGACCGCGCAGGGCTTTCTGGAACGACTCCTGGAAGGTGCGGCCGATGGCCATCACCTCGCCCACCGATTTCATCTGCGTGGTCAGGCGATCATTGGCTTGCGGGAATTTCTCGAAGGCGAAACGCGGAATCTTGGTCACCACGTAGTCGATGGTCGGCTCGAACGAAGCCGGGGTTGCGCCGCCGGTGATGTCGTTTTTGAGTTCATCCAGCGTGTAACCCACGGCCAGCTTGGCTGCAACTTTGGCAATCGGAAAACCGGTCGCCTTGGAAGCCAGCGCCGAGGAGCGCGACACGCGCGGATTCATCTCGATCACCACCATGCGCCCGTCTTTCGGGTTGATGGAGAACTGCACGTTGGAGCCGCCGGTTTCCACGCCAATCTCGCGCAGCACTGCCAGCGAGGCGTCCCGCATGATCTGGTATTCCTTGTCGGTCAGCGTCTGTGCCGGGGCGACAGTGATGGAGTCGCCGGTATGCACGCCCATCGGGTCGAGGTTTTCGATGGAGCAGATGATGATGCAGTTGTCGTTGCG
>CAYOJU010000448.1:0-1659 GCA_964404355.1 uncultured Sideroxydans sp. | reverse complement strand
TGGTGCAAAAACTGGTGCGCGCCGCGTTCGGCAACAACAACGTGGATACCTGCGCACGCGTGTGCCACTCGCCGACCGGCTATGGTCTCGGCCAGACGCTGGGTACCTCGGCAGGCACGCAAACGTTCAAGTCGGTGGAGCAGACCGATGTAATTCTGGTCATCGGTGCCAATCCCAGCGAAGGCCATCCCGTAGTTGCCTCGCGCCTGAAGAAACGCATTCGCGCTGGCGCCAAACTCATCGTGATCGATCCGCGCGAGATCGACATGGTGACGGCACCGCATGCACGTGCCATGCATCATTTGAAACTGCGACCCGGCACCAACGTTGCCATGCTCTCCGCACTGGCGCATGTGATCGTGACGGAAGGGTTGGTGAACGAAAAGTTCATTGCCGAACGTTGCGAGCCCCAGGCCTATGCCGACTGGCGCGAGTTTGCCGCACGCCCGGCCAATTCCCCCGAGGCGATGGAAGCCATTACCGGCGTGCCCGCCGCCGAAGTACGTGCGGCGGCACGTCTGTACGCCACCGGCGGCAACGCAGCCATCTTCTACGGACTCGGCGTGACTGAACATTCGCAGGGCTCGACAGCGGTGATTGCCATCGCCAACCTTGCCATGGCCACCGGCAACGTGGGGCGCGAAGGCGTGGGCGTGAATCCTCTGCGTGGGCAGAACAATGTGCAGGGCTCCTGCGACATGGGCAGTTTCCCGCACGAGTTGCCGGGCTACCGCCATGTGTCCGACACCATTACTCGCGAACTGTTCGAGAAGGCGTGGAACGTGAGCATTCAGCCCGAGCCGGGCTTACGCATTCCCAACATGCTGGAAGCCGCGCTGGACGGCTCTTTCAAGGGACTCTATTGCCAGGGCGAAGACCCGGCCCAGTCCGACCCGAACACGCAGCATGTACAGGCCGCGCTGGCCGCGATGGAATGTGTGGTGGTGCAGGACTTGTTCCTCAACGAGACGGCGAAGTTCGCGCATGTGTTCCTGCCCGGTTCTTCGTTCTTGGAAAAGGACGGCACCTTCACCAATGCCGAGCGTCGTATCTCGCGCGTACGCAAAGTGATGCCGCCGCTGGCGGGCAAGGCCGATTGGGAAGTAACGCTGGGGCTGGCCGATGCGCTGGACTACCCGATGCACTACGATCATCCGTCTCAAATCATGGATGAGATCGCGCGTCTCACGCCGACCTTTGCCGGGGTCAGCTATGACAAGCTGGACGAGGCGGGCAGCCTGCAATGGCCGTGCAACGACAAGGCGCCCGAGGGCACACCCATCATGCACGTGAACGGTTTCGTGCGCGGCAAGGGGCGTTTCATCAATACGCAATATGTGCCGACCGACGAGAAGATCACGCCGCGCTTTCCGCTGCTGCTCACTACCGGACGCATCCTGTCGCAATACAATGTCGGCGCGCAGACGCGGCGTACCGAGAACGTACAGTTCTATGCCGAGGACGTGCTGGAGATCCATCCGCACGATGCCGAGGAACGCGGTATCAAGGAAGGCGATTGGGTCGGCATCCAGTCGCGTGCGGGCGACACGGTGCTGCGTGCCACGATGACCGAGCGCGTGCAGCCCGGCGTGGTCTACACCACCTTCCACTTCCCCGAGTCGGGCGCCAACGTCATTACCACCGACAACTCGGACTGGG
>CAYOJU010000447.1:0-1660 GCA_964404355.1 uncultured Sideroxydans sp. | reverse complement strand
ATACTCATACCAAATGGCTGTTATGGTATCTGTTTACACTGGTGGTGAGATTTTAACAGGCCCTAATGGGGTTTATTACAGTATCGGGCCTGTTTCTGTGATACCGGTAATGTCGGGTACAGATTTGTTGGTTCTGAAATCGATTATTTCTCAGAACCTGGGATTGAATCAGGATCGATATGACCTTGATATTCAGGCCAAAATTAGCATGCCCACTGGTTCAGGACAAACCTGGTTCCAACTATTTCCTGTTCAGAATGATGGAGTCTGGCAGGTACTGTACAACCAGACCATTAGTTTTCCTGGGGGTGGATACAAGGTAATTGAACTCTATGTGGAGATTAACCGAGTCCAGCGTCCCAACCCCCTTGCGAGGTTAATCCGGAGTGTTACTCGGGGTAATACGTCAAGTTCCTCAAGTCCAGTGTCCCAACCCCCTTTCCAGATTGACATGCCTGAGAGTAGTAATACCCCAGTTCAGGAGGGCCGACGGTCTACTAGTCGGCCCTCCCGTCGGTCCCGAACCCCTTTGCAAATTGACATGCCTGAGAGTAGTCAAGCCCCTGTTCAGAGGGGCCGACTGTCTAGTAGTCGGCCCTCCCGTCGGTCCCGACCCCAGCCGGACCAAATTGCTAGTAGTAGTCGGAGGGCTCATTGGGGTCAGCCTTGTTATTCGGAGGAAGATGAGGAGACGGTTGATCCAGAAATACAAGAAGCAGAGGAAAATTGGGGGGATGTTGATCCTAATTGCATGAGCGATCGAAGTGACCAGGAAGATACCGGGCCTGTGCTCGGGAAAAAAAAATTCAAGGTTGATAAAGGGTTTCGGATAATGGGTCGCGGGGTTGAGCACCCGATTGCAGCTTTCAATGACCTGTCAGGATTTCAGGAAGCAAATGTGGGGTTATTTGGTAGACATGCAGAATTTGAGAATGAATTGTCAGAGGGACAAACCTATGATTCAAAGGAGGAAATGAAAGCTGCAATTAACAAGTTTCACATTCTTTGTAATAAAGAGATTATGAACACGCACAGCGACAAACAACGGATTAGGTTCAAGTGCAGGGACCCCAGATGTGGTTGGTACATCAATGCAAGGGCCACTGGTTTTGGTACACAATGGAAAGTATCCAGGTGCCCAACAAAACATGTTTGTCATGCGGATGCCACAAGAATAGATCATGCACAGTTGACCGCTGCTATGGTTGCCGATTGCCTCTCGGCGCACATGAGAAATGACGTAGATTTGAGTATCAATGCTGTCAGAATCGCTTGTGCACAAACGTACAACGGTCAGGTACCAGCGTACAATAAATTGTGGCGTGGAAAGGAGTTGGCAATTGCCCGTCAATTTGGTAGTTGGGAGGGGTCATACGCGCTTATAGTCCCCTTATTGGAGGCAATTAAGCGAAAAAACCCAGGTATTATGTTATTTACTTTCTTTCAACAAAATTGAAAACAAAAAATGTGAAACTTGCTAATTTGTTTTATTGACAGGTACATTGTTTGATGTGACCTCATATCCAACTGGTGAGCCTGGACCTTACAGGTACTTTAATAGGGCAGCTTGGGCATTTGGACCATGCATAGAGGCTTTCCAACACCTGAGACCTGTCATCACTGTTGATGCATGTTTCTTATCAGGCCGGTACAAAGGTAA
>CAYOJU010000446.1:0-1666 GCA_964404355.1 uncultured Sideroxydans sp. | reverse complement strand
CTTTGAGCTTTTATAAGCACCAATTTTACATTCTAGTCCTTACGATTTCTATATTTCTTTTCTTACCAAAAGGTCTGTTATATTCCGAAATTTTAAAACATGATTAATTATGCTAATTTAAAATTTTCACTCAAGTTAAAATTTTACTAATTAAATTAATGATCATTTAGAATTATATTATCAATTTATAATGTAAACTAAAAATTCCGAGATATAAATAACTTATGAACTATGAAATTCGATGTGAAAATTTGAAAATAAACGAGTCACTAGAACCATCGATAGAGTTATAAAGGTCAATCAATTTAATTGAACCGTTGATTCAATCAATCCGCACGAATCTTGACATTTGGGTTTTAAAAACCCTCACCCGACCCCCTCTCCCTTTCATCTCTCTCCCGTGCTCTCTTTTTCCCCCGTTTCTTGTCTCTGCGCCGACTTGGCCTTGATGGCGATAATGGAGAGGAGAGGGAGGGAGATCCCCGCCCAAAACCCCTTTGCGTGTTTTCGTCGGTCGTGGCTGTCGCTTCGGCTGTCAGACGTTCGGTAAGGCGAGGCCATTCCCTCACCTGCTCGGTACCGTGCGGTAGCGTGTGACTTTCGTTCCTTTCCGGGTATATAAGCACCTCTTTCTCTCTCTCTTGAGCTGGGCTTTGGATTTCGCTCATGTGTTGAGAAAACCCCTCTATTTCCCCTCTTTCCGCCATTTTTGACTGTTCTGGTACGATTGCTCTGGTACGGCTGTTCTGGTGCGCCGATTTTACTGGTGCGGTTCTGGTGCTTGGCTGGTTTGTACTGGTGCTCGACTTTCTGACGATCGTTTGGTTGTTCTTCTCGGTGCTAGCTCTAATCGGGTAAATTGTTGAGTCCCTCGTTTAATTTGCTCGGATTTTTGCCTTGTTGGATTGTTAGCTAAATGACGGCTTGTGCGGGTTGTTGATTTTCCCGGCAAGCCGAGGCATTGGCTGTGTTGCCGTGCCCTCTGACTTGTTGATTGGTTCTGTTCTGGTTCTGTGTTGCGTTTTGCTTGGTGACCTGTTCCTCTGTTCTGTTGGCCTTGCTACGGCTTGGTTTATGCTTGACTGGTACCGTACCAGTACCTGTTCTGGTCTGTTCTGTGGTGTTTGACTTCTTGTTGCCTTGCTCTCTGCTCTGTTCTGTTGTTACTGGTACGGCTTGTGCCTTGTTGATGCTTGTCTGGTGCGTTGTTAAACCTGTGGCTGTTCTGTGTTGTTCTGTTGCTTGTTTGCCCTGATCTGTTCTGCTGAATCTGTGTTGGTATTGTACTGGTAGCGTGCGACTTGTAAAGCCATGTTGTTGTTGTGCATTACCAGACTTTGAAATGACAGGGACCAATTTGCAAATATTTATATATTAGGGGCTGATTGGTAAAATATATGCCCTTGTGTGAAATTATATAAATTGGGCCAATAATGCATTTATTTAGATTTCGTCTCTTTCTGATTTGAGCCGTACAAATTCAAATACAAACTAAGATGAGCAGAAATTTAAAAATAAAATATACTTAGTACTTTCTCTTGGTAAGGTCGATCCGAAACTTGAAAACAAATTTATTAAAAGCGACGAATTGATTAATTATAAAGATACCATTAGTAAATTAACGTAATTTGGTTAATTAAAGTATGATAATGTGTTGGTATGTTAA
>CAYOJU010000445.1:0-1680 GCA_964404355.1 uncultured Sideroxydans sp. | reverse complement strand
TCGAGCTGTGGTTCTTTTCGTACCCCGTAAGGTTTCGTTATTTAACCATCTCGAATTATGTAGTAACGTTTTTTTCACACAAAAGAAATGATTAAACTTGAATATCTGCGCCATTTTAATTAAACAGATAGCGCCTAACCTCGATACCTGTGGCTTTAGGTTTTCGAGGACAAAAGATATCACAAAAAGGAATGATACATAAATGAGCAGAACAATAAGCTAAGTTCCTCATTTTTCCGCAACACTTAAACATAAAAACGTCGCAGATGCTCGATGTTCCATGGCCTTGCCAGCGACCGTCCTTCCATATCCTGGAGCACATACGAACCATTTTCGTGGGAATGCATTACCCGGTAAGGGCCTTCCCACGCTCTGTCTAACTTCTTGACTCCTTTGCCGGCTGCCTCAGCCTTTCGAATGACGAGGTCCCCTGGTTGAAAATGCCTCGGGGCGACACGTTTGTCGAACGCTTTTTTGATCCTTCTTTGGTACTCAAGTACTCGAACTCTTGTCTGTTCCCGGGCTTCATCTACCAAATCCATCTCGAGGGATCTCGCCTCTTGATTGTCCTGGGGGTTGTAAGTCGCCATTCTCATAGAGGGTTCCACCAGTTCGAGGGGGGTTACGGCTTCCATCCCGTATACCAAGGAATACGGGGTTTGCCCTGTCGCCTCCCGGGGTGTTGTGCGATAGGCCCACAGGACTTCCTCTAGCATATCAGGCCAATTTTTCTTGTTCTCGGTCACCTTTCTTTTCAACCCTTCTAAAACGGTACGATTAGTTACTTCTGCGAGACCGTTGCTCGCCGGGTGACTAACTGACGAGAAGTGACTTTGAATATTCAGGCCCTCCAGGAAACTCCTGGTTTCGCTTCCCGAAAATTGGGTGCCGTTATCAGACACTAATGCATAAGGCACGCCGAATCGGCATATGATATTTTTCCAAATGAAACCGATAGTGGCCTTTGCTGTAATTTTGGCAAGGGCCTCCGCTTCCACCCACTTGGTGAAGTACTCGACAGCCACAATGAGAAATTTGCGCTGTCTAGTTGCCGTCGGGAATGGTCCCACAATATCTATTCCCCATAGGTCGAACGGCCATGCACTCGAAATCGGTATCTGCTTGTTCGCCGGGATTTTGATATACTTGCTGTGATATTGGCACGGCTCACACTTGGCTACCAGAGCTTTGGCCTCGCTCTTCATTGTGGGCCAATAGAAACCAGCCCTCAACACTCGAGCGGCCAAGGTTTTTGCGCCTTGGTGGCTACCACAAATTCCTTCGTGGACTTCTGCCAGCAGTTCTTTCGCCTTGTTCTGCCCAACGCATTTCAGCCAGGGCACGAGATGCCCTCGTTTGTACAGCTCGTGGTCGATAATGGCATAGCGAGGAGCAGTTCTCTTGATACGTCTTGCCGTAATGCGCTCCTCAGGCAACGTTCCATCCACTAGGTACTTCCAGATGGGGTTGTACCACACGTCCCCGAGCGTTTCTATCGCCATGATCGGTATTTCTATTTCCAAGCTCGAGATAGGTAACTCTTTAATGATGACTGGCCGTTCTTTGTCCAAATTACCAATAGCGCCCAGCTTCGACAGCGCATCTGCCTGCGAATTCTGACTTCGAGGGACGTGCATTACTGTCACTTTGTCGAACATTTTTCGCAGGGCGCAGAATTTG
>CAYOJU010000444.1:0-1693 GCA_964404355.1 uncultured Sideroxydans sp. | reverse complement strand
GTGCGCCCCAAGATGATGACCGTGGTGGCGATCATGGCCGGCCTGCTGCCCATCCTGTGGAGCAGCGGCACCGGCTCGGAAGTGATGCGCCGCATCGCCGCACCCATGGTCGGCGGCATGATCTCTTCGGCTGTGCTCACGCTGCTGGTGATCCCAGCCATCTACACGCTACTCAAACAACACCAGCTTGCTTCTGCCTCCCGGGGTGAGACAGCGCAAGTGCAACCTTCAACACCTCAACCAACTGTAAAGGAACAGCAATGAAAACGTTAACACTCGTACTGGGCATGACCCTCGCCATCGGCAACGGAATGGCACAGGCCGCAACACAGGAACACGACATGTCGCAGCATCAGATGCAGATGGCACCCAGCACAGCAGGCCACCAGGCTGTTGGCATCATCAAGGATGTAAACCCCGCGTCAGGCAAAGTACTGATCTCGCATGAAGCCATTGCCGACCTGAGCTGGCCGCCGATGACCATGTGGTTTGCCTTGCACGATCCGTTGCCCAAGGACCTCAAAGCCGGTGACGCGATACGTTTTGAATTGATGCAAGGTGAAAACAAACAGTGGGTGATCGTCAAGATCGGACGCAAGTAAAACTACTCAACAACTTGGCATACCGAATGCAGCGGGTGTGCCGCTGTTCTGGCGACTGTTGATTTCAGACATCGTGATGCAGGTGAGATACCTATGGAAACGCCGAATAAGTTCCCTCGCCCTCTGGGAGAGGGGTAGGGTGAGGGATAACTCGTTGAATGCTCACCCTCACCCCAGCCCTCTCCCAAAGGGAGAGGGAGGAAACCAGACTTAATCGGCGCATCCCTATTAGAAAAGCCATGGGTGTCGTGGCCGGGTTGTTCAAAGGCAATTTGACTCCGGCCTCAATGATTCCGGTCATTTAATGTCCACCATGCTCGATCAGGGCGACGGCTCCGGTTTCAAGGAGCGACTTGAGATTGGAGAGAATTTGCGGCCAACCGACGGAAACGGCCTCGACAAATTTCGAATGGTCGTGATCCATGGTGTGAGTGACCGTCAATTTCACCGCACCCGCCACGGACTCAAGATCAAACGTGCAGCGCGAATAGCCTTCGGCCTTCATCTCCGGTTTCCATTCATTGCGCCATTTCAGGACAAGGCGCCTGGGTGGATCGATCTCGACAATCTCACCTGCATCGGCGATGCGACCATCCTCAAAAACCATTTTCCATGACGCACCTGTTTTCCAGGCACATTCGCAAAGCATGCCAAACCAGT
This sequence comes from uncultured Sideroxydans sp., assembly GCA_964404355.1. Lineage (GTDB taxonomy): Bacteria > Pseudomonadota > Gammaproteobacteria > Burkholderiales > Gallionellaceae > Sideroxyarcus. The sequence continues at coordinate 431 of CAYOJU010000444.1, read as the reverse complement.
ATTGCTTTACGATTTCCGAGTTGGTCAGCGCCGACCAGAGTTTTTCGGGTGTTGTGCGGATGTAAGTCACATAGACAAATTCTGAATTAGTCATGATCGTCCTCCTTTAATGCCGGATCAAGATTATGAACTCAGGGTGCCAAATCAAACACCAGGACTTCTGCACCTGTGCCACCTGACAACGCAATTTTCGCCTCTTGCTCAATCATCAGTGCATCGCCACCTTTTAGTGGTTGGCCATTTACCTTGAGTTCACCCTTAATCAGGTGCACATAGGCTTTGCGCGCAGGATCAATATCCAACTTCGCTGTCTGTTCCTTGTCAAATAGACCCGCATACATTCTTGCATCGGCATTGATTTTCACCGAGCCATCTGCCCCATCAGGAGAAGCGACCAGACGCAAGGAACCCAATTTGTCAGAAGTCGGAAT
>CAYOJU010000443.1:0-1693 GCA_964404355.1 uncultured Sideroxydans sp. | reverse complement strand
TGCAGGATGAAGCGCGCCGAGGTGATGATGCCGTCGCAGCCTTCCTTCTGGATGCCGGGCAGGCCAGCCAGGAACTTGTCGGTAACGTCCTTGCCCAGTCCTGCCTTGCGGAAGGTGCTGCCGGGGATGGTCAGGATCTCGGGTTCGCCGTACGGTGTCTTGCCGTCGGCCTCGAAACGTGAAATCTTGAAGCGCGCGGTCGGTGCGTCGTGGATCTTGCCGAGGTTGTGGTCCAGACGTTCGACGAACATCCACAGGCCGTCCGGAGTAACCATCTTCCACGAAGCCAGGTTATCCAGCGCTGTGCCCCACAGCACGGCCTTCTTGCCGCCCGCATTCATTGATACGTTGCCGCCTATGCAGGAAGCATCCGCCGATGTCGGGTCGACCGCGAACACCAGCTTGTTGGCTTCTGCCAACTCCATCACGCGGCGTGTCACCACGCCGGCGCCACACTGGACGGTGGCGTAGGGAGTGCTCAGACCGGGCAGCGTCAGTTGCTCAACCGAAGAGATGGCGTCCAACTTCTCGGTGTTGATGACGGCAGAGTATTTGGTGAGCGGTATGCCGCCGCCGGTGTAGCCGGTGCCGCCGCCGCGCGGGATCATGGTCAGGCCGAGCTCGATACAGGCACGCACTAGCGGCGCAACTTCTTCTTCGGTGTCCGGATGCAGGATCACGAACGGATATTCCACGCGCCAGTCGGTGGCGTCGGTGACATGCGATACGCGCGCCAGTCCGTCGAACTGGATGTTGTCCTTGCGGGTATGGCGGCTCAGGGTGCGCAGGGTACTTTTGCGCAACTGCAGGGTGTGTTCAAATTCTTCGGCAAACTGGTTTACCGCTGCATGGGTGAGGTCTAGCAGACGCTTTACTTTTTCGTTGTCCTGGCGGCGTGCCTCGATTGCATTCAAACGATGGCGCAACGCGCCGATCAGCGCCTCGCGCCGCTTGCGGTTGGAGAGCAGGTCGTCTTCCAGATACGGGTTGCGCATGAGGACCCAGATATCGCCCAGCACCTCGTACAGCATTTGTGCCGAGCGTCCGGTGCGGCGCTCTTCGCGCAGGGTGTTGATGATGTCCCAGGCTTCGCTGCCGAGGATGCGCAGCACGATCTCGCGGTCGGAGAAAGAGGTGTAGTTGTAAGGGATTTCGCGTAAACGTGCGTTCATGGTTTTTTGCCGTCCAACAAGGCGCGCATTCTACCGTATCCAGCGTATTTGCTCGACCCTGACGGAATATATGCAACCTGATAAGCTGAAATCATGATGCAGATGGAAAAAGCCCCTACTGTCCGGTTGTTCTTTGCCCTTTGGCCCAATGCGGCCGAATGCGCGGCATTGTCTGCATGGCATTCGCCGCTACGCGAGCTGTGCGGTGGTCGTGTGATGCGCACCGATACCCTGCATTCCACGCTGGTATTCCTGGGGGATGTGGAAGAAAGCCGTCTGGACGCGTTGAGGTCGATAGCGCAAGGGTCGAATACCAGGGATTTTGAGCTGGAATTGACCGCAGCCCATTATTGGGGGCACAACCACATTGTCTATGCCGCACCGGAGGCGACTCCTCCACAACTTGCCGAATTGGTACAAGAACTGGAAGCCGGGCTGCGCAAGCAGCACTTTCATCTGGAAGATCGGCCGTACAAGCCGCATGTCACCCTGTTGCGCAACGCGCAGTGGAGCGATGCGCC
>CAYOJU010000442.1:0-1701 GCA_964404355.1 uncultured Sideroxydans sp. | reverse complement strand
TGACTCCAATACCCGGTTGGAACAACCAAGTTGTTTCCTGGATTAGATGCCTCATTTACGTAATTCTGGTGCACATTAGACCAATTCACAATTCCCACATTAGAACTGTGAACAAATTTATGTAACCGGCGTACCTCAACCTCGGGGAGCGGCAATGGTGGCGGAATGGGCTGTGCATACCCAAATTGCCTCATCACACGATCTGGATAATAATGCTCAATTATCCAAAAGTGCACAAGTGGCACACGAGCTAGCCATACACCCCTTTCGTCAATAACTCGTGATGGCAGCTTACGCGGTACCTGATTTAACAATGCGTTGTATGGCTCCCAGTTTACCATGTAATCTTCGAGCTTCTGCAACTCTTCGCGGAAGTAACTAACTCCACTCCGATTGTGACCCGTGCGATAATCATGGAGACAACACCACTTATCTCCGAATGCTGGACACTCGTGTTCATTTGGACTGCCCCAATTTGGACTCCAATCATGTAAGGGACGAGGACGGCCGGTCGGTAAACGAGACCAACACCAATGTTGTAGAAGCACATTTGGCCCGAGCATAAGCTTTGTTTTACGCTGAACCGCAACACATAGGCTCTTGTAGAGATAAGCCAGAAAAGCCCCACCCCAATTGTACTGTACCGGAGAATCAAGATTTTGTAGAAATTGTAAATACATTGCCGGAACCGAATCTCCCGACGAATCAGCAAAAAACATAGACCCGAACAAATCGAGTACATACGCCCTTGTGTACTGGCGTATCTGCTCCTCTGTGGGCTCATCCGGTTCCGTGTTTAGCATTCCAGCAAATCGAGCACGCAATTCTTTCAAATTTATAGCACCCAGATTGCGAACGAACCTCTTCCGCGTCGTTTGGCCCCGATCTCTTCTTCTTTTTAAGCACCGCACTTGCGGTCCCATTTCCAAGAAGCTGATCCACTAAGATAGACCAAGTACGGTCTGAAGCACCCGTCACCGGTAACCCCATGATCGGCAACGCCCAGAGACAAGAAACATCCTGCAGCGTAATTGTCATCTCTCCCACGGGAAGATGAAAACTGTGGGTCTCTGGTCTCCATCGCTCCACGAGACCAGCGAGGAGTGCTGGGTCAATTTTTATGTGATCCATTTGAGAAACCTGATACAAACCGAGTCTAAGCAAGAATGGTTTGCAAAGGTTGTGGTACGCAATCCCAGTCCAGACACCTCGAGGGTCCACTCCTACATTTCTGTAATCCTGTCAATGTTATACAATTTGATTAAAATAAAATATTGTAATTCAAATAGTTATATCATTTTATAAAAAAAAAATATTATATGATTCATGGAGTAACTTACATTATCATGGATTCGTGAGACCTTATGTTGGTCATGCGGCATCCATAATAAATTGCTAAAATTACTTGCTGACCATGACGAATCAAAACCAGAATCATCATATGCAACTGCAGCATCTGAAGGACCACACGGATCACGACTTCTTGACATTCTACATGCATAACATTTTGAAAAAATTAACGACAATCTAAATTTACTAACCACTCACATTATTAAATAAATTACTAAATTAAGCAATTACCTATGAACTCTAAAACTCACAAGAATAAATAAATTAAGAAATAAATAAAACACGAGATGAATAAATTATCTAATTCATCACTTCTTGCAAAATACACTTAACAAACTAATAAAATGAAAT